>JAGHUN010000043.1 GCA_018064805.1 Candidatus Colinaster scatohippi
GGTATTTATCCAGCGGTAGATCCACTTGAGTCTACATCACGTATTCTTGATCCAAGAATTGTTGGTGAAGAGCATTACAATGTTGCACGTGGTGTACAGGAAATTCTTCAGAAATATAAGGAACTTCAGGATATCATTGCTATTCTTGGTATGGACGAGCTTGGTGAAGACGATAAGCTTGTAGTATCAAGAGCAAGAAAAATCCAGAGATTCCTTTCACAGCCATTCTTCGTAGCAGGTCAGTTTACAGGCCTCGAAGGTAAGTATGTACCAGTTCAGGAGACAATCAGAGGCTTCAAGGAGATTCTTGAAGGTAAGCATGATGATGTTCCTGAAAGCTATTTCCTTAATGCAGGTAGCATCGATGATGTTGTTGCACGTGTGAAGTAGTATATCGGAGAGTAAAGTATGGCAGAAGAAAATAAGAATACTTTTACAATTAGAATTATTACACCGGACAGAACCTTCTATACAGGTGAAGCTACAATGGTTGAGTTTAATACTACAGAGGGTGAGATTGGTGTATATAAGAACCATGTTCCAATGACAGTAATTGTTAAGCCGGGTGTGCTTACAATTACAGGAGAAGATGTCAAAAAAGCCGCTCTCCACGCAGGATTTGCTGAAATCCTTCAGGATAGCGTAACAATTCTCGCTGAGGTTATTGAATGGCCGGATGAAATCGATGAGAAGAGAGCTGAAGATGCAAGAGAAAGAGCAGAAAAGAGAATCGGTGAGCATTCCGATGATATAGATATGCTTCGTGCAGAAACAGCATTACTCAGAGCTATGGCCAGAATTAATGTTATCAAAGCGTAAGTATTGAAATGAAGATGGGACCATGCGTCGTGTGACGCATGGTCTTTCTAAAATTATGTGGCTATAGTTTTATAGCAGGAGAAATATGAAAAAATCGACAATAAGATGGGTGATCATAACGATAACATTTGTTATTTCACTTGTTTTATCATTTATATTTTTGAATAAAGGAACCACCGATATGACTGTAAATATGTCTATGCCAAGTCTGCCGGTGGCTTATATTAACATAGATGGATATAAGGTTAATGAGATGCATGGATACACTACACGTATGGAATCCAGTACCCTGCGTGACTCTGTTACACCTATAGGTGATGACAGAGCAGTCTCTTTTATTATTGATAAATACGAGACAGGTATTACAGGATTAAGTGTTGAGGTTAGGAGTGCAGATGGTAACCGTCTTATAGAGGATACGCCTATTATTCTTTATAATGACTATAATAATACACTTGAGACTACCGTCTTTCTGAAGGACCTTATTGATGAAGGAAGAGAATATAATCTTACACTTGTGTTGAAATTAACCGATGGCAGAAGTGTATTTTACTATACCAAAATAGTGCAGAATGAAGAAGCTAATGTGGCACAGAAGGTTGCTTTTGCAACAGATTTCTGTAATAAAACCTTCAATAAAGATAACATAAAAGAATTATCAACTTATATGGAGTCTAATTCTGATGGTGATAATACTACTCTTGCACATGTTGACATTCATAGTAGTATGAATCAGGTGACATGGGCTAATCTCAAGCCGATTATTCAGGATGATATTGCGGTAACGATTGAAGAAATCGGTAAAACAATGGCATCCCTGGAACTCAGATATATGGTTAAAATCAAAGAGGAAAACGATGTTCATTATTATAATGTTACTGAGTACTACAGAATAAGAATAACTAATCAGAGAACCTATCTCTTGTCTTTTAACCGTAAAATGAGCGAAATTCTTCAGATGGATAGCAATAAATTCGTCAATGACAAGATAGTTTTTGGTATACAGAGCAATCCAATGCAGGTTGTAGAAAGTGCCGGTGGCGATATTCTTGTATTTGAAAATGATGGAAGATTGTATTGCTATAATGCTGTAGATAATAAGCTTGTAAGACTATTTGCTTTCTATGACAGTGCGGAAGATGATTACCGCTGCAGATATCGTGGCAGTGATGTGAAAATACTTAATGTCGAAGAAAACGGAAATGTTGCCTTTATGGTATATGGATATATGTGTCGCGGAACCCATGAAGGAGAAGTTGGGGCTGAGGTATTCTACTATGACAGTGTTCTTAATACTATAGAGGAACAGGTATTTCTCCCATATTATGGCTATGAAGAGATACTGAAATTCGATATGGAGAAATTAAGCTATTTAAACAGCTCAGGAAACGCGTATGTATTCTTTGACGGAGTAGTATATAAGGTAATGCCGAAAGAGCGAAAATACAGCGTTGTAGCCAGCAATATTAATGAAGATACATTCTTTGTATCTAAAAGTGGAAGAACCATTGTATGGCAGGAAAAGAACGAAAAGGATATGAATGATATTCGTTCTGACTTGACTGTAATGAGTCTTATGACAGGCATAACAAATACTGTAAGTAAGGGAGCATCAGAATATGTGAAACCAATCGGCTTTATGAATGAGGATCTTATATATGGAATTAGTGAGAAAAAGGATCTTATTCATAATAGATTGGGTGATATAACGGTTCCGATGAACAGAGTAATTATCCAGTCAGAAAAAGGTGATGTACTTAAAGAGTATTCCGAAAATGGAATATATGTTACAGGTGGAACAATTGAGGCGAATCAGATAACCCTGGAAAGAATAAGAAAGAATCCGGATACGGGTGAATATATCTACATAGAAGATGATCATATAACAAATAATGCAACTGTGGATGCCGGAAAAAATAATTTAATGACAGTTGTTACTGAAAACTATGAAAAAATAGTTCAGATGCAGCTGAAAAGCATGGCTGATCCTAAGACAATGAAAATGCTTACACCTATGGAAGTAATATATGAAGGTGGACGTAGTGTTGAACTGAAATCTGTAGAGGATAAGGAGCGTTTCATTGTATATGGCGATGGAGTTGTAGAAGGAATATATGATAAGCCGGCAAAAGCCGTAGCCTGTGCTTATGATATTCGTGGAACGGTAATAGATATATATGGTAATGAAATATACCGCAGAGGTGAGACGGTAAGCCGTAATCAGATTATGGCGATAGGAGAAGCATCAACGACGGAAACGAAAAATTCCCTTACAGTATGTCTTGATACGATGTTGAGATTACAAGGAATATCGCGTAATACAGAATATATGCTGGATAAGGGCGACAGTGTATATGATGTATTAAGCAAGAACCTTAATAATGTATATGTGTTGAATCTAACGGGATGTAGTATGGATATGATGTTATACTATGTGAATTTGGATATTCCGGTACTGGCAATAAGGAATGATGGTTCGACATTACTTATTATAGGTTTTAACGAGCAGAATATTGTAGTAATGGATCCAAATGAAGGTACCATATATAAAATAGGAATGAATGATTCCAGAGAGATGTTTGAAATGAGTGGTAACAAGTTCATGACATATTCAATAAGGTATGATGAAAAGCCTGCGGTGACGTATTAGCAGATAAAAAATAAATTCAAACCGAATAGATAAATTAAAACTAGATATAATTAATGAACACCAATGACGAGTAGCGCGAAAGAGAACGCGCGTTATTGGAAGTATATATATATGGACTTGAAGCAAATATATAGTAAACAGTTTAATTAAAAAAAGAACTCCTTAGTAGGAGTTCTTTTTGTTATGGCAACGAGCCAAGTGGACATCATGCTTGCATGGATGGACATTTGGCGATTGCTAATCAGCGGATAAAACTCGCGAAGCGTGTTTTATCGCAGTTCTTATAATTCACCATTGTTATATCTGCTAACAATGCTTTGAATACGCTCATTTGGAACAAGCAAATCACTTATAGAAGAATCATGATTAAGTGTGTCAATAATATAAGCAATGTATTTGCTCATATCACAGCTTACATACCAAGGTTTTTCTAAAAGCTCATCCGGCTGATAGATAAGATTGGTTGTAAGTATCTTAGAAATAATACCCTTATCATAATATTCATCAAATTTCTCAAGACCATTTGTGAAAAGTCCGAAGGTTGAAAAAACAAAGATTCTGTTTGCCTTGCGATTTTTGAGTTCGCCGGCAACCTCAAGAATGCTTTCTCCGGATGAAATCATATCATCAATAATAATAACATCTTTTCCTTCAACACTGGAACCTAAGAATTCGTGAGCGATAATTGGATTACGTCCATTAACTATCTTAGTATAATCACGACGTTTATAGAACATACCCATATCAAGGCCAAGAACGTTGGCTATATAGATAGCCCTGCTCATTCCGCCTTCATCCGGACTTATTACCATCATATGCTCAGAGTCTAATTTAAGATCCTTAACATTTTTAAGAAGACCCTTTACGAACTGATATGCAGGCTGTACAGTTTCGAAACCATTAAGTGGTATAGCATTCTGTACTCGTGCGTCGTGAGCATCGAAAGTGATGATATTATCAACGCCCATTTTAATAAGTTCCTGAAGGGCAATGGCACAATCAAGTGATTCTCTGGCTGTACGTTTATGCTGACGACTTTCATACAGGAATGGCATAATTACAGTGATTCTACGAGCTTTACCACCGACTGCAGCTATTACACGCTTTAAATCCTGGTAGTGATCATCAGGAGACATATGATTTTCATGACCAGCCATTGAATATGTAAGTGAATAGTTACATACATCCACGAGGATATATAAATCAGTTCCTCTTACAGATTCTTTAACCTCGCCTTTTCCTTCGCCTGAACCAAAACGTGGAGTTTTGGCAGTCAAGATATATGAATCGCGTTGATATCCGGCAAATGCAAGACTGTTTTTGTGTTCGTTCTCTCTTTCAGTTCGCCACTTTACAAGATATGAATCAACCTTGTTGCCGAGTTGTTCACAGCTTTTGAGTGGAATGATTCTTAATGAACCAACAGGGATGGACTCAAGATTGCGTTTTTCTTCACGCTTTTCCATATGAGATAATCCTCACTTTCTGATAAAAATTATGTAATTATTGAACAAACTTATGTGCAATACGAATATCAGGGCCTGAAAGTCTGCAGAAAGTAAAGCTTCCTGTAATTCTTGAAAAAGTCCTGTCCGTATATCTGTCCCTAAGTGTTTCTAATGATAAGTTAGTAGAAATCACGATAGGCTTCTGACGAAGAGCACGTTCATTGATTAGTGAAAAGAAAGCTGAAACAGTAAAACTGTTAGTCATTTCAGTTCCTAAATCGTCAATTATCAGCAAATCGCAGTCGTAAATACTTTCGAGGATATTAGCACTATTAGTCTTGTCGAAAGTACCTTTTGACAACTCGTCAAATAGTGAAATTGCACTAAAGTATATTACAGAATGTCCACTGTTAAGCAATTCCTTGGCTATACAGGAAGACAAAAGTGATTTGCCGGTACCTACTGTACCATAAAATAGAAGATTTTGGTAGGTGCCATCGAAATTATGTACAAAATTTATTGATTTTTGCTTGGTATCAATGAAATGCTTGAGATCTTCATTCTTATAATAGCGTTCTGATACCATATCAAAACCTATGGCATCTAAAGATTCATGAATGTTGGACTGACTATAAAGTAAATCAATAATCTGCTGTTTAAGGCAATGACAGCGTTCGTTGCCGATAAAGCCTGTATCCTTACAGTCTTTACATTCAAATCTGGGTTCAAGATAGTCTTCTGGATAACCTGAAGCCTTAAGTAAAGCAAGCTTCTGGTCGGATAGGTCTGCTATAATTGACGAGAGTTCTTCTATGGCAGATTTATCACCGGAAATGGCCCGCTTGGTATGCTCTACCGTGAGTCCGGAAATGGCATCACAAAGTTCATGGTAACCATCAACATTTTGTTTGACGTCTTCAAGCCTTTTCTCGCTTTCTAAGATAGCCTCACGGCGTTTTGAATCATATTTTCTTTTAATTAGTTCAAACTGAGAATTTGATAATGACATAAACACTGTCCTATTGTTGTTTTAATAACTGAGCTTCTAATTCATCAAAATTATACGTGTTCTGCTGAAACTGATGAAATTGAGTCTTTGTAGCTTTCTTTGTTGATACGGTTTTACGAACCGGCTTATTATCGGTATTCTTATCGGTTGAGCCAAAATTAGCGGTATATAACTTGGCCGCTTCAACAGATTTAATTCCATTCTCTGCCCAATCAATGGCAACCTTGTCCATATAGGCAAAGGTAGTCTTGCCGCGACCGGCACAATACTGAAGAAGATAATCGATTAAATCAGCAGAAAAGTTCAATTCGTCGGTATAAAAAAGAATAGAACGTATATCGTTAGCAGACAGCTGCTTTTTTAAATAAGCTTCAGCAACAAAGATAAGCTGAGGTGTATCTTCGCGGTTCTTGAATGCTTTAAGTTCATCTATTGAATATGAAGGCTTTGAAAGTGGAACTGATACAATAGTATTCTCAGCCGGTTCATGAGAAATTGCTTCACATACAACAACAGGCGCAGAAATAGCGTTAAACTGTGCAGAACGTGGCCTGCTAATAACAGGCTCATGAAGACGAATTCCCACAATTCCCCCATTCTGATCATAGTCAAGTGACAAAAGCTGCTTTTTCTCCCAATAGCGAAGTGCACGGCATACATCCTTTTCGGTATGATTAAACTTGTCAGCCATATCACTTATGTTAGTTGAGAGACCGGAGCTTGTCATACGAAGCAGATAAAGATAAATCTTAATCTGTGCATCGTTGGCATCGGCCAGAAAATTATCAATAAATAAATTAGAAACAGAGCAGCTCCCCTGGTCGCAATCTCTGTATAGATTTAGTTCACACATATTACTCACCTTGCTTTTTTTTCGACAAGGTGAATTATAGCATGACTAAACAGAAAAAGGAATAGACCAAAAGTCTCGGAAAGCCTATAAAATGGGCGTTTGGAGGCGTTGTGGATAATGTGGATAATGTGGATATCTAGTCTCAAAAAACCTCATACGCAGTGTAAAATCAAGATATTCTAATAATAAAAATATCCACAAAAATCGGGGACAAAAACGAGCCTGATTTTTGTGGATAACGTGGACAACTATAACCCAAGTAGGCTTTCGCCTATTTTTACAATATCTCCGGCACCCATAGTTATCAACATATCACCCGGTGCACAATTTTTTAAACAAAAATTTTCAATTTCATCAAAAGTAGGAAAATAGTAACATTCTTTTCCAAGTTTAATTAACATATCCTGAAGATCACGGGAAGTGATTCCGATAGTATTCTTCTCTCTTGCGGCATATATATCCGCAAGAATTACTCCGTCAGCCAGTGAAAGCGCATCCGCAAATTGAGAAAGGAAGGCTTTGGTTCTGGTATAGGTATGTGGCTGGAATACAACCCAAAGCTTGTTGTAACTGCATTTTTTTGCTGCATTAAGTGTGCTTAAAATCTCAGTTGGATGATGAGCATAATCATCAATAATTGTAACTTCACCTATTTTGCCTTTATATTCAAAACGTCTGTCAGTTCCGTTAAATCCCTTTAGTGCAGCAATGGCAGCTTCACGTCCTACATTACATATATCTGCACAACATATTGCTGCAAGAGAATTAGATACATTATGCATTCCCGGAACACCTAAAGTAACGCAACTCTCGCCATTCGGGCTGTGAAGTGTGTATGTAGCACGACTGAAGTCATCAAATACAATATCGCTGGGATAATAATCGAATCGACTGTCAGGTCCGTAGGTATATATCTTGCAGGGAAGATTGGAACAAATTGCATCGATATTATCAATTTCACCGTTGATTATTAATGCGCCATCTTTAGGAAGAAGAGCGGCAAAACGGGAAAAAGAGTTACGGATGTCATCGATATCCTTGAAAAAATCCATATGA
Source organism: Candidatus Colinaster scatohippi (assembly GCA_018064805.1). Taxonomy (GTDB): domain Bacteria; phylum Bacillota; class Clostridia; order Lachnospirales; family Lachnospiraceae; genus Colinaster; species Colinaster scatohippi. Next base: position 7,836 of record JAGHUN010000043.1, read on the forward strand.
TCTTCTTCGATATTAAGTATAAGAGCGATTTTAGGGAAGAAGCTAAGGAAACTGTTGGTATATTCACAAGCCTCAGTTACAAAATAGTCTGAATGTCCAATACGAATGTTACCCTCAATACTTTTTAGGATTCCACCAACTGTAATGGTAGGGTCAAGATCTGCTCCCATAAGAATCTCAGAAATCATTGAAGTGGTAGTTGTTTTGCCATGTGTTCCTGAAACCGCAATAGGCAGTTCAAAGTTGCGCATTATCTCGCCAAGCAGTTCTGCTCTGGAGAGACTTGGTATGTTTTTTGACTGCATTGTAACCCATTCAGGATTATCGGAATGAATTGCAGCGGTATAAACAAATAAATCAATATCATCGGTAATATTGGATGCTTTCTGGCCAATATTAACGGTGATGCCCTTCTCTTCGAGGTGTCTTGTAAGCTCGGAAGCCTTCATATCTGACCCGGAAATGCGAAAACCCCTGCTATGAAGAATTTCTGCGAGGCCACTCATACTAATTCCGCCAATACCACAAAAGAAAACATGGATTGGCTTGTTAAAATCAACCTGATACATATGCTGTTTGGATGTGTTTTGTGAAAAATGTAAATATACACAAATCACACCATTCTCCTTCTTCTTATATAAATGTATATTATCGCAAATGATTAAAAAAAACAATTATATGTGATTTTTAACAAAAAAGATTTAAAATTCCATGAAAAATTGTTGAGAATATTCACATTATTTTGATGATGTGCTATAATTTGTGTACATTTTCATAAAAAATAAATGACAATGGAGGAGTGACATGGTCAAAAAAGAAATGATAGCGATGCTTCTTGCTGGTGGTCAGGGAAGCAGACTGGGTGTTTTGACATCCAAGGTTGCAAAACCGGCGGTGTCATTTGGTGGAAAATATCGTATTATTGATTTTCCATTAAGTAACTGTATTAATTCGGGTGTAGATACGGTTGGCGTACTTACACAGTACCAGCCATTAAGACTTAATACACATATCGGAATCGGTATTCCGTGGGATCTTGATCGTAATATTGGTGGTGTAACAGTTCTTCCGCCTTACGAGAAGATTAATAATACAGACTGGTATACAGGAACTGCAAATGCAATCTATCAGAATATTGATTACATTGACAGCTTTAATCCGGAATATGTGCTTATTTTGTCAGGTGATCACATATATAAAATGGATTATGAAGTAATGCTTGATTTCCATAAGCAGAATCAGGCTGAATGTACAATTGCCGTAATGCCTGTTCCAATGGAGGAAGCCAAGAGATTTGGTATCATGATTACGGATGAGAACAGAAGAATCACAGACTTTGAAGAAAAGCCGGCTAATCCAAGAAGTAATCTGGCATCAATGGGTATTTATATCTTCAACTGGAAGACATTAAGAGAGGCACTTATTGCTGAAGAAGACCAGCCGGGTCTTGATTTTGGTAAGCATATCATTCCTTACTGTCATGATAATGGGGCTCCAATGTTTGCATATGAGTTTAACGGATATTGGAAGGATGTTGGAACTCTTAATTCATATTGGGAAGCTAATATGGAGCTTATAGATATTGTTCCTGAGTTCAACTTATATGAAGAATACTGGAAGATTTATACTAGAAGTGAGGCATTACCACCACAGTATTATTCTGCAGGAAGTGTAATAGAGAAGAGTATCGTCGGAGAAGGTACTGAGATTTACGGCGAGGTATATAATTCAGTAATTGGTTGCGGTGTTACAATTGGTAAGGGAACTGTTATAAGAGATTCTATTATCATGAATAACACAGCAATTGGAGATAATTGTGAGTTAAATAAGGCAATCGTGGCAGAGAATGTTGAGATTGGCAATAATGTCAGATTAGGTATTGGTGATGAAGTTGAAAATGAGACAGATCCACATATCTACAATCACGGCATTGTATGTATAGGTGAGAAGACAATTATTCCTAATGGTATTACAGTAGGCAAGAACGCCTGCATATTTGGCGTCACAACAGAAGCAGATTATGAAAATAATGCTTTGGCAAGTGGCAAGACATTGAATAAGGCAGGTGAAGAATAATGAGAGCGATTGGAATTATTTTAGCAGGTGGTAATAACCACCGTATGAAGGAATTATCACAGAAGAGAGCTGTAGGTGCCATGCCTATAGCAGGTAGTTACAGAGCTATTGATTTCGCACTTAGTAATATGTCCAATTCACATATTCAGAAGGTTGCGGTATTTACTCAGTATAATGCAAGAAGTCTTAATGAACATCTTAGTTCGTCAAAATGGTGGGATTTCGGACGTAAGCAGGGAGGCCTGTTTGTATTCACTCCAACTGTGACTGCAGAGAATAATCTCTGGTTCAGAGGAACAGCAGATGCAATTTATCAGAATATTGATTTCCTTAAGGAAAGTCATGAACCATATGTAGTAATCGGTTCTGCAGATTGTGTTTACAAGTTGGATTACAACAAGGTTCTGGAATATCATATTGAAAAGAAGGCAGATATTACAGTTGTATGTAAGGAAATGCCTGCAGATATGAATGTTGACAGATATGGCACAATCAAGATGAATGAAGAGTGTCAGATTGAGGAATTCGAAGAGAAGCCAATCGTAGCTAAGTCTAATACAATATCATGTGGTATTTATGTAATCAGACGTCGTCTTCTTATTGAGATGATTGAGAGATGTGCTGAGGAAGACAGATATGATTTTGTAAGAGATGTACTTATCAGATATAAGGATCAGAAGAGAATCTTTGGATACAAGGTTAAGGATTATTGGAAGAATATTGCTACTATCGAAGATTATTTTGATGCTAATATGGACTTCCTTAAGCCTGATGTAAGAGATTACTTCTTTAGACAGTATCCGGATATTTATTCAAAGGTTGATGATTTGCCACCTGCAAAATTCAATGTAGGTGCTAATATTTCCAACAGCTTGATAAGCAGTGGAACTATTGTAAATGGTACGGTTGAGAATTCGGTGATTTTCCGTAAGACATTTATTGGAAATAACTGTACAGTCAAGAATTCAATTATTCTTAATGATGTATATATTGGGGATAATACATATATTGAGAATTGTATCGTAGAAAGCCATGGTACAGTAAGAGCAAATTCATACCATAAGGGTGAGAACGGTATTGAAGTAGTATTTGAGAATAATGAACGTTATCAGATGTAATTATTCTTAAAACAGAGAGTTGTGTGAAAAGGTAGGAATTAAATAATGAAAGTTACGGACATCAGAGTGCGCAAAATCGAAAAAGAAGGCAAGATGAAGGCGGTTGTGTCTATTACACTTGATGATGAATTTGTTGTACATGACATAAAGGTGATTGACGGCGAAAAGGGATTGTTTATTGCAATGCCAAGTAAAAAGACAAATGACGGAGAGTACAGAGATATTGCGCATCCGATTAACTCAGAGATGAGAACATCATTGCAGAATATGATACTTGAAGCATATTCTAAAGCGCTTGATGAAGAGTAGTATTTAACCAAATAATTGGTTGGGGTTATGGAATGAGGACTACATATGTGGTCCTCGTTTCTTTTTGCTCGTTTATGCGGGAATTGTGTGTTATACTTTATCTCTACGGGATAGTAGTTAAAGAAATGAGGGCTAACAATGTATATAATTGCAGGACTTGGTAATCCAACCAAAGAGTATGAAAATACAAGGCATAATGTCGGATTTATGTGTATTGATACACTGGCTGAGAAATATGATATTAAAATTAATGAACATAAGCATAAGGCTCTGATCGGAAAAGGGTATATTGAAGGACAAAAGGTCATTTTGGTAAAGCCGCTGACATATATGAATAACAGTGGCGAGAGTGTCAGGGGAATTTTGGATTTTTATAAGTTAAATGCAGAAGAAGATTTGCTTATAATTTATGATGATATTGATTTAGATGTTGGCAAGCTTCGCATCAGAGCAAAAGGAAGTGCGGGCGGACATAACGGAATCAAAAGTATTATCAGTCATACCGGTACAAGCGGATTTAGCAGAATAAGGGTAGGAGTAGGCGCCAAACCCGAGGGAGGAGATCTGGTGAACCATGTGCTTGGACATTTTAAGGGCGAAGATCTTGCAGGTATTAATGATGCGAGGAAAAAAGTAGCAGATGCTGCAACGGTAATCATAACTGATGGCATCGATAAGGCAATGAATATGTATAACTAACAGGTGTTTATGAATGCGATTTTAAGTCCACTGTCGGAATTGGCAGACTATTCACAATTAAAAAAAGAACTTACATCTGCTAAGAGAGTGGCACTGACAGGATGTTCTGATTCACAGAAGGTACATATTGCCGAAGGACTTACGGATTCTTTCAGATATAAGATTATAGCAACTTATTCCGATCAGAGAGTAAGAGAAATTGTTGAAGATCTCAGGTTATATGAGCGCAATGTGTTTGCTTATCCGGCTAAGGATCTTATTTTTTATCAGGCGGATATTCATGGAAATAAACTGACTGAAGAGCGAATACGCGTGCTGAAAAGACTTGCATTAGGCAATCCAACGACCATAGTAACGACATTTGATGCGCTTATGACGCCTATGGTACCTCCGGAGGTATATAAGGATAGTATTATCCGTATCGATAAGAAGACATTGGTTGATGAGAAGAAATTAGCCACCAAGCTGGTTTCTATAGGCTATATGCATAATTATCAGGTTGAGGAGCCGGGGCAATTTTCAATTCGCGGCGGAATTATTGATATATTTGATTTTACAGAAGAGAATCCCTACAGAATTGAATTGTGGGGAGAGGATATAGAATCTCTCCGTTCATTTGATTTGGAAACGCAGAGGTCATTAGAAAATCTCTCGCAGATAACAATATTTCCTGTTTCAGAGATTATTCTTAATGAGGACGAACTGCGTGCCGGCATAGAGAGGATAGAGAAGGAGAGCATTGAAACCTATGAGAATCTGAGAGCACAGTTCAAAACTGAGGAGGCTCATCGTGTGGATATGAATATGAAGGTCCTGAAGGAAGATCTTCTGGAACTGGGTAGAATGACAAATTTGGAGACCTATATCCACTTTTTCTATAAAAATACCTGCCTTTTGCCGGAATTTATATCTGCAGAGAATGCAATACTTGTAATTGACGAGCCCGGGCGAGTTAAGGAACATATAAATGCAGTCACGGCCGAGTTTAGGGAAAGTATGGCTGCCAGACTTGAAAAAGGATATATTTTGCCGACCCAGGCAGATTTGCTTGAAAGTATGGAGACTGTGCTTACAAAGTGCAAAAAAATGCCGGTTTTACAGGTATCCACTTTGGATGACAGAGGAAGTATATGTAAGGCAGACAGCAAGGTTAACATAACAACCAAATCTGTGTCACCATACAAGAATCACTTTGAATTACTTGTGAAGGATTTAAAGACATATAAGAAAAAGGGATACAGAGTGCTGATGCTATCAGGTTCACGAACCAGAGCCAAAAGGCTGGCTGCGGATTTATGTGATAATGAGATTACTGCAGTATATACAGATGATCCTATGCGTGAAGTGATTCCCGGCGAGACACTGTGTATGTATGGAAATGTTCTAAAGGGCTTTGAATATCCGCTTCTTAAGTTTGTTGTTATATCAGAGAGTGACATTTTTGGCGCGGGAGAACATAAGAAAAAGAAGAGAAAGAAATATCAGGGACAGAAAATCCAGGATTTTGGTGATTTGAAGGTCGGTGATTACGTAGTTCATGAGAATCACGGCCTTGGGGTATATCGAGGAATAGAGAAGGTCGAGGTTGAAAAAGTAACCAAAGACTACATGAAAATTGAATATAAAGACGGTGGTGTACTGTATGTGCTTGCAACCGGACTTGATGTAATACAGAAGTATGCATCGGTTGATACCGGCAGAAAACCTAAGCTTAATAAGCTGGGTACGAAGGAGTGGACTAACACCAAGACTAAGGTTAAGGAAGCTGTAGATGTGGTTGCTTCTGACCTGGTAGAGCTCTATGCGATACGTCAATCACAGAAAGGACATATGTTCTCTAAAGACACTGTATGGCAGCGAGAATTTGAGGAAATGTTCCCTTATGAGGAAACAGAAGATCAGTTACTTGCAGTTGAAGAGACCAAGAGAGATATGGAGAGCAGTCGTATAATGGACAGGCTCATTTGCGGTGATGTTGGATATGGCAAGACAGAAATAGCAATTCGTGCGGCCTTTAAAACAGTATCGGAGGGTAAACAGGTAGCGGTATTGGTGCCCACCACGATTCTTGCGCAGCAGCATTATAATACTTTCGTCCAAAGAATGAAGGACTTTCCGGTAAGCATAGAAATGCTGTCTCGTTTTAGAACGGCTTCTGAACAGAAGAAGACCATTACAGAACTGAAAAAGGGAATGGTCGATATAGTCATCGGAACTCACAGACTATTGTCTGCGGATGTTAGCTATAAAGATCTTGGTCTGCTTGTTGTTGATGAAGAGCAGCGTTTTGGCGTTACACATAAGGAAAAAATAAAAAAGCTCAAGGAAAATGTCGATGTACTTACGCTTACTGCTACACCGATTCCAAGAACTCTTCATATGTCGCTTGTAGGAATAAGAGATATGAGTGTTCTGGAGGAACCGCCGGGAGAGAGATTGCCCATACAGACCTTTGTATGTGAGTATAATGAGGAGATGGTACGCGAAGCCATTGTCAGAGAGCTTTCAAGAGCCGGACAGGTCTACTATGTATATAACAGGGTCAATAATATTGCAGATATTGCTGCACAGATTCAGAAGCTGGTTCCGGAGGCTAATGTGGCATATGCACACGGTCAGATGAAGGAAGCGGAGCTTGAAAGGCTTATGTTTGACTTTGTAGATGGTGAGATAGATGTGCTGGTAAGCACGACAATTATAGAAACAGGTCTGGATATTTCAAATGTTAATACAATTATTATTCATGATTCGGATAAACTGGGATTGTCGCAGCTATATCAGCTTAGGGGAAGGGTTGGAAGATCTAATAAGACAGCCTATGCCTTTTTGATGTATAAGCGAGGACAGATGCTTAAGGAAGTGGCTGAGAAGCGCCTTGAAGCAATTAGAGAATTCACAGATTTGGGTAGTGGCTTTAAGATAGCTATGCGTGATCTTGAAATAAGAGGTGCCGGTAATCTTCTTGGAAGAAAGCAGCATGGCCATATGGAAGCTGTTGGATATGATTTGTACTGCAAAATGCTTAGTGAGGCAGTATCTAAGCTTAAGGGCGAAGACATATCCATGGAAGAGTTTAATACGCAGCTTGATCTTGACGTAGATGCATTTGTTCCTGCGGATTATATAGTGAATGAGGTTCAAAAGCTCGATATATATAAGAGAATTGCATCTATTACAAGTAATGCTGAAGCCGATGATATGAGAGATGAGCTTAAGGACAGATTTGGTAAGGTGCCTAAAAGTGCGGAAAACCTTCTTAAAATATCTGTGCTTAGAGAAATGGCTCACAAATGCTATGTGACAGAGGTTAAAGGCGGAAGAGGCAGAATAAAACTAATTATGAAGCCGGATGCGGCAATCAGAATAGAAAAGATTCCGGACCTTATGATTAAGATGGGTAAAGGTTTTTCTTTTGTTACAAAAGGAACGCCGTATTTTATATATAATTATAAGGTTGCAGATTTAATTGAGAAAGAAGAAAATCAAATTCTGGAGCTTACAGAGGAAATATTGAAAAATATGTATGAGATGTTGGTATAGACATATCGGTTTTCTCTTTTTTTTTACCGAAGTTTGTGCTAAAATGTACAAGATTATGGGTAATTATACGCAGTTTGCGTCAGAATAGAAAGGATTAGTGTTATGTACAATTCAGTTGATACTGCCCTTAATTTTGTGGACAGAGAGAAAAAGACACTGGAATTTTGGAACGAGCAGGATATCTTCCGCAAGAGTATGGAACAGCGTAAGCAGGGACCAACATATACTTTTTATGATGGACCTCCGACAGCCAATGGTAAGCCACATATCGGACACGTTCTTACTCGTGTAATAAAAGATATGATTCCTCGTTACCGTACAATGAAGGGGTATATGGTTCCACGTAAGGCCGGATGGGATACACATGGTCTTCCTGTTGAGCTTGAGGTTGAAAAGCTTCTTGGTATCGATGGAAAGGAACAGATTGAAGGTTATGGTCTTGATCCATTCATACAGAAATGTAAGGAATCAGTTTGGAAATATAAGGGTATGTGGGAGGATTTCTCAGGTACAGTTGGATTCTGGGCTGATATGGATGAACCATATGTAACATATCACGATGATTACATTGAATCAGAGTGGTGGGCACTTAAGGAAATCTGGGATAAAAAGCTTCTATACAAGGGCTTTAAGATTGTACCTTACTGTCCAAGATGTGGAACACCTCTTTCTTCACATGAGGTTGCTCAGGGATATAAGACACTTAAGGAGCGTACAGCTGTTGTAAGATTCAAGATTAAGGGTGAGGATGCATATTTCCTCGCATGGACAACAACACCTTGGACACTTCCGAGTAATATTGCTCTTTGTGTGAATCCTTCTGATGAATATGTTAAGGTTAAGGCTGCGGATGGATTTACTTATATTATGGCAGCAGCACTTCTTGATAATGTTCTTGACGGCATTCAGAGAGAAGAGGGTACACCTGCATATGAAATTTTAGAGAAATATACAGGTAAGGACCTTGAGTATAAGGAATATGAGCCACTTTACCAGTGTGCAGCAGATTGCGCAGAGAAGCAGCATAAGAAAGCTTTCTTTGTATATTGTGATGATTATGTAACAATGTCAGATGGTACTGGTATTGTACATATTGCACCACCTTTTGGTGAGGATGATGCAAGAGTTGGTCGTAAATATGATGCACCATTTGTACAGATGGTTGATGAGAAGGGTGTAATGAAGCCTGAGACACCATTTGCAGGAATGCGTTGTAAGCCAACAGCTAAGGAAATCGAAGCAGGAGCAATAAGCTGTGATCCGGAGGTACTTAAGGAACTTGATTCAAGAGGAATCCTCTTCAGTGCTCCTAAGGTTGAACATGATTATCCTCATTGCTGGAGATGTGATACACCACTTCTCTATTATGCAAGAGAATCATGGTTCATTAAGATGACAGAGGTTAGAGATGACCTTGTAAGAAATAATAAGACTGTTAACTGGATTCCGACAACTATCGGTGAGGGAAGATTCGGTAACTGGCTTGAGAATATTCCGGATTGGGGTATTTCACGTAACAGATACTGGGGTACACCACTTAATATATGGGAATGTGAGGATTGCGGACATCAGGAAGCAATTGGTTCACGTAAGCAGTTAGAGGAACTTTCCGGTAATCCGGCAGCACAGACTGTAGAACTTCACAGACCATATATTGATGAGATTATTTGTAACTGTCCTGAGTGTGGCAAGAAGATGAAGAGAGTACCGGAGGTTATTGACTGTTGGTTCGATTCTGGAGCGATGCCATTTGCTCAGCATCATTATCCGTTCGAGAATAAGGAACTTTTTGAAGCACAGTTCCCTGCACAGTTCATTTCAGAGGCTGTAGACCAGACAAGAGGATGGTTCTACTCTCTTATGGCAGAAAGTACCCTGTTATTCAATAAGTCACCATATGAAAATGTTATTGTTCTTGGACTTGTTCTTGATGAAAACGGTAACAAGATGAGTAAGAGTAAGGGCAATGCCGTTGATCCGTTTGAGGCTCTTGGAAAGTATGGTGCAGATGCTATCAGATGGTATTTCTATATTAATTCGGCTCCATGGCTTCCTAACAGATTCTCAGGTGATGCCGTAGTAGAAGGTCAGCGTAAGTTCATGGGTACATTGTGGAATACATATGCATTCTTTGTACTCTATGCAAATATTGATAATTTTGATGCAACTAAGTATACGCTTGATTATGACAAATTGTCTGTAATGGATAAGTGGTTGTTATCTAAGATGAATACAATGGTTGCAGCAGTTGACAGTAATCTTGAAAATTATAAGATTCCTGAGGCTGCAAGGGCGCTTGACAGCTTTGTAGATGAAATGAGCAACTGGTATGTTCGTCGTGGTCGTGAGCGTTTCTGGGCAAAGGGCATGGAGCAGGATAAGATTAATGCTTATATGACTCTCTATACTGCTCTTGTAACTGTTGCCAAAGCAGCAGCACCAATGATTCCATTCATGGCAGAGGAAATCTATCGTAATCTTGTATGTAGCATCGATGCTTCGGCACCTATTTCAGTTCATTTGTGTGACTTCCCGGTTGTGGTTGACTCACAGATTGATAAGGATCTTGAGACTAAGATGGATGAGGTTGTAGATATTGTTGTTATGGGTAGAGCATGTCGTAATGCATCTAATATCAAGAACCGTCAGCCAATTGGTAAGATGTTTGTTAAGGCAGAAGAGGCACTTTCAGGCTATTATGTAGATATTATTGCTGATGAGCTTAATGTAAAGGATGTGACATTTACAGATGATGTACGTGACTTTACTACATATACATTCAAGCCACAGCTTAAGACCGTAGGTCCTAAGTATGGAAAGCATCTTGGATTTATTCAGAAGACACTTGCAGGCCTTGATGGTAATGCAGCTATGGATGATCTCAAGGCAAATGGCGCGTTAGTTTTCGACGATGGGGAAGAAATCAGACTCGCTGAGGAAGACTTACTTATTACAATGGTTCAGAAGGAAGGCTATGTAACGGAGGCTGATAATAAAATAACGGTCGTAATGGATACAACTCTTTCTGAGGAACTCATTGAAGAAGGTAATGTTAATGAGATTATAAGTAAGATCCAGACAATGCGTAAGGATGCAGGTTTTGAGGTTATGGATCATATTAAGGTATCAATCCTTAATAATGATAAGCTTGCAGGGGTTGTTAAGGCTAATGAGGATGTTATTGCAGGTAAGGTACTTGCAGACGGCTTCAGCTTTACAGAAGAATACAGTGTAGCAAAGAATTGGAATGTTAATGGGGAAAATGTAACAATCTGTATCGAGCGATAAGCTTGACAAGGCCGTTTTACAGCTTTGTCTGTCCGGGGGGGATGACACAGAGTTATATTCAGAAAGGAACCAATTTATTATGGCTAAGAAAACAGAAAATGCACTTCAGTTCAACAAAGAAAACTTTAAGAACAGCGTAAAGTACAATGTTAAGTCTCTGTTTAGAAAGAGTCTTGAGGAGGCATCCGAGCAGGAAATCTTCCAGGCTGTTTCATATGCAGTGAAGGACATTATCGTTGATAACTGGATGGCAACACAGAAGGAGTACGAGAAAAAGGATCCCAAGATGGTATATTACATGTCAATGGAATTCCTGATGGGTCGTGCACTTGGTAATAATCTTATAAATCTTACAGCTTACAAGGAAGTTGCTGAAGCACTTGATGAGTTAGGTCTTGATATCAACCTTGTTGAGGATCAGGAGCCTGATGCAGCACTTGGTAATGGTGGTCTTGGACGTCTTGCAGCTTGTTTCCTTGATTCACTTGCATCTCTTGGATATGGTGCATATGGCTGCGGTATCAGATATCGTTATGGTATGTTTAAGCAGGAAATTCGCGATGGCTATCAGATAGAGGTACCTGATAACTGGCTTGAGCATGGTAACCCATTCGAACTTAGAAGACCTGAATATACTAAGGAAATCAAGTTTGGCGGTTATGTAAGCGTATATCAGGATGAGAATGGTAAGAATGTATTCAAGCAGGAAAACTATCAGTCAGTTCTTGCTGTACCATTCGATGTACCAATCGTTGGCTATGGCAATGGTATTGTTAATACACTTAGAATTTGGGATGCTGAACCGGTTCAGTGCTTCCAGTTAGATTCGTTTGACAAGGGTGATTATCAGAAGGCTGTTGAGCAGGAAAACCTCGCTCGTAATATCGTAGAGGTTCTTTATCCAAACGACAATCATTACGCAGGTAAGGAACTTAGACTTAAGCAGCAGTACTTCTTTATTTCAGCATCTGTTCAGGAAGCAGTTGCTAAGTACATGCGTACACATGATGATATTCGTAACTTCCATGAGAAGGTTACATTCCAGCTTAATGATACACATCCAACAGTAGCAGTTGCAGAACTTATGAGAATTCTCATGGATGAGTATGGTCTTGAGTGGGATGAGGCATGGGAAGTAACAACTAAGACATGTGCTTATACTAACCATACAATTATGGCTGAAGCACTTGAAAAGTGGCCAATCGAGCTGTTCTCAAGACTTCTTCCACGTGTATATCAGATTGTTGAAGAGATTAACAGAAGATTTATTCTTGATATTGA
>JAGHUN010000107.1 GCA_018064805.1 Candidatus Colinaster scatohippi
TAGATGTAACACGCTTCGCGAGTTTACATCTATGATTAGCGGTCGTCAGATGTCATTGCATGCAAGCATGCATTCCATCTTCCTCGTCGCCATAACAAAAAACAATCTGCCAGTTATAACAAACCGGCAGATTTACCTAATAAGTCTCCCTTGTTTATCTTGTATCCAAGTAAAAAGGAACCAACATCCATTCTCTTCTTTCCTTCAAGCTGAATGCATCTGATTCTGAGAATTCCGTCACCTGTCATTACATCTATACTGTCCTTATTGACTTCATATACAGTTCCGGCCTTTGCCTCTTCATTTGCCTTCTCTGTAGCAATAACCTCTGCCTTCCATATCTTGAGTTGCTTTCCATTAAGAAATGTATAAGCACTTGGCCAAGAATTAAGGCCACGCACATATCTCTCAATCTTTGCTGCATCCCATGTCCAGTCCACAAGGCCCATATCCTTCTTAAGCATCTTGGCATACGTACTTGCAGCATCATCCTGAGGTACAGGTGTTAATTCACCGGCCTCAATCATAGGAAGTGCCTCAACAATAGCCTTCGCGCCAAGTTCGGCAAGCCTGTCAAAAAGTGACTCACCTGTCTCTTCTGCAGATATCTCAAACTTTCTTTGAAGAAGAATATCACCGGTGTCAAGACCTGCATTCATCTGCATAATTGTAACACCTGTCTCTTTTTCTCCATCGAGAATACTCCATTGGATAGGTGCAGCTCCTCTGTACTTTGGAAGTAGCGAAGCATGAATATTAACGCATCCATACTTTGGCATATCCAGAATCTCCTGTGAAAGAATCTGTCCAAATGCTGCTACAACAAATATATCTGCCTCATACTCCCTAAGTTTAGCTACAGCCTCCGGTGTCTTAATCTTAACCGGCTGGAATACTTCAATTCCTGCCTTTAAAGCACACTCTTTAACGGGAGTTAACTGTACCTCTTTTCCTCTTCCCTTTTCTCTGTCGGGCTGTGTCACAACAAGCAGCACCTCATGCCCTGCATCTATGATTGCCTGCAATGCACCTACTGCAAAATCAGGCGTACCCATAAAGATTACTTTCATTACTCTTCCTCATCATCATCATTAGCTACAAGGTCTTCATTATTAACCAATGCACCTTCTACTTTTTCTGTATACATATGACCATCCAAATGGTCCAATTCATGGCAAATTGCTCTGGCCAAAAGTTCTGTTCCTTCCAGTTCACAATCCTCAAACTTTTCATTTTTATAAACAATCTTAACCCTGTTAGGTCTTGTTACCATACCACTCTTACCCGGAAGTGAAAGGCAGCCTTCATATCCTGTCTGTTCCCCGTCAGCTTCAACTATTTTAGGATTAATGATTACATAAGGCATATCACCTGTAACATCAATTACAACAAGTCTCTTAAGAATACCAACCTGCGGAGCTGCAAGTCCTACCCCATTTGCCTCATACATTGTATCAAGCATATCCTCAATAAGTTCTTTTGTTCGTGGTGTAATCTCTTTTATTTCCTTACATGTCTTCTCAAGTACTTCATCACCCTGAATTCTAATCTGTCTAAGTGCCATCTCTTCTCCAATCCGTTTCTAAATAGATAAATACATTGCCACAGCTTAAATACCCTGCAAATATTCACCCTAGTTAATATTTATCAATATGGATTCATTGGGTTGAAATCAAACCAGACTCCTACATCTGTTTTATTCTCATCAATCCATGCCTCCATTGCATCCTTGATTCTGATTAAATCGCCTTTATCATCGCTTTTTGCATAAAATACATAACGATGAAGGTCGTTTATTTTTCCTATTCCGGCCTTAGCCGGTCCTACAATATTAGCACCTCCCGGCACTGAATTAGCAAGCCCTGTTAAGTTTGTTGCATACAGGAATGTAGTATCCGCATCCTTTCCTGCAATAAGCACAGCCATTATCTCTTTTACCGGTGGATATCCGGAAATCTCCCTATAGAGAATCTCTTCATCATAGAAGCCATAATAATCCTGTGTCGATGCATATCTGACGCTATATTGGTCCGGCTGATAGGTCTGAATCACCACTTCACCGGCTTTTTCACCTCTACCGGCTCGTCCGGCCGCCTGTGTAAGTAACTGGAAAGTCCTTTCACCGGCTCTGTAATCTCCACTTGCAAGACTTAAATCTGCCGCAATAATTCCAACTAGTGTTACATTAGGGAAATCATGTCCCTTAACTATCATCTGAGTTCCAATAAGAACATCCGCTTCCTGCTTTTTAAAGGCAGATAATATTCTTTCATAGCTATCCTTACGTTTGGTTGTATCTGCGTCCATACGCAGTGTCCTCGCTGTCGGAAAGAGCTTATTAACCTCTGCTTCAATCTGCTCTGTTCCTGCCCGGAAGGACGAAATATACTTTGAGCCACAGGATGGACACAACTTAGGAATCTGCGTCTCATATCCACAATAGTGACATACCATTTTCCCAATCTTTTTATGTTCCGAAAGCGATACATCGCAATGTGGGCACTTTATTACTTCTCCACATGATCTGCATGACACAAATCCCGCATAACCTCGTCTATTCAAAAAGAGCATTATCTGCTGTCCGCTATCAAGCCTCTCTTTCATAAGTTCAGCGAGTTTACGACTGAATATCGACCTGTTGCCTTCTTTAAGTTCTGCACGCAAATCAGCAATATGAACTTTGGGCAATTCACCCCCCGCAGCTCTCCTGCTTAATGTATATAGCTTATATTTTCCACTCTTGGCTCTGTAATACGAATCAACACTTGGTGTAGCACTTCCAAGCAAAAGGCTCGCCCCATGCATTTCTGCAAGTCTCTCCGCAACTTCTCTTGCATGATATCTTGGAACATTTTCGCTTTTATACGTATTCTCGTGTTCCTCATCTATTACTATAATTCCAACATTGGAAAACGGTGTAAATAAAGCTGATCTGGGACCTATTATTACATCTATTTCACCACTCTTCGCTTTCTCACAGTGTTCATATCTCTCACCTGCTGCCAGAGTGGAATTCATAATAGATACTCTGTCACCAAAATACCTTCTGAATCGCATTTCAGTCTGATAGCTCAAGCCTATCTCCGGAATCAGAACGATTGCCTGTTTCCCCCTTGCAACTATTTGCTTAATTATCTCTATATATACCTCTGTCTTCCCACTTCCGGTTATACCATGAACAAGATATGTATTTCTGACACCATTGTCATAATCCTTCATAAAATCATCGACAATGGTTCTCTGTTCTTCGTTAAGACTGATTATAATATCTTCTTCCGAAAGAACCTCCTCATCATTTCTTTTTCTTTTTCGTGGTTTATAAGCCTTCTTGGTAGGTAGCACAGTCTTGAGTGCATTAATCATTGTTGAGCCATACTGTTCCTTAATAAAGCCCGCGAGTTCAATAAGTTTACTATCAGTTGCATCCTGCTCAAGCACCACTCTGCATATTTCCTTAAGCCTCGCAATCGGCACCTGCGGATGCTCTGTTATTTCCAACACATATCCCATAGTATCCTTATTACCGTTACCAAATGGAACTATGACTCTCGTTCCCGGATGTATGCTTTCAGTCATACTATCCGGAATAATGTATGTAAATGGTCTGTCTACCGCCTCATGCGATATATTAATTATTATATTTGCATACCGCATGAAATAACCTCTCTTCGCTAAATACCGAAGCCTATTTAAGCTCCTCCAAAATCTCAGCAATCAGAACTCTCTCGTCCATTGGATACTTGACACCTTTAATTTCCTGATAATCCTCATGCCCCTTACCGGCAAGTACAATAATATCTCCCGGCTCACCATGAGTAATGGCATATCTAATTGCTTCTTTTCTATCCGCTATTGTTACATAATTACCGGCTGTTCTCTCAATTCCCGTAACTATGTCCGCCATAATGTCAAGTGGCTCTTCATATCTAGGATTATCCGATGTGATAATAGTAAAATCAGCAAATTTGCCGCTTACCTCTCCCATCTCAAAGCGTCTGTTGCGGTCCCTGTTTCCACCACAGCCAAAGACACTGACAAGTCTGTGCGGATTATATTCCTTAAGTGTTCCAAGAAGACTCTCAAGCGCCATTGCATTATGTGCATAATCTATCATAAGCGTAAACTTGTCCGATACAGGCACCAGTTCAATTCTTCCCTTAACTGTTACTTCCTTAAGTGCCTTTCTGACCTCATTTTCACCGGCACCAAACTGATCGCAGATTGCAATAGCAGTAAGCGCATTATATACGCTAAAACGTCCCGGTGTACTTGCTGCAACATCCATCTCAACCTTACCCTTGACATGGAAATCAACACCTATATGGCCTTCCCCACGTGTAAGTCTCAAATCAGTAGCTGTATAGTCGTTACCATCCTTAAGGCCATAGGTATACAGACTACAGGTACTTCCATTAGTAACATCCTTTACATGGGCATCATCACCATTAACTATGCCAACCTTACACTGTTTAAACAGAAGGCCTTTGCAGTTCATATAATCATCAAAATCCTTATGCTCGTTAGGACCTATATGATCCGGTTCAATATTAGTAAATATACCATAATCAAAAATGAAGCCCTGTGTCCTATGGAGCATAAGTCCCTGACTTGATACTTCCATAACCACCGTATCGC
Source organism: Candidatus Colinaster scatohippi (assembly GCA_018064805.1). Lineage (GTDB taxonomy): Bacteria > Bacillota > Clostridia > Lachnospirales > Lachnospiraceae > Colinaster > Colinaster scatohippi. Next base: position 4,636 of record JAGHUN010000107.1, read on the forward strand.
ATCCTGCTTCTACCATTTGCTTGAAATAATACTGAAGCATATATGAGTCAGGTGTCGTATTCTTAGCGGGTATATGCTCATCCCCAATAATAATCTCTATTGTGCCAACAAGACCTACCTTGTGCCCCATCTTCTCAAGAATTGACTTTACCATATACGTCGTTGTTGTCTTACCCTTTGTACCTGTAATACCTATTGTTGTAAGGCTGCCGGCAGGATTACCATATACGGCGGCTGCAATATAAGCCATGGCATATCTTGTATCCTTGACTCTCACAACCGTTATTTCACTATCCCCGGGTATATCAACATCTTTACAGGTAACAATGGCTGCTGCACCTGCTTTTGCTGCATCCGCTGCGGCAGAATGTCCATCAAAATTGGCACCTTCAATACATACAAAAAGGCAGTCCTTAGACAGTTTTCTCGAATCATATACAAACTCACTTATCTCTCTGTCACTGACGCCCTTTACAATACTATATTCTATTTTTTCAAGTAGCTTACTTAACTGCATAAAATGCACCTCCGCCCACCATATTAAGCACACAAATTCAACTTACAGAATACCATATTTACGCTGAATTGTCTATGAAACAGGCAACCTCTTACTTATCAAAATTCATGGCAAAGCTGCAATTTTTACGTAGATGTAACACGCTTCGCGAGTTTACATCTATGATTAGCGGTCGTCAGATGTCATTGCATGCAAGCATGCACTCCATCTTCCTCGTCGCCATAAC
>JAGHUN010000031.1 GCA_018064805.1 Candidatus Colinaster scatohippi
TCTGGCTGCTCATCGAGTGGGAACTGAAGATCAATATGGGGCAGATTATAATACTCACATATCTCTACAGCTCTTGTACTATAGGCTCCATTATTAACAACCAGAACTTTTTTACCTTCAGGAACAAGTGAATTAATACAAATATCAATATTAATCGTACCCGAGCCACAGAAAAGAACGGATGTATAATCTTCAGGTTTGCCATGCACAATCTTAACAAGATCTTCGCGAAGTGTTCTCATAAGACCTGCAAACTCCTGCTCTCTGGGACATATATCCGGTACAATCTGTGCCATTTTAACTGTATCCGTTGTCGTTGAAGGTCCGGGATTAAGCAACACATTTCTCTTTATTCCAAGGCTTTCAATCTGCTCTGTAGTAAACATATGATACCTCCGATTTGTTTTGTTTCATTTTATATCATTATATCGTCATATGAAACATTATAAAAGAGGGCTGACTTACCGTCAACCCTCTCTGTTACTTGCAATTATGCTATTTAACTGCTTCATCATGGATATTGTCTTCTTATCTGAAACATAATTTCTCTTATCCATAGCTCTATGATATTTTGTTTCTTCATAGCCATCCTTATACTTCTTAAATCCAAGAGTATAAAGCAGCTTCACCTTCATATATCCATATAGATTTCTAATATCAAGCCAGGTTCTGTTTCCCTTTTCAAGCCTTGGTTTAAATAGGGACGAATCAAGCTTGCCATCTTCCTTCTTATAAAGCTCTTCAAGTACATCCGCAATTCTTACATAAGCCGGAGTCTCATCTGAATAATAATACTTGTTCATTGTCTCACTGCTAATCGGGAACTTGAATTCTCCGCCCATAGATTTACAGAAATCCTCATATGAACAAACTCTGTCGGCATCAACCATCATATCATATACATATCGCCTTGGAATTTCATACGGCGTAAGGTATAAACATCCCTTTCCGGCCGTGTATACATCACCCATAGATGTACTTCTCCAGATTAAAACATCATCAGCAATTTTTATCCACTGCTGAACCGAGTAATCCTTGATAACCTTAATCGCTCCATCCTTCTCCATATCAGCAACGAATTCCGGAGTAAGCTCCTCAGCCGGATGCGGTCTGTATATAAAGGTTATTTCCTTATGCTCATTATGATATCTCTTAAACCAGTCTATTATTTCAAGGCGACTCTTACGGGCAACATCCAGATACTCATCCGTAACAATACTCATACCACCTGTTGTAACCTGCGGTGGAAATGAAGCAATAAAAAACTCTAATTTTGCTTTAGGATCAAGTCCAAACTCTGCACAGACATCCTCTCTGCTTCTGTAAAAGCCATCTAATTCTTTTCTTACAAAATCATGTCCGACATGTCCAACCCTGTGAACATTTTCAGCCGGTATCCCACATACCTCTGTAAGATGCTTAACATTCTCCTCGCCCCAGGCACAGTGATGAACATTCACGGCATTCCCCGATAATATATATATACATCCCGGCTCTACGCTCTGTGGTGTAAGCACCTGTTCCCACTGCATATTAAGCGCATAATCGCACTTCTCAATAAACGACAGCGCAAATGAAATAACCTCATCATTATAGGCCGCAAATACGATTGCAACCTTTGCCGTTACTCTTTTTCCACTCCTGTGAAGTTCATGCCAGGCATTGACATAAGCAACACTATAGCCCCTTTTCACAAGCTCATAACCGATTAATGTAATTCCGTTAGTCTCTCTTGTCTGTATCTCATATACAAAAACAAAATCAGCTGTATAACTGTTCTTCTCTACAAAATTCCCATTAGAATCTAAAAATATCATCTCAAGCCCTCTTACTGTGGAATATTCTCATATATCTCGCGGAATTCATCTTTATTATCAAACAGGTATCCTGCAATAATCTCCATAAGTTCAAAGTCATTCTCATGATCAAGATCAAGCACAGCCGTATCATACATCTCAATCGCCTCAAAATACCCCTCATTAAATCCGCCACCTGCTTTCAGATGTGATGGGCTGTATGCATAGAGAGATGCATTCATATCATATACTACAGGTGCCTGCTGCCTTGCTGTGAAGTCGGCCTGGCATACCTTTCTGAAGCCATTCTCTCCGCGCATAACCTGATTAAAATACGGATTACGTCTCGCAGATGTAACAGAATATGTAATATCTGCACCTGTTTCAATATGCTTATTTATAAGTGCTGCAACATCTTCTTTTGTTCTAAGCGGCGAAGTAATATCAAGATCCACATACATATCATACTCATAGCCCTTAATAGCCTCGGTACGTACACCGCAATCAAGTATTACATCCTTTTTTCCAATTGTATCTCCCGCAAGTTCAGCAGATCTTTCAATTATCACAGCCGGCCTAAAAGGATTGTTTTCAATCATATCAATTAACTCCGGACTGTCTGTAGAGAGAGCAATATCATAAACATCACCCTCCTTACCATAGTTCTTAATATATAAATCTATTGCCGAAAGCGAATAATATGGTAAAAGCTTTCCTAAAAACGGTCTGATATTCTTATTGGCAATTCCCTTTGAACCTGCACGTCCACAGATAGTAAATAGTATTTTCATTATAATCTCCATTCCAAAGAGGACACATTAAGTTCTTTTTTCCTTAATTGAATGTTTATAAGCATAACTATATGTGCTTCACATCTGGACAATTCCCTGAGTAAGCTTCATAACTCTGCACGCTTCTTTTGGCGAATTATCATTCAGAGTTTTCCCATTTATCATATCAAGAAAATGTTCAAGCTCCAGTCTGCAGGAATCATCCCTTACCTCTTCAAATTGTATTTCTTTTCCACTTTTTTTATATGTAACTGTATTTTTAAGAATGTCTGCTACAATAGTATCTTCAGAAGTAAATATCATTATCTCCCTGATACTCTCTCTACCAAAATAATCCAGATGAAGCTCTGCAATCATATTGTCATACTCTGCAATATATGCCGCATAATCATCTGAATCTATCTCAAGCTTAGATTTTTTGCTTATAATTGCATTCACCTTATTGGGCATTCCAAATATCCATTTCAGATAATCCCATTCATGGATAAGGTCAATGGCGACACCACCCCCCATATCCTTATGGGCACTGTAGCACTCCCTATAATCCGTCCCCGGTCTCCACTCAGGCAGATAGCTGGAGCAGATGCACCTCACACCATTAACATCAGTTATATCTATATTCTGCTTAAGATAATTAAGAATCCTCTTATATCGCATAGGACATGCCACATAGTATATCGAATCTTCCCTATATGCAAAATTCTCTGCCACATCCAGATTACGATATGAGGTTATTGGTTTCTCTATAAAAAAATGTCTTGCCCTGTCATGAATCGCTTTAAGCGTATCCATATGCATGTCTGTTGGATTAGTAATAAATGCCACATCATAATCCGAAGGCAGTTCGTCAACTGACAAATATACATTGTCAACAATAACATCCTCTGCCAATGCTGCAGACTCGCTCCGTCTCACCGCATCAATTGTGACGCTGATGTCATTTTTATCACATACCACTCTTAAATTTTTAATATGTCTTGTAGCTATAGAGCCAACACCGACAAAACATACCTTCATATTCGTCATTATGAATTATTCTCCACCTTATCAATCCAGTCAAGAATTACACGGTCCTTTTCAAAACTGTATTCTGCCTCCTTTTCACCGGCAAGCACAGCCAAAAAGTCCACAAGTTCCTCTTCATAGGCATTTTCTATAATTAATGAATTATATCCGTCACGATGTTGTATCTGAGAATACAATTCGATATTCTTTTCTTTTTTCTCATCCAAATCATATTCCATCAGACTGTCGAAAGAACCTCGCCAGGTAATAAACAAATCTTCACCTGACACTTCCAAAAATCTTACCGGTTTTCTGCATACTACATCAGCAATAATAACTCCCTTATGTCCATCTGCATGAGTAACCAGAAGATTATAGCAGTCACAAAAATCAATATCCAGTTTTGTCTGCCTCATAGACTGACTCTGAATATCTGTAATTTCACCAAAGCATTTTGAAAGCCATGGAAGTTCAACTGCAAGTATTTCTCTGCATCCGTTGGTCTTTTTATTACCAATAAAGAAGTCCTTATAGCTTTCCCATGGATGCCAGTCCGGAAGGTACTGCCCTACATGATATACATAGTTAATAACTCCCTGATTGTTTTTTACCTTATCAGTTATATACTTCATTTCACGACGGAACATCGGCGTTGATGACATATACAGACACTTGCCCATTTTATCCGCAAGTGCCATATTCTCATCATAGCCATCAGCAACAAGATTAAGTTCTGTAAAAACAGACCAGTTTCTCGTAAGACATTCCTTAATAATTGCATTATGCGAAAGCGGCGATGTGCTGATTACTGCCGCATCTATTTCAAGACTTTCAGGAATATCAGATATGGCACTGAAGGTCTTTAGTGAAAAATTCATTTCTTCCGCCTGCTTTAATGCCTCCTCCTGTCTGTCGACACGACCATCGATTCCCAAAAGTTCAATTGAAGCATCTATTCTGTTAAGAAGTCTGAGTCTTCTTTTTCCCATGGAACCCAGACCAATGACTACAATTCTCACTGCTTTTTTTCTCCTGCTTTATCTGAAAGTACGGCAATTATCTCAAAAACAATATCAACTGAGTCAGAACCTGTAAAACATATATCCAGTTCTCTGTTATGAACCGTTATCTGTTCATGCTCCGTACAATAGCCGTCCTCCGGCACCTTGTTAAACTTACCATTATTAATCAGTGTGGCAACTCCATACCCCTTTTTATCAAGATACGTCTCCACCTTGTTTTCACCTTTAACCAGTATCAGCATGATATCCTGTTTATCCAGAATCCCCTTCATATTGCAGTGGATTTCTTCACCTGAAATGCTGACCTTTTTTCCAAATATCCCCGTCAAAAAACTGACAGCTCTGTCAAAATCAGAATAATGAGCATAGAAACAATTATCCCTTCTTTCTATACCACCCGCTTCTGCTGTTTCATTATAAAAAATATATTCAACAGGAATAACATCATCATAATAATATAAATCATGATCAGTCTGCCTATTTTTCATAAGCTCCTGCTTTATGTCCATATTGCGAAGACCTGCCTCGACAAACGTTGCTTCCCTGTCCTTAGGAAGAACCTCGGCCTTATCCGATCTGTTTGCAACATAAGTAATATGATCAAATTTTACTATCAATTTATTTCCTTCCGTTCTGCTCATCACCGATATATTCATTGAAACCAAAATCAGTGAGAACACAATTCTCGTCTTTAGCCATTCCTGAAGCTATTTTGTCAAGTGCCGCCTCATCCATATTGACCTTATCATACTCACTGTATTCAAGAATAAGCTTAAGTGGATTAACACGGTATTTCATCGAATACTTCTGGATATATTTCATATAGCTTGTATGGAACTGGGCTATTCCGCAATAGAGATCAAGTGCATTAGGATAATGCTTCATAAGTGGCCTGACATATTTCTCTGCACATTCCATTATCTTATCAAGCTCAATTTCCTCTGCCATTTTGCGCTTAACAAGATTACCTACAAAAAGCTCTGTAGCTGCATTACCTGCACTTCTGCCCATTCCAAGCATCGCTGTGTCCACAAAATCATATCCCAGATCCATTGCATATATTGAATTAGCTACTGCAAGTCCGAGATTATTATGACCATGGAAGCCTACCTTAATATTACTTACCTTTTTTACCGCCTCGAAATACTTTTCAACATCATGGCTATCCATACTGCCTGCAGAGTCTACTACATATACAACATCTGCTCCCCAAGATTCGGATTTCTTAACATTCTCTGCAAATTCCTCAGGAGTTGCAACGTAGGATTTCATATAATTGGCCATTACTTCAAGACCAAGTGCTTTTGCTCTCTCAATATATTCCTTTGTTGTCTCAACCTCTGACACATTAGAACCTACACGTACGAATGATGCACCATTCTCCTTAAGTAGATCAAGTGAATCTACCGATGCATATGTCGGAATACAGAACATGCCATATTTCGCATCGGGAACAGCTCTCTTCGCAGCCTGAAGATACTCAGCATCTGTGCATAAAGCCAGACCTCCTGCAGGAGAACTTGCTTCAAGGCCCATACCATGGCCTATTTCTATATATTTAATTCCGGCCCCATTGAGCCCCGAACAAATCTTTTCAGTATCATATTCAGAAAACTGAAAATTAATTGCGTAACTTCCATCACGAAGAGTTACATCCATTATCTGCATATTGTCTCCTCAAACAAAAAACGTTAATCAAAAATCTATTTTTCTATTCAAGTTCTTTAAGCCTGCGCTCCATACTCTCCATGGAATCAAACTGGCCCATATCAAGCCAGGCATTCTCTCCTATCGGATATACTCCTATCTTGCGTCCATCAGCCCGCATTCTGTCGAGAATATCAGGCATTCCTATCGCTTCATCCTTGCCGATATATTCGAATATTTCCGGCTCTACAATATAATATCCCGTATTCGTAAAATAAGACATCGTTGGCTTTTCCTCAAAGGATTCAATCTCTCCGCCTGATGTGAAATTCACAACGCCATATGGCACCTCAAAGGTCTTTAAGGAACATACCATGGTTACCGCATTACCGGAATTCCTATGATGTTCAACCATATTACGAACATCCTCAAGTATAAGAATATCGCAGTTAGTTAATACAAATGTACTCTTTAAAGTATCCTCAAGCATCTTAAGTCCGCCACCGGTTCCAAGCGGTATATCCTCATCCCAAAAGGATAGACTATATTCTCCTCTTTCCTCGCCAAAATATGCCTTAATCATATTCTTTTTATGATTAACAATTATATGAAAATTATCACAGCCATATTCCATGAAGGATTTCATTATTCGCTCTGTAATAGGAGTATCCGCAATCGGTATCAGTGCCTTGGGAAGTATTTTTGTATACGGATAAAGCCTTGTTCCTTTTCCGCCGGCCATGATAACAATCGGCGTATCAAGCTTCTTACCTGTACTAGTCCCCTTAACCTTACCTCTTATATATATCTTCTGTATTACAGAATTATCATCCACCAAAGGTATCGCATTGATATCCTTCTTTGCCATGATTTTTTCTGTTTCCTTAAGGTCGGCATCCGGCTTGATAAAAGTAGGATTACCATTGGCAAAATTACTAACCGCGCAATCTACCTTTTCGCCTGCAAGAAGCGCTCTTCTGACATCACCGTCAGTTAATGCTGCGACAAGCTGATTCTTCTCATTAATAACAAAAAGAACCTTTATTGCCGTCTTATCAAGCATAGCAAGCGCATCGATAAGATTTGCCTCTTCCCTTATTATATTTTGCGACGTTTCTTTAAGTTCAGTCAGCATTTTTATCCTCACTAAATGTTATAAATATCAGGCTTATATCTATCAAGATTATCCTTTAAGAATTCTATTGTAGCTGCAAGACCCTGCTCAAATGTATACTGCGGCTTCCAGTCAGTAAGCTCAAGAATCTTTTTGTTAGAGCCAAGAAGTCTGTTAACCTCACTCTTTTCCGGCCTGAGTCTCTCCTCTTCACATATGATTTTTGCATTCGGATTAATCTGTCTAATCAGTTCTTTTGCAAGTTCACCGATAGAAATCTCCTGCTGTGTTGCAATATTGATTTCCTGTCCTATTGTCTTATCTGACTTATATATCTCTATAAATCCATTAGCTGTATCCTTAACAAAGTTAAAGTCTCTTGTAGGTGTAAGTGAGCCTAACTTAATTTCCTCATAGCCTGAAAGAAGCTGTGTAATAATTGTAGGAATAACCGCTCTTGCAGACTGCCTTGGGCCATATGTATTAAATGGTCTGACTATAGTTACAGGAAGCTCAAAGGAACGATAGAAGCTCTCTGCAAGTCTGTCTGCTCCAATCTTAGTTGCCGAATATGGTGACTGTCCCTGATATGGATGATTCTCATCAATCGGAACATACTTTGCTGTGCCATATACCTCTGATGTTGATGTTACAAGAGTACGTACTCCCAGATCTCTTGCCGCCTGCAATACATTAAGTGTTCCCTTAATATTAGTATCTACATAGGCATCCGGCGAATGATAGCTAAATGGAATTGCAATAAGTGCAGCAAGATGGAAAACTGCATCTACTCCCTGCATAGCCACCCTCACTCCATTAGGATCTCTGATATCACCCTGGAATATCTCAACATGCTTCATGATTTCCGACGGAAGTGTATCAAGCCATCCCCAGGTATTGAAGGAATTATAATATACAAAGGCTTTAACTTCATATCCTGCCTTAACAAGCTCCTCTGTAAGGTGGCTACCGATGAATCCATCTGAACCTGTTACAAGTATTTTTTCATTCTTTCTTATATCCATAGTATTTTGTTTCAGCAATCCGCTTATTTACCGGATTATCTTCCCTTTCTTTTACTTTTGATATCTCATCTCTTTGAGTATTCAACAAGCTTTTTAATTATATAATTAGCGCCAACCTGACCGCTTTTTCCAATATTAAACAGATATTTTTCTCTAATCGCTGCCATTTTCTCAGTCGAGTAATCCTTATCATTAAGCAGCTTGTCAACTACATCCTTAAGTGTATCAAGCTTATCTACATCAACCGCTATACCAACTTCATTTCTGACAGTTATGTCGAAAGGCTCTATACCAATCTCCTCATAATCCGGATTCATAACCTTCATAGGAGTATTGATATATAAAGTCGGCTTAAGCGTTGTGAAGGAATATTCATATGCTATTCCCGACCAGTCAGTAAGCAGAACATCTGCCTCAAAAACAGTACTGTTAGATGAAAAATCCGTCTGCAATACGAAATCTTCACATTCTCTATACTTATCCTTAAGAGCTGCCAGTTTCTCACCAAAGTGTCTGACATACTGAGGATGCGGACGAAGTGTAACATTATATCCCTTACCAAGCAACTGATCAAGAATCTGCTCAATACATAAGTCAAGCAGATTATCATTCTGCCATGAGGGGGCAATAAGAATCTCTTTAGGATTGTTTTCCTTTTTGCCTGCCTCTTCATATGCGGCTATCATATTATCAATAAGTCCATAGCCTGTCTCGACCAGATTTTTTTCCTTAAGACCATAGGTCTTCTCCTGAGCTCTTATTTCCCTGATTGTAAGCTCATTGGGAACAAAAATCGTATCAAAATTATCAAGAGCATGCTTTCTGTAGCTCAGGTTAACATCACCCATGGCATGGTCCATATAGATATATTCAATATTATCCTGAACCAGCGACTTTTTAAGATGATAGGTCTGAAGATCCGGCGTTGTCATAACCATTATATCCGCTTCAAGCTTCATCATCAGTACAATCAGCTTATTCTCGCCGATATAATATACTCTGAATTTATCATTCTGAAGGGCAAATACCTCGTCTGCCGGATCAGATGTAATATAATGAATTACAATATCCGTCCTGCGAAGGATTGTCTCTATTACGTCCTTGTAATACTTATAGAATCCATTTTTCTCAGAAAAAAATACAATCTGCTTATATCCGTATTTGAAGAATCTTTTATAATCAGCCTTCTCTCTGGCCTGGTCCTCTTTGGAAACCTTTTTCTTGCTTGCTGCCTGATATTTAAGAACCTCATCCAGTTCCTTTTTACTTTCCTCCAAAGCCTCATAATCGATATACTTCTTGGGATTAATGAAATAGTTAAGTATCACAAGCTGGGCAACCGACAACAGGTTACCTGCAATCCAGTACAGACCAACACCACCCATTACAAAAAAGCCAAGATATAACGACAATCCAACGGAAATTGCCATTGTGGTATACTTATTAGCCTTACTCTGCTCTGACTGAAGGACATTGATTCTGTTCTGTTCAAAGCACATATACCATGCAGATATTGCAGCTACTATCGGGATAAGCACCATAAGTCCCCAGGCCTTACCCGGTACAAGCGACAAATCCAGTCCTAAGAAAATAGTATTCTCCACCTGAAAGCGCTTAAGACCTTCAACCACACCCATAAGTACCACCAGCTGTATGATGATTGGAAGCAAATCCAGCATAGGATGATAGTTCTCTTCCTTATACAGTTTATAATTTTCCTCAGAAATCATATCATTATTTCCAAAGTACTTCGCCTTGATATGATTCATCTTCGGATACATTTTTACCATCTTAATGGAATTATACTGAACCATAATCGATACAGGTAAAAGAATAATCTTACTTAATACTGTAAATAAAATAATGGCCCAGCCATAGGATGGAAGCATTTTATAACATCCGGCCATAAGATAGCCGAAGGCGTTTCCAATAAAATTCATCTAAAAGCCTCTCCGGGAAACAGAAAATCTCTATATCCCATAAACATCTAAAAGCCGGACCAAAAGCCCGGCTTGCTAACACTATTCTTCGGTAGTAACCACTGCATCAGTGTCATCATCTTCAATTATATGAATTTCCGCTCTTTCCTGCTCGCCCTTTCCTTTTTTGAAAAAAGCCATAAGCTTATGACGGAAAACTGTAAGCAGGGCTCCTGCCGCAATTACAACTGCCGCAACACCCTGAATGATATATGTTACTGCCGATGGATCAATATATGCATGAGCATAATTAGTAAATAACATCAATCCTGCAGTAAAGAAATACATAAACTTTGTAACTTCTAAAAGTAATTTTTTCATTATTAGTTCCTCCACGGATTATTAACTGTATAATTATACCAATTTATTAGCTATTTGTCATTACCTACAGCATCATCTGCTGCCGCATCGATATCCTCTTCATTCGTAATCTCCGGTATAATCAGCCTGTCCTCAACTCCATACTTTTTAGCGACTTCAAGGTCCTCTTCTGTAGGTACATATTCCTTATGAATCACCCACACGCCCTTCTTATTATAAAAATGTGCAATCGCATTATTCTGGTACTGCTTCTCAGGATCATAACAGGTATCATAAGCAATCATAGGATTAATCTGGATTGTTTTCTGCATAATCTCCTCATCCACATATACAACCGCCAACTCATCCTTACTCTCTTCAACCTTATTTAAGATATCCAGAAAATAATCTGTAAACTCAGCACATCTTCCTGAAGAAATATCACGGTAATTTCTTGATACACCAATCCATCTCCAATTATTATCACGAAGCTGCAATGAGAGAAGTAACATTACTGTTATCGCACCAAGAGTAAAATCTGTTTTAACTCGCTTAATTCCTTCATCGCCATACTTATCATAGAACCACTGTTCAACAAGCAGCACCCCAAAGACCATAAATGAGAACATTGAAAAATCAAGAACCACCTGACCTCTTACAAGCTTACAGAATACATCATACTTATATCCAAGCATGGCAGGGAAAATAATACCTGCAAGTACTGCAATCAGCATACATCCGATAATAGCCGGGAATCTGACAGTAATTCCAAGTGCCTTCTTTTTCCTTGGAATAAATAATGTTGCAAGTATAAGTCCCAGGAACACTACCCAGAACTCAGGCTTTGCAATATATCCTTCAATTCTCTCAAATACATATCGTATGGAAGATCTTGCTGCTAACAGCATATCTCCAATTCCCTTACCGCCACCTGCTCTTACATAATTTCCCGGTGCCGTACCATTAATTAGTGCCCCGATTATTGGCACAATTCCAATAAGGCATATCCTTTTTTCCGTCTTCTCTGAAACAGTAAAAAAGAAATATACTGAAATAACAAAAAACCAGAAACAATTCAACGCAGTAATACACAGATTCGCCCCACTGGCAAGGAAGCCAAATATCAGAGCCGCAGATATACAGCAAACTTTTGCCCATTTCTTATCTGTATTGAACGCCAGTATATACAAGCCAAGTCCCAGCTCAAAAAAGCCAAGCAACATAAGATACTGTACCGATGTAATAAACCAGTAAAATACATCAAAATCGCCAAAATAGGCAATTCCAAACATATAAATAGTAAAGAAGGTAACAACAGTTACAGTCTCTTTAGCCTCAAGCTTAAATATATATTTCGTGACTACATAACATAACAGTATCAGGCAGATAAAAAAGAATATCGATGAGCATAATTCAAAGATTCTAAGTTTCTTCGGATCACACATTACCATTCCGGAGAAAAAGTAACCAAAGAAGGTTGACGAATACAGACCTCCCCAGGTAAAATGCAGGTCTTTGGTCATTTTAAAAGCCTGTCCGGCAAGACTATAGCCTTGTTCCATCAGAGCTCTTGCCTGGGCAGCATAATCAAAATCGTCCTGAGCCGGAAATGAATATCTGGTAATATATACGCTTGGCCAAGCTACCATAAATCCGATAATTCCCAGTAATACAGGCTTAAATCGTACCAATAATGCGATTATTTTATCAAAAAGAGACCTACATCTTTTAACCATTCTTCGTGTCCATCCTAATAATTTACAGGCGAAATAATATCCCGCTTATTTATCAAAATTAATTCTCTCTTCCTCAATAACAAGAGGTCTGTTCATTATACGCTGGTTCATGCTTAGTATATATTCACCGATAAGGCCTATGAATATTAACTGCACAGCTCCTAAGAAAAAGAGACCGACAGCAACCGAAGCCATACCCATATCATATTCAGCCCAGTGCATAAACTTAATTACAATGTAAAATACTGCAATCGCAAAACTCACCATTGCAACACCAAAGCCCAAAAAAGTTGCAAGTCTAAGCCCTATCTTAGTGTAAGATGTAAAGCTTAACATCGCAGCGTCGTAAAGTCGGTAGAAATTGTTTTTAGTTTTGCCGGCACGACGCTTCTGCTGCTCGTATGGAATCTCTTTTCTCTTCCAACCAAGCTCTGCAACAATTCCTCTAAGGAACGGTGTCGGGTCCTTAAGTTCAACAAGCACATCAATAAATGACCTGTCATAGAGACCAAAGCCTGTAAAATGCTCAATCTGCTCAACGTCAGACATTTTTCTAAGCATCCTATAGTAAATTGAGCGAATCAGATACATTAGTTTGTTTTCACGGCTTGTTGTTTTTTTGCCTATAACAATCTTGTACCCCTGTTCCCATTCACGAACAAACTTAGGAAGCATATCAATTGGATCCTGAAAGTCAGCACAGACTAAAATAACGCAATCACCTGTTGTCTGTTGGAGACCATAATAGGGTGAATTGAACTGACCGAAATTCTTGGCATTGAATATCGCCTTTATTCCCTTATCTTTTTCACACAGTTCTCTAAGAAGCTTCCTTGTATCATCCTTGGAATCATTATCTATAAATACCAGTTCATAATCATATTCCGGAAGATCCTTTTTGAAGGTAGATGTAATTGCCTCTGCAAGAGGTACTACATTCTCCTGTTCATTATATGTTGGAACTAAAACACTTATCGTCTTTTTCATAGCATCCCTCATCTTGTGGGTTATTCCCAGGTTTTCCATGGAGCTTCTCCGGATTCCCAAAGTTCTTCAAGCATATCCTTCTCACGCTTTGTATCCATACACTGCCAAAAGCCGTCATGAACATATGCTTTAAGTTCACCCTCAGCAGCCAGCTTCTCAAGTGGATCCTTCTCAAGTACTGTTGTATCACCCTCAATATAATCAAATACCTTAGGATCAAGAACCATGTATCCTACATTTATCTTTGTTCCATCATCAACCTTTTCCTTAAAGGCTCTGATTGAATTGTCCTCGCCAATATCAAGCACACCATATCTCTGCTTAAGTGTAGTTGCAGTAAGTGTCGCAAGCTTACCATGTGATTTATGGAATTCAACAAGCTTATCAATGTCGATATCAGCAACTCCATCTCCATAAGTAAGAAGGAAAGGCTCGTCACCAATATATTCCTTAATACGCTTAATTCTTCCGCCTGTCATTGTATTAAGTCCGGTATCAACAACTGTTACCTCCCATGGTTCAGCATGCTGCTTATTAATTACGACGCTGTTACCCTCAGAAAACTTAAATGTAACATCAGTCATATGAATAAAATAGTTAGAGAACCATTCCTTAATTATATGCTGCTTATAACCTGCACAAATGATAAATTCATTATGCCCATAATGTGAATATTCCTTCATAATATGCCAGAGTATAGGCTTTCCGCCAATCTCGACCATTGGCTTTGGCTTAAGCACTGTCTCTTCAGATATTCTTGTTCCATATCCACCTGCAAGTATTACAACCTTCATATGCAGCCTCCTTTGCTAATTAAGCATCTCAGTCATGGTCTTACAGAGTCCTTCTGCATCAAGACCGAATTTATTATACAAATATCCCGGATGAGCCATAGCCACATATTCGTCCGGAATTCCTACAATCTTAAATCTAACGCCAATCCCTTCCGTCGCCAACGTAGTAGCCACAATACTGCCAAGTCCACCAACAATATTATGATCCTGAGCGACAACAATTCTTCCTGTCCCGGATGCACTTATTATTGCTTCCCTGTCAATCGGCTTTATAGAATACATATCTATAACTCTTATTGTAGCACCATTCTTCTCTTTTATCATTTCAGCAGCCTTTTTGGCATACTGAACTATAACGCCTGAGCACAAAAATGCTCCATCCTCTCCTTCGCAGACAAGAGTCGAGCCGCCTCGACTAACCTCTATATCCTCCGGATACAAATCCGTAACCGGTTCAACACTTGTCCTTATATACATAGGTCCATTATGCATAAGACTCATATCAAGCAGCCTTTTTGCCTGATTAGCATCGCTTAACTCATATACATCAATCCCCGGAATAGAGGTCATTATTCCAACATCCTCGATTGCCCAGTGAGTCGCACCGGATATGCCTCCGGATACTCCTGCATATACTCCCATAAGTCGTACACTTCTGTTACCATAAGCAACATCTGTTCTGCACTGCTCGCACGCTCTCATTGTAAGAAAAGGTGCCATTGAAAAGGTATATGGTATATATCCTTCCGCTGCAAGCCCTGCTGCAAAGGATACCATATTCTGCTCGGCTATTCCAACATTGAACACTCTGTCCGGATATGTCTCACCAAAGCCCCTGTTTCTGCAGGTTCCGGCAAGATCTGCATTAACAACTGTAACCCTGTCATCTCTGGCCCCCAGAGTCACCATATATTCACCTGTCACATCTCGAAGAAAACTCTTTTTATCCATTATGAGTTCCACTTTCTGTTATATTCATCATTAAGACACCTTATGGCATCCTCAAGCTGCTCATTACTAATTTTACCGGCGTGCCATCTTGGATTATTTTCCATAAAATTCACACCTTTTCCCTTAATGGTATGACATATTATTACTGTCGGAACATCACTGTCAGGAGCAGGAAGCTTATCAAAGCACGACTTTAGCTCTTCTACATTGTTTCCGTTAACCTCAACTGTATTCCATCCAAACGCCCTGTATTTACTGGCTATATCACCAAGACCTGTTATATCATCTATACTTCCATCTGCTTCAAATCCATTACAGTCCACAAGTGCCACAAGGTTACCCAGCTTATAATGTACGGCATTAGCAACTGCTTCCCAGATTGAACCTTCAGACTGCTCACCATCACCCATAACCGTATATACTCGACTACTCTTATTCCCTTTCATTCTAAGGGCTGCTGCCATACCGCAGGCTACCGGCATTCCATGACCAAGACTTCCTGTAGAAACCTCAACATAGGGATTGACCAGATTGCAGGAATGCATGGAAAAACGGCCTCCATCCTTGGCATACTCATTAATAACATCCTCCGCCTTAAAGCATCCGATTGCTGCCTGATTAAAGCTTGTTACTGCTGATGCATGTCCCTTTGACAGAACAAAACGGTCTCTGTTTTCATCTTCAATATTGTCAGGATCATAGTTCATCTTATACTGCCAAAGTACAGTCATTGCGTCAGTAATAGATAAGTCACCGCCAATATGAATTGCTTCTACATTACATAGCTTCAAAAGATTTATACGCACATCCAGTGCTGCTTTTTCCAATTCTTTTACAGAATTAATCATATCAATCTCATTTCCTATATTCCGATAGCCAACCTGATACGGCGTATCAGAAATTTCCTTTTTTCTCTAGAGGTAAATCTTGTCTTCGGGTCAAATCTTATCCTAAGTCCCTCTTCCAGACCATCAATTTTTGCAACCTCATCCTCTGCCAGACTGAAATTCAGACAACCCATATTGTCCACAATGTGCTTTTCCTTTGCTGATGCCGGAATCGGAATAAAACCATGTTCAATATCCCACCTTAACACAATCTGAGAAGCGGACACACCGTACTTACCGGAAAGCTCTTTAATAACATCACTCTCCATAAGCGCATCATTCATTCTTGCAAGTGGCGAATAACTCATCACACAAATATCATTTTCTCTGCAGTAATCCGTTATTTCCTTCTGTTGAAACAGTGGATGGCATTCAAGCTGATTAACACATGGCTTAACTCTGCAAAAAGACAAAAGTTCTTTCAAATTAGTCACATCAAAATTACATACGCCAATTGCCGAAACCTTACCTGCAAGGTACAGTTCCTCCATCATCACCCAAAGCTTTTTCCACAGGTGCGGATATGGCCAGTGAAGGAGATACATATCTATTTTGCCAAGCTTTGCAAGACTTTCCTCAAAACATTTATTAAATTCAAGCGCTCTGTATGGCTGTGAGAACTTACTGCAGATAATCAGCTCGTCTCTTTTTGCCGATGCTATCGCCTTGCCCACCCATTCTTCATTATCATAGTTATCTGAAGTATCAAGCAATGTACAACCACAGGAAATAACCACAGGGATTGCCTCTAACAGTGCTTCCTTATGAGGATAGGTTCCAAAGCCAATCTGCGGAAGGGCTGATATTCTTTTTTCTCCACAGTCTCTGTTTTCTTTATCCATAGTTTAAATATATTTTTCCTTAACAATCTTAATTGTTGTCTCCGGCAGATAATCCTCAAGTTCCTTAAGATTATTCTCCTTAATCAGTTCTCGTACCCTGGTAGCATTGATTACACCCCTGCCTTCCAGTTCAAGCCTCTTAATCTCACAGAATTCCATTCCGTATTTTGGAAGAATAACTGCCATATTCTCATTATAATTAGCGGTTACAGGATCCATCGGCTCCTCACCGGCAAATCTGGTATGTATATTTAGTGCTGGCGCTATCTTGGTAGCAAAAATTGTCAAATCATTGGAAATGTCAAAATCCTTTTCCTTAACATAGTCCTTCATAAAATACTCCGGGAAGGTAAGTGTTGAGATAATAAAATTTCCACTTGGCACAACATGGACATTTGCCAAATCAGCTGTACCATTTTTGACCATTTCAAATCTGTCTGTAAATTTGAAAACAGAACGGTCTTCCTCCACTACAAAAATCCACAACCACTCCACCTTTGAAGCAGCATACTCAATTAAATATCTGTGTCCATTTGTAAATGGGTTACAATTCATGACAATCGCGCCACAATTCTTTGGTAAATCCCCGGTTACATTTTCGCGTCTTATCTCTTCAATATATTTCTCAACCGACTTGTCAAATTCTTCATTTTTGACATTCTTTAGATAATTTTCCCTATAAGCAAATTCGCTTGCATTAATATTATTGGTTACAACCGATTCTCTTTCTTCACTTATTAATTCATAAATCAGTTCAGCAACATTTCTGTAACCGTCACGATTCATATGGCCCGGTCTGTCATAAAAGCACCATTTTGCCTCTTCAAACTCATGCCATTTATCTGTAATATCACTATATACGAGACCGTTTTCTACAAGCTCGTTCATTATACCGCTGTCAAAATGATTAAGATAAAAAACAACAGTATCACCCGACGACATATTTTCCGAATCCTTTATGAAATTATGGATAATACAGCTGTCATCACCACCCCATAGGCCGTGATTTATAACCTTATATCCTTTTTCTTTTTCATTAATCTTCTTCTGAAGATAATTCGGCATCGTCTCCGAATCACTTACCGCATAACCAAACACACCACATCTTCCATATAGATGAAGCTTCTTATCGGCTTTTGCAGGTGAATCCGGCACGACTCTCTCGCCGGCAAACACATTAATAACATCCGACCTGTAATCCTCATGAGCATACTTGTCACCCTTAAATACTATCTGAGGTACTTTTGCAAGGCTTTCCACATATTCGGCAGATGCCCTTTCACCAATAAGCTCTGAAAAATTATCGGCATACTTATCATAGTCTTCGCTCATGACCGGAAAACCAAGTGCATTCTGCATTCTGTTTTTAGCAGTAGCACTGTATTCATAATCACTTAAACCTGATACACGTTGTACAAAATAAAAATCTACACCTTTACCGGTCAGATACTTAACGGTCTCCTCGAAGGCAAGATACATTTCTGCCTTTTTCTGAAGCTTTGCAATATCTATATGCTTTCTTTTTAACAGGTAAAAGGCAACACGCGAAACAAACGACAGCTCATATGCTGCAGTCACACCCCTTCCAAGCCCTATTGCCTGTACCCAGTTATCTGCAAGTGCTATCTTCTCATCCTTTAGCTGCGATATGTAATTATCAATCAGTTTTATCTGTTCTTCGCTTCTTTTCATAACCTAATCTTCTAATTATCTTATTGCAAATATCAGCCGGCTTATTACCATTTGACATATATCTTTTCCAGGTCGATGCAAATGTCCTGTTCGCTATGTCCTCCAGAAACATTTCCCTATAAATGCTCTTTCCCGGTGTATGACTTAAATGTCTGCAGCTGCGCAGAGCCTCATCCAGAATGCTATCTTCAAGATATAAATACTCTTCGGCCTTTTCTACTAACAAATTCCCCTTGTCTGTAGTACATACAAGTAACGATACACCCAAGCCTTCTGATTTCTCAAGCAACTCACCCTTATACTGCCAGTAATCGGCAAGGACTATATCTGCAGTTCTTGGCAAATTAACAAATCGGCATTCATTGCAGGACTGCCTGCTTATCATTCCTGCAAGATATGAACTATGAAAGGCATTCTCTACACTTGGCTCAAGAATTCTTTCCCCATTATCAAAAGTAATCTCATAATGGTTTTTACCCCAGCCATAATCCTTATTGCGGAAAACAATATCCACAACCTTACTGTTATTTTTTTCCTCAAGTTCCTTTATATATTTCTCATATACCAGTGCAGATGGCACACCATGACATACAATTTCACAGGTAAATAAACCATCATTCTCACCCGCAAAACTATATAATGCCGCAATCTGACATGGTGTTCCGCTAAAGAGTACTCTTTTCCCCTTTTCAAGATCATCTTTTGCCTGCTTATAACATTCGGTAATATCACTTTGAAGGTATTTTGACCGCCTCATATGCTCTGCTTCACCTATAGTTTCAGCACGCATATGCTTAACTGTATATATATCCTTAGCTACAGCACCATATACAACTCCGCCTTCTTTTATAAAACTTTTAGCAATAGCCCAGAATGCTCCGCCTGAAGATACTTTTTTAAGTTCACTTGTATCCTTTAGACTTGCCGCCAGAACTCTGTCTGCTTTATTATCTCTCTCATAGCCCTCAGCAATACATTTTTTACTGCAGAGTCCACACTTTATACACTTGTTTTCGTCAACAACAGGTACAACAAATCCAAACCTGTCCCTTTCCATTGAAATTGCCGAAACAGGACATACTTCCTTGCATAATCCGCATCCGGTACAATGGCCTTTTGCACATATTTTCATAAATTCTCTATTATTCCAAAAAGCTCATCAAAACAGTTCTTTTTCTGAATATTTTCAAGCTTTTCTTTTATTATTCCCGAGGCTTGTGTATGACAGTTTTCAAGCGCTTCCATATCCTCAATAACTTTGTCCCGGAGGCTCACATCATTCACTCCATGTACATACTTTTCCTGACCACATCTTGCAAACAAATAATCATATTTTTCCGCCCAGCCTATTCCGATACCGGGAACACACTGCCTGTAAGCAAGAATTATCGAATGATATCTGGATGCAATAATATATTTAAAGTTCTTTACAAGCGCCTCATATTCATAGAAAGCCAGCTCTTTTTCAATTATGACAACTCTGTCATCTTCGCAGAATGATTCTTTTATTCTCTTACAGATAGCAAGATCTTCAACAGAGTGATAAATAAGATATACTTTATTATTAAGCGCCAGCCCCTTTTTGATTATATCCTCATATACAGTATATAGACCTTCTCTGTTACTGCTGTTAACAAATATCTTCTCATTCGGAATTACAGCTATTGAATCACCGGGAATATCCTCAATATCATATATCTCCTGCTTCTTTTTGGTAATTGCTGAAAGCTCAAAATCCCTGCTTTGAATGACCAGATCATCCGAAAGCTTTGCCTTATTAAATCCAATCCCATTAAGAGCCTCAATTCCACCGGGTTCCCTTGCATATACAAGCTCTGACCGGCTTAACACATCCGCTATTCTTTTTGTAATTCTCTCTGCATCCTGCTTATAATCAAACGGACCAAAGGACTGTGGCATAATTACCGTCTTTATTCCGCAATCCATCGCATACTCGATAATATCAAGGAACAGTTCATTATGCGCATTAGAGAATTTGGAAGCAAGATTGTAACCGGATATATCTATAATCAGTTTTACATCCGAAAGCAGCTTCATATATCCCGGTTCTGCCAAAACAGCATACCATCTCTTATCACGGACGGCCCAGACAGCATCCTTAATCATTCTGTCTTTTCCACCCTTTCCCGCCTTTATGGCAAGGGCATTTCTTAAGGCTCTTCTGTCAACATGCTTAAAACAGTAAGTGCCATCATCTATAAATTTCTCCTGTGAATCAAAATATAATTCTGCTTCAGGGTACTGTTTTCTAAGCTCGCACATAGTAATAAACAGCAAAGCCTGAGCTCCTTTATTGGCACAGTTCCCTCCAACAACTATTATCTTCATGGCATTTACTCCGTTCCTTCACACAATTGCAAGACTATCGCAGTAAGACTATCCTGCGTTCCCATTTACAATTATTTGACAGCAAATTCCGCAATATGCTTACTTATTCTTGTAACAGCCTCAACTCCGAGTGTAGGATAAATCGGAATTGTAAGGATATTATGAGATGTTTTGCTGGCTACAGGTGTAAGTGATGGATCAAATCTTCCCTCATAACACTCAAAGGCACTTGTTATCGGATAGAAATACTTCCTTGCATGTATATTATGTCCTGCAAGATACTCAAACAGTTCATTCCTGTTATGACCATATCTCTCCGGATCCACATAAATAGGCATATATGCATAGTTATGCTTAACGTCCTTCTGCTCATTGCACATTCTTATTCCAGGAACATCCGAAAGCTGCTCTCTATATACCATAGTAAGTTCTTTACGAAGCTCTATCTGCTCATCCACATGACGAAGATTACATATTCCCATTGCTGCCGAAAACTCATTCATCTTGGCATTAGCACCGATTCCGTTAACCACTTCCTCATTCTTAATACCAAAATTTTTCAACTGATATAGCTTTTCACCAAGCATCTCATTACTGAAGCATACTGCACCACCCTCTATGGTGTTATATACTTTTGTTGCATGGAAGCTTAACATTGATGCATCACCATAAGATGCTATTCCTCTTCCCTTATACTCAACACCGAAGGTATGAGCGGCATCATATATAACTTTGAGATTATGACGCTTTGCAATATCCTCTATCGCCTCAACATCACATATATTTCCATATACATGCACAGGCAGAATTGCACTGGTCTCAGGCGTAATAAGACTCTCAATCCTGTCAACATCTATGGTGTAATCATCCTCTCTGATATCACAGAATACAGGAGTAAGACCATTTCTTACGATTGCATGGGTAGTAGATGCGAATGTGTATGGTGTCGTGATAACCTCTCCCTTAATGTCCATGGCCTGAAGCAAAAGTTCAAGCGCCATATGTCCATTGGCAAACAGCGATATCCGATCCACCTTAAGGTAATCCTTAAGATTACTCTCAAGTTCCTTATGCTTTACTCCCATATTGGTAAGCCAGTGGTTATCCCATATACTTTTTATTTCATTGATATACTCATCATACTCCGGCAAAGTTGCCGAGGTAACCAGTATTCTGTCTTCCATAATATCCTCCAAATCATCCACCTTTATTTGAATGATTTTCTATTTGCAAGCTTACGCCATATATAAATCTTTATATATGCACCTATTACCTGCACTTTTCTTTTTATCTCTGTTTTCTTATCTATGACCCTGTAAAAACTATATTCCTTCGGATTATCTTCCAGAGTTAAATCATATTCTCTAATACTTGATAATTCACGCCTTGCCATCTGATCACTGCCACTATTGCAGTTGACTCCCGTTCCGTCATATCCCCAATTCTTAACAAGCGATCTGGTAGAACAAAGCATATATTTGTCTTCCATAATAAAATACAGCATATACATCATATCAATAGTCGGAATACTGCCATCCGGCGTACAATATAACCTCTCCTTGCGAAGTAGGGCTGAGGTACATGCCAATAGAACTCCCGGATTGTAACTCTTTATTTTTTTAAGGGCTTCATTACTATCACATATTTTCTCAATATACTGCCTATTTAAATTACTTAACATATTTTCATATTTTTCAACCCAGGTTCCATATCCATAAGCAGAAAAATCTTTAACCTTAAAGGCGGCCGTTCCTTCCTCTATCTCGCCCTTAATTCCGGGATGCCAACCATATATGGATATGATATCCTCATCATCTGCATATTTATCAAGAGCCTTATCCATATATTCAATAAATGACGGCGCAAACTCATTATCATCCTCGGAGAAAATGAAACGGTCATACTTTTCATCCGTAATTTTTCTTAGAAAATCATAATTAGGAATAGGCCCCAAATTAGTTTCGTGAAAATAAATATGCACCTCTGCAAAGCCATCAATTCCGGCCTCAAGAT
This sequence comes from Candidatus Colinaster scatohippi, assembly GCA_018064805.1. GTDB lineage: Bacteria > Bacillota > Clostridia > Lachnospirales > Lachnospiraceae > Colinaster > Colinaster scatohippi. Next base: position 22,931 of record JAGHUN010000031.1, read on the forward strand.
ATTCACGAATCTTTTTATAGCCCTCTACATACTTCTCAGCAGGCGGATAATCTACACCAATATACAATTCTGTATATTTAGCCCAGTCATTATTCTGAAGTGATGTAATACATCTTTTCAAATGCTCATATCTATTTAAAGTTGTAATAAGTATTGGTGCATAAACCATCTTAAATACCCTTTACTATCAGTCTGTTATCCATATTACCAATAACAGCCATCCTCTATTCTCTCAAGATTATTCGGACGTTCTGATTCAATCGGCCTTATCCAGCTGTCATTAACAACTTCGTTCATAAGCTTAGTATCATTAGTCCATCTCTGCCCCAGTACACCAAAAATCATCTGGGTACTTCCACAGGTCTGTATTGCTATTTTACCCATCCTCTTAATAGCTGCTGCAAGCGGGAAGCCATATGCTCCGCATCCAATAAGAGCAACATCGAAATCTATCTTCTTACATTCATCAATCATCCAGTCCAAGGCTTCAAACCATGTGTTAAATCGTGGATCTCTGTTATCTGCCACAGTCTGAACCGACTTCAGGGTAAGTAGTTCAAATTCCGGAAGAATGTCTTCTGCATCATAGATTTTTTCAAAAATTTTCTCTCGATTTTCCTTATACTGCTTCTCAATCGATTCGGCAAAAGGATTAATGACCAATACCTTTTTCCCTTTAAGCGCATGACTCCATGGAATGATTCCCTGTTCTTTTCTGTTATAATATGGTGCTATATATCCCCACCTTGTTACAGCCGCATCCTTCTCATACTGAGCAATCATATAATCTTCCATATGTAATTCCCATGTAGCATGAAGATCAACACCCGGTGCGTCCAACAGAACTCTGTCAGCATATTTTTCTGCTTCCGAAATTTCTTTAGGAAAGAAGCCCGCATTATTATAGATTTTATTAAGGCTGTATTCCTGACTCCAATTAAGGGCTGATGGCTCATCATTTGTATATCTTTTGAAAAGAATGGAATTAACAAAGTTAAGCTCCGTGTGCCCCATTCTGGCCATCCAGAAGGGTTCTCCTTTTTCGATAGCCGCAGCAATAACCTCCTGCGTCTTTTTACGGTCCATAACCTTTTTGCCATCTATTCTTTTTCTGGAATAATGGTACTCCTTATGAAGCAACGGCTTATAAATGCGAAGATCAATCTCACTTTCCACAAATATCCTAAGCTTATTGCGTCTCATGTATTTATTATAATTTTTGATTTTATCGTTACTCATTCTGATTAATATCCACCACTCTGGCCTTGCCATTCTCAATTCTGTATACTCTGTCACAGTTAGCTATTGTTGACAAACGATGCGCAACAATAATAAGTGTCTTTTCACCCTGAAGCGCATTTATTGCCTCTATTACTGCTGCCTCAGTCTCGTTATCAAGTGCAGAAGTAGCCTCATCAAGTACAAGAATTTCCGGATTATAATAAAGCGCTCTTGCTATGGCAATTCTCTGTCTCTGTCCACCTGATATCTTAACTCCACGCTCACCAAGTATTGTATCAATACCCTGTGGAAGCTTTTCAACGAACTTGCGCATCTGAGCCTGATCGATTGCTCTTTGCAGTCTCTCTTCATCTGCATCTTCTTCAGCAATACCAAATAGAATATTATTTCTTACAGTATCATCAATAAGAAATACTGACTGCGGAACATATCCCACAAGCTTATGCCATTTTGTACCTTCATCAAAAATACTTTTACCATCAACGGTTATACTACCTGATTGCGGAACAAAAAGTCCCAACAGAATATCTGCAAGCGTAGTCTTTCCGGCACCCGATTCACCAACAAAACCGATTGCCTCACCCTTATGAATCTCAATATCAAGATCCTTAAGTACGTTAGGAAGCTCATCACTGTATCTCCAGCTAATGCCATTGACATCAATGCTATTTTCAAAATGTACTTCCTCTTCATCCTTTTTCTTAATCTCTGTTTCCTCTTCAACAAGGTCTCTAAGACCTCCATTGACAATATTGTCATATGCACTTTCCAATGCCGGTCTCTGGAATACCAGCGTATTCATGGAATTAGAAATATTGGAAATAGATGGCAGAAGTCTCATGGCTGCCACAGCCAAAGCACTAAACTGTGCCATTAATATCGTCATATCATCTGTAACATTGTATGCAACAAGAACAACAAGAACCAGACCTGTTATAAATACAACCTCGGTTGTTCTGCTTGGAAGACAGGCAATACTCTGATATTTAGTATTAGCCTCTGAAGCTACTGTGCTTGCCTTTTCAAACTTCTTAAGGAATTCATCCTGCCTCTTCATTACATTAATTTCCTTGATACCGTTAACCGGCTCATAGGAAGTCTTATATCTTTCAGCAAAAGCCTTTCTGGATTTTGCTGAACATTCAGCAATTGCTTTTCTCATTACAAGCACCATGAGTAAGGCTATAAGTGCTGCAAGACCAACTGCGCAGATTGCTATAAAAGGATTAATTACAACAAGCACAACACCAAGCATCACGCATGTAAGGCCTTCATTAACCAGATTACAGTAACAGTCAACTGTGGTTGCAACAGCTGAATTATCGCTGGTGATACCACGCATAATCTCTGCACTGTTAACATTTAAGAAAAAGGAATATGGTTTATATACATAAGATCTTAGCATCTTAACAGCCAGGTCTCTCTCAAGTCTGTTCCTAAAGCGCATCTTGAATACTGTAAAGCCCATAATATAAGCATTTTTTACAATATATACAACAATAACACCAATACCTACGAATATAATCATCCCCATTGATGTCTTTATATTGAAAAGATTCAGTACATATGCTACCTTGTCATACTGCATCAGTGTCTCCGGCTGAAGCATTGCCAGAATAAACGGAAGTATTACACTTACACCCAGTGTCTCAAACAGTGCACTGATTATTGATAAGAATGCTATCACGACCGCTGTTTTCTTCTGTTTCTTATTAAGTATCTGAATTAACTGATTGAACATTCTGAAGAATGTTTTTACATTTTGCATTACTTCTTCTCGCTTTTCTTAGTAGTGTTAATGTCTATACATGAAGCCTTTTTGAGGCATCTCGTAAGCATCCGTAATAATATGGATTAAAACCGGCTGCATCCATTAGCCTGCCAACCGTCTCATAATCATATTCCACACGGTATAATTCAAACTCTCCTTCATTGAATACTGCAAATGCGGCTCTGTTATCCCCATCTCTTGGTTGGCCAACCGAACCGGGATTACAATATCCACCGTCCTTAAGTTCCAAAAGGCATTGCACATGATTATGACCTGATACATAATATCCATTTCCAAGTTTGCTGAAATATGCCTCATTCGGTTCCAGATATTCATCTATATGGTCCATCCATCCGCCATGGACTATATTCAGTCCTTTATATTCCATATGGTCAGGAAATGACTTTACCCATTCAAGATTTTCCTTTGTAATAACCTTCCTCTGATATTCCAGACAGTCATTTACGCTCTGCGACCTCGGACATCTCTCATTATTAGCCATATAATAATCATGGTTGCCCATTACAGACCTGATATTTCTTTTTCTGAGTTCATCGCAGCATTCGTTAACCTGTGAGTAGTAACCAACCACATCTCCCATGCATACGATATCTGTAACATTCATGGAATCAAGCCTTTGCAATACCACTTTCAGTGCTTCGTAATTACCATGAATGTCTGAGATTAATCCAATCATATCTCTTCCGTTCTTTATTCATATACTATGAAGTCTTCCACATATCTCATAGCATGTCCCCTTTTTATTACGGGCTGTATAACAGACTCCCCTGCTATAAACTGTGTAAGACTCATCACTTCTTCGTTATATCCGAATGCCGCCTTTATGGATGTCGAGGATGAAATTCTTGGATTAATTTCAAGAAGCCTCAAACCATCCTCACTATTTCTAAACTGAAAATTCGTCGGTCCCACAGGCTTAAATACCTTAGCCAGTGCTTTAAGCGTCTCCACATAATCCTCTTCTTTTATTACTACGGCATTCTCAGTATAGCCACTTCCCGAAAGCTTGCGCTTGAAAGCAATAATCGCCTTTAGCTCACTACTCTCATCGAAAAAACCTGATACCGTATACTCATGATTGTCATCACCAATCATTTTCTGCACCATAAGTTCCTTGCCAATACTATCCTTGTATTTAGCGAGCTCAGACACATCCTTTAATCTCACAATACCTTTGGAACCAAACCCGCATCTCGGTTTAAGTAGCAGTGGTTCCTTCATAGCAAGAGCCTCTTCATAATCAATTGTTCCGGGAATCGCAAGAGAAGGAAGCTCTCTCTTAAGTACCTTATAAAACTCCCACTTATCAAGGCAGAGCCTTATAAGTTCTGAATTATTGAGAAGAACAACTGCACCTGTTCTCTCAAGGATATCTCTGTTCTCATTCCAAACCTCCATATCCTTCTCAATACCGGGAATAATCATATCAATTTTGTATTCTTCAATTGTACCTGTAAGCCATTCAATATAAGTCGGATCAACTGTCATTGGCGGATTAAGTACTATGTCCGCAAAGCAGTTTGCCGGTGATTCCTCATAAATGGTCGTGCCAATAAGAAAATGGCCTCCATCCTTAAGATTCCTAAGTATTCCATAGCCTACTATTCCGGACGCACCGGAAACAAGAATTCTACTCATAGTAATTTCACAGCCTCATAAAATTCGCCGATTAACTTATCCGGAATAACCGATTCCTGAGCATCGATGGTTTTCCCCGGTTCCGGTTCAACCTTCATCTCTAAAGGAAGAACTACCTCTATTACCACTGCACTATCATCTCTAATCCTATCCTCAACCTTAGTAACATCGGATTTTTCGTTTATGCAGTAATAATCCATCTCAAATGCCTTTGCAATTGCCTTAATATCGGGTTCCCTGTAACCCTCAACCGAGGCATAATATCTGCCCTCAAACATATTATCCTGGAGCCTTCTTATCATTCCAAGGCAACTGTTATTAAGCACCACAAGCTTAAGCGGAATATTATCTCTTTTGGCAGTCTGAAGCTCCTGCAGATTCATCATTAGTCCGCCATCACCGGTAAATGCAATAATATCTCTGTCCGGACATCCGTAGTACGCACCTACTGCTGCCGGAAGAGAATAACCCATACATCCAAGTCCTGCAGAAGTTAAGAATATATTATCCTTAATGCTGAGCGATTGCGCACAAAGCATCTGATTCTGGCCAACATCAGTTGTATATACAGCCCTGTCACAACATATATCCGAAATTGCCTTAACAAGTGCATTTGGAAGTGAATTGTCTGCCTCTGCATTAAATCTTTTTTTCCATACAGCAAGCAGATTCGACCAAGTCTGCCACCCGTATTCTTCAGTGTCTAAATTGGCCACTTTAAGGAATTCTTTAACATCACAGTTATAAGAAATATAATTATCTGACTTTCTGCCAAGTTCGAAGGCATCCACATCTACCTGAATTATATCCGCCTTGGGAGCAAACCTTTTTTTTATATACCCTGCCTGGCGCTCATCAAGTCTTGAACCAAGCACAAGCAGAAGGTCACATGCTGCAATTGCGGCATTCGCAATATAATTACCATAGGAGCCTATAAATCCGACATAATTGTCATATTTTTCCGTAACAAGCCCCAAGCCTCTTAATGATGCAACAACCGGAATACCCTTTTTACCAAGGAACTCTGCCAATTCCTCCTTACAGCTCTGACAGCCTCCACCTATTAGAATAAGCGGCCTCTTTGAAGCATTAAGTCTCTCATAAAACAAATCAGTATTAACCGATGGCTTATCCTCATCAGGCATAATATACTGCTCAAGCTCTTCAATATTAATCTCCGCCCTCTGAACATCATAAGGAATATCTATTACTACAGGTCCCGGTCTTCCTTCCCTGACAAGCCGAATGGCTCTCTGAAGCTCATATACTACTCTTGATGCATCATCCAGATAAATACTTTCCTTAGTAATGCCTTCTGTCATACTGACAATATCAGTCTCCTGAAAAGCATTTTGTCTGATACTATCGTCAGGACGTCTGCCAAGTGTATGGACATTACCTGTAATAAATAAGCACGGTATAGAATCAAAATATGCATTAGCTATACCATTAAGCAGGTTAATTGCTCCCGGCCCACTGGAAGAAACCGCAACTCCGATTTTGCCGGTTACCTGGGCATACGCATTCGCAGAAAAAGCCGAACCCTGTTCAGAGTAATTCTGAACAAAGGTAACATCACTTCTTTTTCCGACCGAATCAATAAAATCCGCAATACTACCACCGGTATAACCAAATATTACATCGGTACCCTCTCTCTTCAATTCATCGACTATATAGTCAGTCAGCTTCATTATTTGTCCTCAGGTACTATTTTGAGTTCGGCATATCCAAAGCCTTCCTCACCAAAACGATTACCGCAATATAACATATAATACTTGCCATCGACTTCCATTACATAAGGATAAGCAATCATCTCGCTATCCCATCCTGTCTCAGAAAGTCCAATTCCAACCTGCGAGTCATCTCTTGTCCAATTAAACAGGTCATCTGAATATGCATATCCCATTGCATATCCTCTTCCCTCGGTGTGTCTGAAATCAAGTCCATATCTGTAACAGAAGAACATATGATAACGATTATCTATCTTAACAATTGCTGCTGATGTCTGACTTTCATACTCAACAACCGGCTCAATAATCGGCTTAGGATCTCTGTTCCAGTTGATTCCATCCTTAGATGTCGCATGAACAAGAAGATACTGTGACTCCATTTTTTCCTCACCCTGAAGCCATCTCTGTCCAGACAGATAGAACATATGCCAGTCATCCTCTGCAAGTCTGTAAACCTGCGGACACGCATGAAGATATGGTTCATACATTGTAGGTCCAATAACCGGTCCCTTTCCCACCTTCTTAAATGTTTTGGCATCAGTTCCCTTGGCAAGACCTATTTCCCATGAATAAGGTGTACTGACTGCTCGTGTCCATCCGCAGAAATATAACCAGTATTCGTCTCCGACCTTTACAATACTATTAGGCATTGAACCAAATTCATCAAATTCTCCAATACCTCCAAGCGGAACCATAGGCTCCTCTGCAATTCTTAAAACCTTACTAAGGTCATGTCTGTCAACATCAACCCATCCACCGTGAGCACGACTCATTCCATCATGATATGCTTCACGAGTAGAGAAATATATCCTTATATAATCACCAAAATCATAGATAAACGGACACTGAGCGTGGCTGTACATCCAGTCAGAGTACCCATTTGGCGAGAAAATCATGCCTTTCTTTTCCCATACAAACATCTTCTAGTCCTCCTGTATTTCCTGCTTTGTTTTTATGCTGCATTCATTCATTCTATTCTTGAGTTCTTCCTTCGGAATAGAAAAAAGAAGATCAATCATTGATAATCCCGGAACAAACTCGTCTGTTCCCTGCTCATACTCAGTAAGCCTTGGGAATATGAATTTAAGTTCTACTCCGTTCTTAGCAAAAAGAACATCATCATATAATTCAACGCCACCTGATGGATTTATATAAATATCTGCATCAAGCATTTTGCATATATCAAGTATCTTATGCTGAGCCTTAAGGGATTTATCATTATCAAGCTCTGACGAAAGCATAATCTTCGTATCAATATCAAGATACTCACAGACCTTCACGGTTGCATTATAAATATATTCTACAAGGTCCATTGTTGGAAATAGAATAATATCCTTAATAAGCTCATTAACGTTTTTCCATTCAGGAGCTTTTCTGTAAGCATTACTTACAAGTCCCCACAGCTTCTGCTTGTCTGCCTCATCTACAAATTTATGCTCACAGATCAATCTGTTCTGACTTGCATTCAACAAAGGAATTGTAAAAAGGTATTCCTTCCCATTATTCAGAATCCTGTTTCTGTTAATCCAGCCTCTTTTAATAAAATTAACATCATCATAAAGCACATAAGTGTCTACAGAATTTATATGCTGAAAATAGCCGAAATACGGCATAAAGTATGGCTGCATTATTCCTACAATATTTGGTTTATCGGTACTTTTTGACATCTGTGTCACTTTACCCTCTCTTATCCTGTTAAAAAACCACAGGTGAAATCCCATTTGCTATCAATTTGCAGGCTGTAGAGATTATCTTACCAATACCATAATTATTCACTCGGCAAAGATGAAGGAAATAGCTTCCGTTTCTCTTAATCAGTCTGTAATCTTCTTTTGATATATTGCTACGGATATATTTCGTAGTTCTTATAAAAACCCCCAAACGAACATCAAAGGATTTTGTATCCGTAGCTGTAGTAATACTTCCCTCTCTGGTAGTTACAACATAGATTGTGTCACCTTTAACTGCTATTTTTTGCGCAAAGCGACCAATCTGTGCACAAAAAAATACATCATTTGCTACTTTTGAATCCTCGAAAAGAATGCCACATTTGGTAATCATTTCTCTTCTTATCAGTTTGCTCCATGGAGCCACTAATTCATATCTCAGGCTAAGTTCATTCTTTCTGCATGTATCTTCGACATATCTGTCCAAAATACTGCAAAAATCGATATGCCTGTCGGATTCTTTTCCTGTATCAATATTTATACTGGATGGATGGTAAAAAATAATATCCTCATCACCATCCGCATCTCTTCTGATAATATCGGCAAAATCATCTGTAAATCTGTCATCCGAATCTGCAAAGAGAAGCCAACTGCCACTTGCATGGCTCATACCTATATTCCTACAGACACCTGCCCCTTTTTTATCAGTATCATTATCATAGAAGCTGATGTTACGGCCGGCATATCTGACCTTACACTCAGAATATGCATCCAGTTCCTTAGTACTCTTATCATCAACTACAATTACCTCAATATCTTCATCATTCGGAATTGTATCGAGCAGCTTAGAAAGCATATCAGGAATATTATAATGTGGAATGATTATTGAAAATCTCATTTTATCAGCTCCTGCCCTTTAACCTGTCATAGAGTTTACACTTACAATATTCAATACAATAAGCCGGGCTACTCATAAGCTTATGATCATGTCTAACCTTAAGAAGATCATAATAAGCCTTATCCGAGGCACATATTCCGCCGAGAGCAAAGTTTGCTATCACGCTTTCAAGTGCTTCAAAATGCACATTCCCTTCTTCATAAAAGCGAAGCATTAAATCATAATCCGCCGCACTGATATATTTCGTATTGAAGGTACCTATTTTTTCATAGGTCTCCATAGTAACAAAGCATGTCGGATGTGCAATCATTCCTTCACGAAGTGTCTCATGATTACTCTGAGCCACAGATACCTCTTTACCATCTCTCCATGTCCTTAGCTTTCCATAGAAAACAGCATATGGATACTGGTGGTCTGTCAGCTTCCATCTATCCAGCGCCTCAAGCATCTTACAGACAGCATCTTCTTCATACCAGTCATCACTGTTAATAATTCCGACCAGTTCACCGCCTGCCATCTCTATTCCCTTATTCATTGCATAATACAAGCCGTCATCAGGCTCAGATACCCATTTAAGTCTTCCCTCAAAGGCTTCCTCATATTTCTTAATTATATTAACCGTATCATCTGTTGATGCCCCATCAACAATAATATATTCATAATCCTTTGATGTCTGATTGAGTACGCTCTTAATTGTCTGTTCTATTGTCTTTGCACTGTTATAAGATACCGTAATTATCGAGCATCTCTTCTTTTCTGCCATATTACAGTAATTTCCTTTTGATATATTTAAGCGGACGAAGCAGCATATACCACACCGGAAAGCATTTCTTTATGCTGTCATCATCTTCCTTCCACATAACCGGAATATTCTTTTTGTCAGAACTTATTCCCTCTATGTTATCCATCCTTGCAATATCTCTGTCCACATAGTTAAGTTCTTTTTTATCCCTAACCATTCTGCAAAGCATATTGAAATCTGCAGTAATTCTGTACCGGGTATCATAGCCATACAAAAGCATAGTCTCCCGCTTAATAAACATAGCCTGGTGACAAATCATCCTGCCCTTTAAAAGCGTCCACTTTGTCTCTGCATTCGTGCCCTTGTACTTCTCGGTAAACTCGCCATCTTCCCTAATGCGAACAACATTACCATATGTAATATCACCGGACAGTCTGTCTGAAATATCTGACAAAACATTGGAATCTGCGAAAATGTCACCACTGTTCATAAAACACAGATAATCGCCTTCTGCTATGGACGTAGCCTTGTTCATGGCATCATACAGACCATTGTCAGCTTCCGAAATCATTCTTATTATGGCATTATCTGAATATTCACCAATTATTTTTAAGGTCTCATCCGTAGATGCGCCATCCACAATGATATATTCGAAATCATCGTATTTCTGCGAAAGCACCGATTCAATTGTCATTCTGATTGTATCCTGTGAATTAAAGCACACAGTTACAACTGAAATCTTCTTACTCATTATCTTCCTGTCATCAGATAAAGCACTCTGTAAAGTTTTATGAAAAGCTTAGGCATTAACAGGTAAAACCTTACACATAATTTCATATATGCCGGTGTTCCCTTGCAAGCCTTAATCTTTTTCCATCTTGGCTTTAAGTCTTCCCTTAAAAGATTAACTGCCGTCATATCAATGATATTTGCTCTGGCCATTGCAGTTGAAACGGCCATCTCGAATTCAGCAAAGTAGCCTATAATCGGAATATCATCAATATAATTATTAGAAACAAGCTCATCCCTTAATTTTATATAATTCCTCAGTGAAACAAGATGTCTCTCTGAATATTTGGCATGTGAAATACTATTTGTATTCCAGTAATACATATAATATGACTTATTGGTTACATATACTCTTTTGGAACTTCTAAGCGCATGAAGCACACCGGTAATGTCTTCACCTATAAGTCCATTCTTAACAAACGGATAGTCCTTTAATAGCTCTGCCTTATATATCTTTCCAACATAGGTTCCCGCCAGATATCTTGTGACAAAATAGTGCATCATCATCTCACTTACATCATCACATACAAAGCATTCCTCGGGTATTGCATCTGTAGTCCAGACCTTGCCGGAATCATTGAATCTTGTGAAATACGATGTCACTATATCGCAATCATTATCAAATAACATCCGAAGCATTTCTTCTATCATTTCGGACTTGGCATAATCATCCGAATCAAGAAAAGCCAAAAAGCCTCCTGTTGCATTCGCAACACCACTTTTTCTGGCATAGTCGGGACCTGCATTCTCCTGAAAAAAATAACGACATCTGGAATCTTTATCAACATACTCCTTGCAGATACTCGCCGAGTTATCTGTCGAACCATCATCAATCATTATTACTTCAATGTTTTTGTAAGTTTGAGCCAGAATACTGTCAATACACCTGGCAACATATTTTTCCGCATTATATACAGGCACAATGACCGATACTAACGGTTCTTCGTTAATCATTACTTGTCCTCATCAAAATTAAGACGTTTTTCCTCAACAACAAGCGGTCTATGTATGACTCGTGTATTGATATTAAGGATATATTCTCCAATAATTCCTATAAAAAGGAGCTGCAACGAACCTAAGAAGAATATACCAATCATCATAGGTGCATTTCCCGGGTTAAAGCTGTACCAGTGAACCAACTTCATAATAAGGTATGCAAGTGCTATTACCAAACTTATCCCCGAAGCAATAAATCCAAGGAATGTTGCAATACGCAGACCAACCTTTGTATATGAAGTAAAGCTTAACATTGCTGCATCATATAACGTATAGAAGTTATTATGAGTCTTACCCGCTCTTCTTTTTGCCTGTTCATACTCAACTTCAATTCGGTTAAAGCCGGCACCATACTCTGCAACAATACCCCTAATGAACGGAATTGGATCATCCAGTTCCCTAAGAAGCGCGATAAAGGTCTTATCATACAAACCAAAGCCTGTGAAGTGCTCAATCATCTGTACGCTTGACATTCCCTTAATCAGCTTATAATAGCAGGAGCGAAGGAAATACAGAATTGGATTTTCCTTGCTTGATGTTTTAATTCCGCTGACAATCTTATGTCCTTCCTCCCACTTATGCACGAAAGTAGGAATCAGTTCCACCGGATCCTGGAAGTCGCAACAGAGTGTAACTGTACAATCTCCGGTTGTCTGACACATTCCATAAAACGGACTGTTAAACTGTCCAAAATTTGTCACATTAAAAATAGCCTTGATTTTCTTATTCTCCGCGCAAAGTCTTTCGAGAATATCTCTTGTTCCATCCATTGAACTGTTATCAATAAACAAAAGCTCATAATCGTATTCCGGAAGAGCTTCTTCCATCACATTAATGACCGTTTTGCTCATTAATTCAACATTTTCGACCTCGTTATAACAGGGAATCATAATACTTATTTTTTTCATTAAAATTCTCCAAAATTCCTGCTCAAATTGTAAATAGCACTAATACACCCATTTTTGAGCATACACTTATGTATTATACTTTGTTTGGCCTTTATAGTCAAATAAAGAAGGGACCGGTAAATGGTCCCTTCCTTAATTATTTCAGCTAATATTCTATTCTGTCTTTCTTATAAATATTGCCGGATTACCTGCCCATATTTCTCCCGCAGGAACATCCTTAGTTACAACACTTCCGGCACCAATCACGCTACCATCCCCAATTGTAACTCCCTTAAGAATAATACTTCTTGCACCAATGAAAACATTTTCACCAATGGTAATAGGTGCCGATTTGCCTGCACCTCTTTTTCCTGTATTACTGTCTATGTTAATACTGTGAAAATCCGTATCAACTATCAGACAGTCTCCTCCAATCATTGTCTCTCTTCCTACGGTCACCTTTTCTACGGCATATATAAGGGAACTTGATATTCCCACATTATCCTCAATAATTATTTCCGAATTCTTATTATGTGAATAGAGCCTGGTTATAGCAGTCCCAACCGGATTGGGAACCGTCCCGGAATTAATGACAACATTCTTTCCAATACTAATCTTACCCATATTGGTAACCTGTATCTTGCCATTAATAAGAAGACTCTTATCAAATATAACATTGACAGAGCGCATCATCCACTTATTTCTGAACCTGTAATATCCCGCAGAAACAGCCCTCTTTATCTTGTAATTCAAATTGTAAAACTTAATAAAAAACCATTTAATCATTTTTTTTACGGAATACTCCTATTTTCTTAATCAGCTTAACAATTACTGCCACACAATAATGCATAATCGCACCGGCTACTATAGTTACCGCAATATATACCGGAATATGCCACCAGTGCCACATTGTAGTATCCCAATATTTGTTAATTAGCAGCATAATCACGAAATGAATCATATAGGTTGAATATGATATCTCTGCAAGCCATGACAATGGTCTGCTTCCTGCAAGCTTACCAAGTATTCTATCCTGAGAAGCACAGAATATACCTATGGCAAAAAGAATAAGGAATATAAAATCATAGTCCTTGTCATCAATAAAAAGTGCAACAACCGGTACTCCTACAAATATTCCTGTCTCAACAAGCGAAAACAGGGCCGGCACTCTGCATTCCCAATTTTTTCTAAACCACTCTGCTATGAGATATACATATATACCTATCGTAAGTCCAAGCAGGGAACGTAATACTGCCTGGTTAAGAAAAAAGCCCTTAGTATCCGTGAATCCCTGAAGATCTCTATAGGTCCTGTAGAGGTAGGCAAATACAGCCAATCCTCCCACCGGTCCAAGCAATTCGAGGTAGAGCCTTCTGTAATTTTTTAACAGGTAATATATTATATAGCTTCCAATTAACAGAGCCGAAACATACCAGGCAGGATTGTTGAGATAGGGGAATTTGTTGGTTCCGATGCTCTGAAGCATAAGTGCTTCAAGCCAATTAGGCACGATGAATTTAATCGGGTTCAATCCCTTTCTTACCGTCTTGAGCACTACCATTGCCAAAAATGCTGCAATATATTCCGGATACAAACGGCACACTCTTCCCTTGATATACTCAAAACTGCTTTCCTCCGGATGCTTTTCTGCATGACTCATTAATAAGTATCCGGAAAGTACAAAGAAAAATTCAACTGCTATATACCAGTGATAGCTAAACTGAGGATACTCATCATAAAAAGTCGAGCCATCAGATAAATGAAATACCATAATCATTATGGTAAATAGAATTCTCCAAATGTTGAAGCTGTTATCACAATATTTAGTTACTGTTCTTTTCTCTGAAGCCATCCTCAAGCGTTGCTCCTCTTAATTCAATTCTACTGGCAGCATCCGAATATGGTGCAGACGGGAATGGTTCATATCCTGTCTGATCCCCTGACACAGGAACTACTATTTCAAAATCTCCAAGTGTCTCCGTCACCACTTCGTGGTTATCATAATCTGACTGAACAAAAAGTGGTACCTGTCCCACATTTTTAATACATACATATGCCGGGAATAACAGAAGATATAGCACCAATGATGCTATAAAGCCTATTGAAACTACTTTCTTCAGACCTCCCATAAGTTTATCCGCATATTCCCGAACCAGCATTCCGGCTGCTATACATGGCAGTGTAATAACATATATCGTTCCATATCTTGGAAGCGGCGCCGTTATCAGCCAAAATGCCATTCCGCATATACATACTCCGATTAAATTGTATTCTATTATACTGAATTTCCTTCTATCCCTGATACATATTATCAGAAGGCACAAAATAGCAAGTATTGAAATTACAAACATAAGCTTCCATAAAATGTTAATTGACATAAACCACTGTCCAAACCATTGCCGGATATGCTCATCATTTCTTGTTATATTATAATTGCCTCTCGCCCATGCGATGATTTCCGCCCTGTCCGTAGCAAGAGTTGCCTCTGACATTCTCCAGTCGATACCTCTTACAGCAGTTGCCTCATAAGGATAAATCATATACCCGGAAATAATCACATTTCTGATAAGATATGGAATCAGAAGCAGAATTCCCGAGAAAAGATATTTTACAATTAAAGTTATATTCCTGTTCTTAATAAGCTGTACTGCCGGATAGATTACAAGAAGTACCATAATGCCTACAGAAAGCTTAATAGTCGTGGCATATACAATAAATAGGCATAAAAGACCATACTTTTCCGGCTGAACTATTCCATCCTCACTATAACGCTGCCATTTTACAATTATATAATAAATAAGCAAAAGAGCTATTGTATCGGTATTAGGTGATGACATATGAAAACTGTCATAAAGTACATATATCATCATTCCGAGCGTTAATATATCAGAAATACGAATTTTCTCTTTGCTACCACCTATATTCAGTGCAGCATAAACAAGAACAAATGCAGTAAAAAAACCGTTTACCATATGTAGTGACCGACCACCAAGCCAGGCAAAGCTATATAGCGCCTGAAGCGGCATAAGGGCACTGTTATATGCCAATCTGAAATGAAGATTACCAAGCCCTTTTACAACTCCGAACCTTTCAATCCAATGTATGGCCTGGGCATGATAAAGATATGTATCATAATGCTGTGGTGTAATATCTGTCCACAATACTGTAGCCAAAAGTATTATAATAAGCGCCACACCTGTCATATTTTTTATGTCATTTTTATGACTGATAATACACGGCTTAAGCAGATTCTTTTTCTTGAGATATACAGATGCTGCAACAGCCAATAAAGAAAGCACTAAAAATGCCACCATTCCAACACCGGCAAATAAGCTAAAAATCTGTGCATAAAGATTGGCAATTCCAAGTCCTGCTACAAGACAGATATCCCACTCTATATTCTTTTCTTTGTCTGAAAGTCCGGTTAATATAAGCACTGCCTTTCCAATTACATACGAAATAGCAGCAATTACACCCCAGACAACTAATATACTTAACACCGGGTCTAATACCTCTTTATCTGTCTTATCTGAGTTCCATATACAAATCGTGCCATTTTCTGCCTATCTGCTCATAGGCAAATCTTGAAGCATCCATTATTGCCTTTGAACTCAGTCTGTCATGATTTTCTATACAATATCTGATACCGTCGGCAATACTGTCTCCACTCTTAAATTCCGCAAAATATCCATTTTCCCTATGTTCAATCTGATCGAGAATTCCGCCTATGGGAAATGCTGTAACAGGCGTTCCACATGACATGGATTCACACACAGAATAAGAAAATGACTCCTGAAGCGACGGAACCACTGTAACATCTGCCGCATTGTAAGCAACAGCCATCTGTCTCTCTTCTTTTATGTATCCATAAAGAGTATATTTCTGTCTTATTCTTGCAAGACTTTCATCATCAATATCACCCAGAATCAAAAGATGAACTTCATCCTCTGAAATCTTATCAAGTGCATCAAGCAGATAATTAAAGCCTTTATTTGGATTCTTGCTTCCACCTTTAACGGAAGCAAACATCACAACAGGCTTATCCGAATCAATTCCCATTTCTTTTCTCGCCGTTTCCTTATCCATAGGCTTATAGAAATCTGTATCAATACAATTAGAAATCCGGCTTATTTCCTGCCCTTTGAAAACAGGACTCATTTTCGCATGTTCAACAATCCAGTTGCTGGGAGCTATAACCCTGACCCTTCTGTCAGCATAGGTCTGAGTCTTGGCCCTAAGATTGTAGGCTGCCTGTTTTTTCTTATTATCGGGTAACTGAGGACAATTTCCACAATCTGTCCTGTAGCCCTCGCAATATCCATCACAGGCACATCCACCGGTAAAATGCCACATATCATGAAGCATAATAATAACAGGCTTACCGGAATCAATAATTTTTTCGATTGATACAAGCGACAGAAAAGAATTAATCCAGTGAACTACTATAATATCAGCTTTTTTGAAGGCATCTGCTCCTGTAATGTCACTCCCAAATCTGTCTCCGCTGATTCCCTCATGCATCCATTTAAGATTAATTGCATTTTTTGCCTTAGAGACAAACCTCTTCGCTGCCGAATTAAGATATACTGTTCCATCACTTAGTGGATTAATCTTATTACGAAGTAAAATTTCACTTTCTATATCCTCGTAATTATCAGTAGCATGCATCAGTCTCTGTACTGCCTTATATGCCCCACCAATGTCAACAGTAGTTATATGTAATATATTCACTTTTTTCTTATCAGCATTTTGGGACATCTCTTATTCAAATCTCCATTTAGCTTAACTTATTGCTGTTATACTCATCCCTGTCAAGGAATGGGAACATATCATCAATCTCCGGTGATACAATCGTTCCGTCAGGAAGTACCTTAGATGACAGCTTAGGTTCAAAGTTCTGCTTTTCATCAACAATCACTTCACACAAAACAGGTCCTGATATTGCATTCATCCGGTCTACCGCTTCGTTTATTTGTTCTACCGAATCAATCCTTAAATATGGAATTTCAAAGGCATATGCAATCTTCTCAAATTTAGGGAAGCTTACGCCATTATCTTCATTAACGCCAACCATAGGTGGCTTGAAGAGGTTAGTCTGAGTCTGTCTGATTGAATGATATCCATTATTATTGAGAATAACAATCTTCAGATTAAGCTTATTATAAGCAACCGTCTGAAGCTCCTGAATATTCATCATAAAGCTTCCGTCACCGTCAATACAGATAACCCTGTCTCCCTTTCTGGCAACGGCACAGCCTAATGCCGCAGGGAATCCATATCCCATTGCAGCGCACCCGGAATTTGTGAAAAGCCTCTGACCATTCTTAATATGCGCCCCCTGGAAGGTCATCACACAGGCAGCACCATTACCGCAAATCACGCTGTCATCCGGTGTCCAAAGCTTACTGAACTCATCTATGAATACATACGGATTCATCTTATCTGTATTCTCCCTGTAGGCAGGAATACATGCGGGATATCTGGCATTAATATCACGACACCATTTAAGCCAATCCTTATGCTCTGCAGCTGTCTCATATGAAGAGATGCTAAGCTCGTTATACAAATCTGTAAGCACATCAAAAACATTGGCGCATACAGGCATATCTACACTTACTGTTGGCTTCATAAGCTCATATTTGTCTATATCAACAACTATCTTATATGCTCGCTTGGCAAATTCTGCATAGTTATAACTAATCTGTCGGATGTTTAATCGACAACCGAGGACAACAAGAAGATCACTATTCTGAACCACGAAATTACCGCCGCGCGTTCCAACGCTTCCCGGTCTTCCCACATAACATGGATCCTCATCAGCCATAAGATCATGCGCATTCCATGCCGTAACAACCGGAATACCAAGGCAATCTGTAACCTTATGCAGAATATCATAAGCATTTCCAAGTCGTATTCCTGTGCCCACCAGGATTACAGGACGCTTTGCTGTCCTTATTTTATCTATAATAGCCTTAGTCTGTGTCTTGTCATAAACAGGATTCTCTTCTGACTCCAATTCTGCTGCATCAAAGCCTTCAAGCTCGTCGGTTTCAATAAGTGCGGCCTGGACATCAACAGGAACATCAATCCAAACAGGTCCTTTACGGCCGTTATTGCATAAGAACCATGCCTTCTCAAGGTAGTATCTGATTTTTTCCGGTTCAGTAATCATAACAGCAAATTTTGTCATATTTTTCACTGAATCCACAATCTGAAATTCCTGATCCCCAAGCTGTCGAAGCGGCACATCGGTTGACCATGTAGTTGTAGGTCTCTTAACCTGACCCGATACAACAAACATAGGAATTGAATCCTGCCATCCGCCAAGCACTCCTGTAATTGCATTAGTTCCACCCGGGCCACTTGTTACACATACAAGTGCAACCTTTCCTGTAAGCCTTGCATATCCTTCTGCTGCAATGGCACATGCTTGTTCATGATGATTATATACACAGTTTAGGCCTTCCTTATGTCCAAAGGCATCATTAAGATGCATGGCTCCTCCACCCGTAACGGTGAAAGCATCCTCAACTCCATGTTCAACTAAAAAATCTGCAATATATTGTGCAACCTTAATTTTCATACTTGCCACCTGTTTCTTAAAAAAGATTTTATATACATTATTTCATGAATACTCTATTGGCATAACACACATTCAAGGTCAAGAATCTTTGCATAGTAGCTTGTTCCCGCCTTAGTAAGATGTTTGCAGTCATAGCTTATAAAGCAGTTATCATCGGTAAATACCCTGACATGTCCATCATCCGTGGAAACTGCCTGCATAAGGTCAATATAATTCTCTCCCCAGAATTCCTTCATTCTTTCATTCTTGCTAATATTGATTTCTTCAGGAAGTCCGGTCTGGTTATAATAGTCAGCACTAAATCTGTGAATTGTATACTGTCCAATGCATTGTCCAAAATTCTTATCACCAATGCCATACAGCTTAGCATGAGTCTCTATGCTGTCAATAAAATATTGTGGAATTGCTGAAGGCTCAAAATATATAAAAGCTATATCACACCTCGCTAATCGCTCATCTGTTTCAGTGGGAATTGAGAATGAATATGACAAATCTATTTTCTGTGCATACTCCGACTCAAGTAAAATATTTGCAAAATCTCTTGCAAAGCTGTTACCCACCACTAAAATCTTTTTACGGCCGTCCTCAGAAAAAGGCCTGTCCATATCATATATACGATCAACGTATTGCGAATTCTGACGTCTAGCCGATTTATTTACATATGTATTCAGTTCCGGAACATCCCTTATTATTCCACCCATCCTCCAGATACATGCAGAACTAATCCAGATGATTATTAGTACCAGTCCAAAACCAAGTATACTTCTACCTGTATCCAGCTTAACCCTGGTTTCAATCAAATAATATGACACAAGTGTCACGATTATCATTGTTAAAACAAATATAATCCAGAATATAACATTTCTGCTTGTGGAATAATAATATCTGTAATATGCCAGAAATACCTGATGCCATATATATATGCTGTAGCTCATAGTACCAATCTGCGCAAGTAGACCAATACATTTTATCTTACCGGTATTTTGACCAAGTATAATAAGAACCAACGTATATATAACCGTTACCGGAAGCATAAGCTTATTATTAACATTCTTAGCAAGCATACCACCTACTATAAGTGCCAAAGCCCCTACAGCCGTCAGTATAAGGAATATCGTTTGCCTGCCGTTCTTTTTTTCAAAATTATTATTCTTAATTGCTATCAGTCCCACAATTCCACCGGACAAGAATTCAAATAATCTTGATATAAAAAGATGGAACTTGAATGCGGCAGGAACTGATGCAGGTATAAAGGTAAAAAAGGATACTACTGATATTACCGCCATAACAATTATCAACAGTATTCTGCTATCCTTTTTGATTCTCCCTGCCAGTTTGTATACAAGAAGCATTATTATCGGAACTACCAGATAGAATTCCACAAGAACCCCAAGATACCATGTATGCATCAGAGGCTTGAAATCATTAGTCCAGTCCCAGTAATCGCCAAAGAGAATATATGACAAAATATTATTACAGAATACCGATGATGCGATAGTCATCTCGGAAACCGTCAACAAATCATCCGGAACCATTGCAATAAGTGCCATTAGCAATGTAACCGCACAGGCTATTATCACTAGTGGATACAATCTTTTCACACGCTTAATAACAAACTTAAAGTATGAAAATTTATTTCCTTCAAGCTGCTTATATATTGACGGAATAATCAAAAAACCGTTAATCACAAAGAAAGCATCTACTCCAAGATACCCCGCTTCGCAAACCCCCACGTGATAGAGCACCACGGCAATAATGGCAATTCCCTTAAGAATATCAAGATCAAACCTGTATGAAGCTGATGCAGTTTTTGTACTACTCATAATTCAACCTCAATTATTTCCTGCCATATGTATAAAGAGTAGGCGTAATAAATTCTATTGGAGTTGCAATTTCAAACCTTTTAAGACTTTCATCAACATCCTTATTAATCTGCATAGCCTTTTCCCTACTGTATATATGGTCCTTATTGGCATTTGCATAATCCGGAAGCTCTGTCTTCTCATAACCATCAAATCCGGCAAGGGCAATATTATTAACACTGATTCCATCTAAAAGTCTAATAAGCATAATCATCGGATTATCAACGATTAATGCCTCTTCATCAAGAAGATTACTGTATGAAAAAACATAATCAAATTCGCCCTTTGAACGAGTAACATTTGAGGTCGCAATAAGCTTAACATCCTTTTCTGTAGAGATACGTGTAGCCTGCTGAACATATCTTTTAGCATTACTTAAGAATGCATACTCCACATTATATTCACCCGGAATAAAATTAATTGCCATTATTACAGGGTTCTTTTCCCTGATATAATCATCGACCTCATTCTTATTGCTTCTAATAGTCTTACCGGGTCCAAGAAGCAGAACGTTTCTGCCTTTCAACTGATTCTCAAGTCTCTTATAGCTTTCCGTGTCATCACACTGAATCTGCTGATATTCCACATACAGACTGTCAACATACTCCTGGCTGTACAACAGTTTCTTCTCACCCTCAAGTCTGCTAAGTATCTGGTTGATTCCACTCATGGAAAGCTTCTTTTTATTCATCAAATACGTAACATAATTGGGATGGCAATCATGCGTTGCCGATACATAGAATTTAAAAGAATATCCCCATGGTATTTCCCGATAAATATCGAGAATTGTCACATCTATTGCCTCCATTATCTGGTTAAGATGATAGTTTTTTCCAAGATTGTCATTCATATATCCTGCGAGCAGCTCAAGTGGGGCATTTCCCGCACTCTTACCCATACCATACAGAGTACCGTCAACCAGAAGATTACGTTCTATGTCATCCTGCTCCATAAGTTCAACACAGTTAGCAAAGGCCAGCTGGAAATTATTATGAGCATGATATCCCAGTCTGATATCACTATTCAGATATTCATCCGCAAATCGAAGATAATGAATGAGCTGCTTTTTATGAAGAAGCCCGTAAGTATCTACCAGTGAAAAAGCAAAGGGATTAAGTTCATTAACCAAATCAATAAGTTCACGTAATTCATCATCCGAATAACTTGTAATAGACACTGCCTGTGCAAATACTTTATAACCAAGTGCCTTTATTTCACCACAAAAAGCAATGGCCTCATGCATTTTATGCTTCTTGAAGATTACTCTTATTCCATCAAGAACCGATTCCTGACATGGCAGTATATTACTTATATCACAGGTTCCATAATCAATCATTCCAAGTATTGTGGATTTACCCTTTTCAAGCCCTTTAAATATCTCATTTACAGCCCTTGAATCAGGCATAATGGTCCTATCGATATCAAAGGGTCTCCTGTCATCAAGGAATCCTATTTCTATATAATCAACTTCGGCACTGACCAAACGCTCAAAGAGATTCACTATATTGTTATGACCGAATTGCCAGTCATTAACATACCCTCCGTCACGAAGCGTACAGTCAAGTAATTCAATACTACCCATTATTGTCTCCTAATATACTAATTGCACATATTGCTAATATCTGCTTAAGCAATATACACATAAAACAAACCAGATAATTATGGTAAGCGACTGAAAAACAGCAACTCCATGCTGAAACTTCAGCACTTCCTTTTCAGGTATATTGTCTACCACCTTAATTTTGTCTGTAGGAAGATTAATAACTATCCAGGCTATCAGACATGCCAAACATAATGCTACTATAACCGGCATAAGTGATGGTATTCCAAGCTTTGAAAGAAATCCATATACAGTAGGCCCATTCTCCATTGTATGCTCACCGCTTACTATATGGAACCACTCGCTAATAGGCGTGTAGTTAAAGTTAGTTGTACCACCAAATACAAATGGCATACTGTCAAGATAAACCAAAAACATTGTCAGGGAATATCCCAGTTCAAGTAGAAGGTTGATACGTAGCTTTTCCGGATGTCTGTACATCATAATAAAGGTCACCGGATACATAGCCACAATCCAGTATGGGTTTGGTGATGACATTGCATACAATAATGTCATGGATAAAAAGCCGGTAAACAGGACATCCTTCATTCTGTCTTCGCCACTTTTTCTTATAAAGCACCAAATACATAAAAGCATGAAAAGAACAATTAATGCCGAAGCAAAATATTCCTTTCTGATTGCAGGTATCTCAAAATAAAGCGTCTTATGATAGAAGTGCGACATAAAACCTGCATATTCCGAATCAAGAGTATCCGAAACTGTAGTCATGGAATAGTTACCGCTTTCCACAACTGCCTCACCGGCCGCATTAATACCCGTATTTGGTCTCTTAATCTTATCAAGCACAATTACTATCTTATACCATACCATTTGAAGCGGTATAAGAATCACACCGACAATCATATCTCTTATTATAAAAAGCAGTCTCTTCTCCTTAAGTAGTACAAGGGGAATAAACATAAAAATAGCCATATACTTGCAATCAATTGAGAGCATCATAAATATTAGGAATTTACGGTAATCATCCTCAAGATAATAATTAATTCCCTTAAGAGCAAAATAAATATATATAGCATCGCACTGTGCAACCTGAAGAACAGGAAGGCATACAAGAAGCGATGTTGTAAAAATGTACAGCATCCATTTTGAATTATTTTGTGTAATTCCTGCTTTTTCAGCAAGCTTACACATTTCCTTAAGACACAATACAAAGAAAATCATGATGATAATCTTGTACCACCATACGGTCCATATATTTGCCGGCTCAAAGGGCCCAAAAAGCTTATAACAGATATTTACCGGAAGACACCATATCTGTCCTATGAACTGCTGAATAATTCCATATGGAAGTCTGTTATTACCCATCCACTCAAGCGATCCCGTCGACCAGTTAAGTAGTCCCGTATTATTCCAGAAATATCCCAGAAACATTGCTATATTATCTCCGTAGAACATATTAAATCCTACTAAAAAGAAAGCAATTCCGGCAAGAATCCACTCTAATTTGTTTGGTGTATCCGTATAAAATTTCTTAGTTAATTCTTCAATCTTTTTACGCATCTATACTATCCCTGTCTCTTAGTACCGCTTTGTGATCGCTTATTTCATAGATAAAATCGCAATTACGGATTGTTGTTAATCTGTGAGCAATAATTATAAGAGTCTTCTTACCTGCAAGGGAATTAATTGCCTCCATTACAGCAGTCTCCGTGTCACCATCAAGGGCGCTTGTTGCCTCATCAAGAACAAGTACATCCGGATTATTATACAAAGCCCTGGCAATTCCAATTCTCTGTCTCTGTCCACCGGATATTCTTACTCCTCCTTCTCCAATATACGAATCCACACCGCTTTCAAGTGTATCAACAAAATCTTTTAGCTGGGCTTCCACCAACACCTGCTCAATTCTGTCATCATCTATTTCATCATCTGTGAGTCCATATGCAATATTATGTTTTATTGTATCATCCATTAGATATATACTCTGCGGAATATATCCAAGCTTATTATGCCATTCCGGCATATAGTCAGTAATGTCCTGTCCGTCAACCCTGATACAACCCTTCTGCGGCACAAGAACTCCTAAAATAATATCTGCCATTGTTGTCTTACCTGCTCCGGATGGTCCGATAAACGCAACTGATTTATTTTTAGGAATTTCTATCGTAGCATCCGATAAAACATCACTATCAACCTCCGGATAATGGAAGGATATGTTATCAACGACAACTCCCTTCTCAAAAGGAAGCGTCTTCATCTCTCTATTTCTTAGCTTTAATTCTGTCTGTCTGGCAATTTCCTCAACCTCTTTGATATCATTATATACCGCTGATACCGCTGAATGATTGAACATTATTCTACTTATATAGCCGGTAATTCTATTAAAGGCAGGAAGAAGTCTGAAGGCTGCTACCGAAAAAACAGATATAGTCGTAATGAAGTATGTTGAATCCACTCCACGAAGTAATTTAAGCGCAATTACTCCCAGTATACCTCCAATACAGAAAGTCTCCATTATGGGCTTTGGTAAATATGCAAAGGTCTGATATGTGCAGTGATTGTGTGAAAAATCAGTATATATCTCGTTGTATCTGTCCTCAAAGTAGCCCTGTCTTTCCATAATCATGGTCTCTTTTATACCGCCAAAGGACTGCAGAAGCCATTTACCCATATTTCCACGACACTGTCTTATATGTTCACCTCTGGCATTCAAGTCCTTTTTAAGAGCACGCACAATGATTCCCAATGCAATTACAATTACTATACCCACAGCTATTGTAATTGTCTTATCTGTGATCATTAAATATACAAAAAGCATGCTACATACAATAATTTCAACTGATACCTGCATTACTGATAAAACAGTATCAAACAAGGCAGAAGTATCATCAGAAACGTTTCGCATAAGCTCTGCGCTATTATACTTTAAAAAGAAGGTATAGGGCTGCTTCATGTATAATTTAAGCATCCTATGAGCCAATATACGCTGGTTGTTATATGTAAATCTGTATATTGCATAATTCATTACAGCAAGATATACATTTTTAACAACATATACTATGACCAGTGCTATAGCCAGAATTGCCAGAAATGCGTTTGTTGATCCCACTCCCAGCTGATTATACAGTCTGCTCATCCACTCGCTCTTTTCAACTGCTCTTGGGTCAACTGTTACTTCAATAAACGGAAGTATTGCCGTAATTCCAAGAAGCTCGAAAATTGCACCTATCATAATCATAAACGCAATCAGAAGTATTTTTATTTTCTGTTTTCTGTCAAAAATATAATTTATCTTTTTAAGATCACCCATTATTACTTAGATCCTTTTCTCAAAAGTACTACGCCTATTGTCTGCAGCAATATCTTAAAATCAAGTGAAAGCGACCAGTTGTCAATGTATTCAAGGTCAAGTTTAACGACATCATCAAAATTCGTAATATCACTTCGACCGCTCACCTGCCAAAGGCCTGTAAGCCCCGGAGTAATGCTGAGTCGTCTTCTGTAATGAAGACTGTACTGCTCAAATTCATCGACTGTTGGTGGTCTGGTACCTATCAGACTCATGTCACCCTTAAGTATATTAAAGAACTGCGGAAGCTCATCAAGACTGGTCTTACGAATAAATTTGCCCACCCGGGTAATTCTCGGATCATTCTCAAGCTTAAACATTGGACCATCCATTTCATTCCTGTCCACATATTCCTTAAGGCGCTCCTCAGCATCTTTATACATAGATCTGAATTTATACATCTTAAAGCGTCTGCCATTCTTACCGACTCTCATCTGAGAAAAAATAATCGGTCCTCTGGAATCGATAGCAATCGCAAGTGCAATAAACGGGGTAAGTACAACGGTGATAATAATTCCAACAATTGCACCCATTATATCGAATACTCTCTTTACCAGTCTTCTTCTGTAATCAATCACATTAGGGCTATAGGTTACAACTACATGTCCGGCAAATGAACCTACGCTCTGAGTAGCTACCGGTCTGCTTATATCAAGTACACTGAGATTGCAGCACACACCCATAGTCTCGAAATAATCCAGGTATTTTTCTATGACCTTTGAGTCTGAGTCCGGAAGATAAATAAATGCCTCATCCATTGCGATTGTTGCAAGCGCTGACTCTATTTCCTCACCACACTGAATTATATGAATTCCTTCATACTCTTCATAGTCCACCTCATCAAGAAGCGCTATCTCCGTTATCTGATAACTCCACGCCTGATCGCCGCGAATATCTTCCATTACCTTAGTTAAAAAGCGACTTTCAGTTACCACAAGCACCTTATCGGCACCATTACTTTTTCTATAAAAACGAACCATCAGCTTCTTGAAGAGAATATGCGATAAATATGTAAGTATATACAGAACGATACCGAATACACCAAAGAGTATACGCGACATCACATGACTCTGCTTAAAAATAAACACCGCAAACCCCAGTGAAATAAGCAGAATCACATCATACTTAAGAACCGCCATTAATTCATCAAAATATCCACGTTTAAAAATAAAATGATTCCAGTCAAGAAGCAGTGCATACATAACACAGAAAAGCACAAGCAACAGGCAAATCAGGCCGCCGTTCTGACCAAATTTATTCAGTGTTCCATACCTGACCATATAAGAAACAAGATATGAACACACCACAACCATCACATCAATGATTATCAGCGAATAAGTCTGTATTAAGTTATTTTTTTTGTTAAACGGATTCACTAATATACCACCTGTCAAATAATAAAATATAGCTTAAGGTACATAATAAGGAGGCATTAATTATAAAGGTCGACTCCATAAACCAGACAAAAGTACAGGTAACTGCAAGAGTCATAAGTATTATGCTTCTTTCCTTATAAGCCTTTAATATAATCCAATATATACTTCCAAGCATAAGAACAAGCATCACAATTCCATACAGGTAACCAAAGGATGCTATCCCATTATCAACCGCCTTCCCAAGTTCCCTTGGTCCCGGAAAAAGTCTCCAGTCCAAAAGATTGGCATAATCGTGACTCATATTAAGTCTCTGATTAAGAAAGCCATCGAGTTTTGCGCAAAAGCTGCTTTCAAAACAGCTATACCTGGCTCCTATAATTGAAACAACCGTACATGCAGTAACTGCAAAAGCCCCCAATATATATGGCAGCTTTGCCGCATTAAGCTTTTTAAAATAATGACTAAATGCTGTCATAACAACAAGGATCGCAGTTGCTATAAGTCCCGTCTTAGATGCAGTAAGCAAATATAACAGAACATCCGCTACTAACAATATTATGTAATGATATATTCCTCTTATACTCCTTCTGGCACAGATAAATAAAGCCGTAATATACCAGAACATACAGTGAATATTATTAGCATGATTAAAACCAAGACACCATCGCTTCTCAATTCCATCACGGCCATAATCCTTAATTTCATATAGCCTTCCGTTAAGTCCCAGTGCTGCCATTCCAATAATAATTATTGTTCCAACCAATGCTCCTATAAAGATAATATTGTATGATATTTCCCGTTTTACATCCTTGGATGCAATAATCATTACTGCAGCACGCAGTACATATTCATCACCCATTGTAAAATAGGACACTGTACCAAGCAGGCCCAGTATTATAATTACAAGCCATTGCCTTTTAGTGTATTTGGTTGTTAATATCTTGCAGCCAAAAAGCACAAATGCAAGTTGGGCGAATCTTCCGCGAAATGGAAGCGTAAATGATGACATATGATCTGTCATCATAATAGCCACCTCAATAACAATAGCTGCCACAAATAAAATATTACCTAATTTTTCCCTGTTTTTAATCAATTGCATCAATTAATTCCCCGGATAGACATTAACCCCATTATACTTATCTGTCTCTTCATTCAGAATATCATCTATAATGACATTCAGCTCTTCAACTGTATAATTACGCCCATTTTTGCTATTGGCAGCATTTAGGGCCACAATCTTCTCATCTACATTTGTTAGTAGCTTTGTTTCCATCATTGCCGGTGAAATACCTGTAATATATACATTTTTTCCCGAATACTCCAAGGACGCACTCTTTGTCAGTCCCCATAAGGCATTTTTTACAACTGCATATTCTGCCATATATTTAGGAGGATTTTCACAAACAACAGAAGAAAGCATAACCGCAATTCTTCCATATTTTCTTTTTGCCATATCAGGAAGAAAGGCGCTAAGCACTCTTCCCAGTGAGGTTACCTGAATATTAAAATCCTCAGCCACACCCATCCAGTCTGCATCCTTTATCTTACGATAATTAAGCTTTGCTGCCGGAAGATGCAGAATTCTGTCAGGACACTCAATTTCTGCCCTTATATATGAAATAAGTGATACTATATCATCGCTTCTGCTTAAATCTGCCCTAATAAGCTTAAGGTCAAAACCGGTTTCCTTTGCATGAACTGATAGTTCCTCAAGTTCATCACTCATAGTTCTGTACTGGGCAATTACCCCGGCATTGGCACCGAAATTCACCAGATGATTTATATATGCAATTCCTACATCCGAAGATGCACCCAAAATAAGATATCTAAGCTTATCCATTTTGTTACCTCTGTTGCCTCGACCGGATTGAATTGTCCGGCTTCCTATGCCATCCTGCTAGATTACACCGATCTGCATCTTTCCTCTGACAACCTTTTTGCCATCCTGATTAAGAATCTGGACTTTAACATCAAGCACATTAAAATTATCGTTCTTCTCTACTATCTCACCAAGCACAGTAAGACTGTCTCCCACATATACCGGATTCTTAAATATTGTCTCCACACTATGAATCAGACTTTTTTCTCCCGGAAGATACATTCCGGCAAGTGTTGACAAAAAAGAAGATGTAAGCATTCCGTAACAGATTCTGTCATTATATCCTTTTGCCTTCGCATATTCAGCATCTGTATGCATCGGATTAATATCTCCCGTGATATCACGGAACTTATCAAGCATTTCCGCTGTCACCTTTACTTCAAACTTCTCTATCTGTCCCTTTTGTAATTCCTCATAGCTATATGTATTCATACTTCCTCCGGAATTCATTAAAAGCTGTTGCCGGACCTACTATAGAAGTCCCTATACAATAATATTCATTAAGGCAACTTAGTCCCACACCGAACCATAGTATTCGTTTTCATGATTAGCATCAATACACTTCATAATTGTATCAAAGAACATGTCATGGCTTGTCTCTTTTGAATCTATTGCCATACTGTCCTTAACTGCCCCTTTTTCCTTAATAAAGAATATAGGATTACTCTTATCTGCATTACAGGTCTCCCCTGCTGCCGTGAGGGCATCTACCTGCCCCGGATTAAGTCCATGGTCAGCCATAATAATTATTGTTGTATTATCATAGACACCCATTTCCTTAAGTCTTTCAATATAATCATATACTGTCAAAAGGCAACCTCTGAACTGAGCCCTTGGATTACATGAAGAATAGTTCATTTCATTATTTTCAGTCAGGTAATATGGTGCATGAGCTCCATACAAATGGTAGAATCTGAATGCTTTATAATCATTCCTAATATCCAGCCCGTTCTCTTTTATCAGCTTATCGACAATATCATCTGTACCCATTCTGTATATATTGGTTTCCGCAATCGCATCAAAAAGATCGAATACCTCATATCGGTACATTCCCTTAAGCGCAAAAGGCATATTCTTATATCTCATGGCATTTGCAAAAGCTGCCATTGTCTTCTCTGCATCAAGAATACAGTAGCCGTCATCTGTATAATTACTTACGATTCCTTCTTCAATATTCTTAATATACTTTCTTTCAGTAAGAATATTAATATCATAGCCTGCATTCCGGATATCACTAAGGAAATGACTATCCTCATACCAGACTTCTGTTTCGGACTTATCAGTAACCTCCAGACTATCTGCCTTAGGAGCGTTTAACAAATACGGAAGACTGAAATCGGTATAATAATATCTGCTTTCCATATTGTTGTAATATGTAAAGTCCTTAAGAGGTGCAAGATATTCCGGCTCATCTTCAAGTACCATATCAATAAATTGAGTATCATATGCATCTAATAAGAAAACAGCCACATTTTCATCAGATGAAACGGTAAAGGAATCCTTTTCTGTAATCTGCATTGTTCTGGCACTTGTAACATCCGTCGTAAGGAAAATAAAAACAAGTGTAAACAACTGAATAAGTACAATATATCCTGCAGCGCCGATAAAAATCTTATTCCATATCTTAACCTTAACGACAACGACAGTAAGCACTGCCACAAGCACTATCCAGATTATAATATTAATAACTATTTTTCCCGTGCTCCATATCTGCTCACTACCATCAAGAGAGGTCATCTTTCCGTTCAGTATAAATGATTGAACATATCCGATTATTCCATATGCTCCAACCATCAAAACATATATTTTATAGACGATTTTCGGCACGAACTCAGTAACAAGTACCGTTACGGCGACTACAAAAATCAGACTTCCTGCAATGAGCAACGGATAAAAGTCAGCAAAACCATACAGAAAATCATCTGCATTGTAGGCATATAGCTCAAGTGGACCCACGATGTAGTACAATATCGCAAAGAGCAAAAGCTGTGACGCCGTAAGAATATACCGCATCCTTTTATCAGTATTTTCAACTTCCTTTTTTAGTATAAGAGTTACTACCGCCGCTATAGCAGCGGCAATACCGAGACAAATTACAATCCTCATTTGGAGCTGTGTAACCAGAACTACATATAAGGATGCCGCCACTGCAAAATATCCCGCCCAATAATTGACAAATCTGTCATATTTTTCCTTGATAAGGAGGGACAAAACCGTATTACCGGCATACACTGCAAGCAGAAGCACCGTCACCTTAATATAGCCTCTCAGTTCCTTACCAAAAAAGGTATAGCTCACAAAATTATATCCACTGCCCGATAATGTTCTGACTACAGATACAACCCAATAAAACAGAGCACCATAGACAAATGTAGAAGTCAACATATTAACTTTTTTCTTAAAAACATATCTGTCTGCAAGTGTTGCTACAATTGCAATCAAAATTATCAGGCCATATATTTTCAAAAAAGTACTCATTTGCTTTTATCCCTTTTCCTTTTCAGATAGGCTGTTGCAATATCTGCCAAATAGAACAGGCCGAGAGCCTCCACAATTTCAATAAAAATCACTGCGCCACCACTGTAATCATAGACCTTGTACACAGTGAGGAAGTTACAGAACCACATCACGGCAAATATCACAAGGGCTGCACTTAATAGCATTCCTGCGATAAGCAGAAGCATCCAGCCATCATTATTCGGTTTCTTTTTTACAGTATTAGCAATATATCTTATTAACAGAAGTACACACCCTACCACCGAAAGCAGTAGCAGCGGTATTCCGGTCATTGAATATATATGCGTTACAAGATTAGCCAGATTAACTGTTTTCTCATATTTTTGCAGTTCAGCTTCTGTAGAAGACTCGCTAATATACCCTGCTCCCGACAGCTTATGCATTCTTTCAATCTGCTCCATAGAGCCGGTAGACGAAGCTGTAGTTGCTACATTCGTTCTATAAGTTAACAAGGCTAGCAAAACCTCACGGGCATTGCCCATATAGTATTCCTTCATCTCAGACAGGGTAAATCCCCTTGCTATTCCTGACAGATAAACAGACTCACTATCCTTAGTCAGTCGCCCTTCAGCATAGGCTTCAGACAGTTCTTTATGAACCTGCTCCCAATATGAATCCCATGCGGCAGCACCACCATCATACAGACCATGCGCATATGCTGCTTCTCTCAGAGCCCAAATAATATAATCCCCATGTACCTCGCCATCTTCTTTAAGTCTGACATCGCAGGACATATCAATCTCATAGGCCATTTGTCTGAAAGTATCACTCTCTGCCATAACTCTGTGAAGCGCTTCCTGGGTAACCCAGGCTTTGCCATCAGATGCATTTTCCACCTTCATTATGTCGGTAATAACAGCCTCAAAATAGGTATCCTCTCTGTCATTATTAACAGCAAGACCATAATACTTATTATTGATACTCTTATATGCCATCATGCTTATAAAAAGCACCACAAACGGAATTACATAACAGCATATTCTTTTTATCAGCAAAACGCCCCTTTTATTCGCGATAAGACATCTTACAAATGTACAGATAAGTCCTGCTATCACAAAGGGCATAATCCATATCGAATCCTCCTTCAGATACCAGAATATTGGCAGCGTCACAGAAAGCAATACCGAGTAACCCGTTGTTTTAGCCGGATTATCATAATTGCCAAACATTCCTATTACGGCAGCAATAACAAATATCGCAAATATGATTATATATCCACCTCTGTATAGCTTCTGTACATTTTCCTCATGAAGCATTACAGGTGAATAAAGCATAAATATATAAAACAAAGCAGTCCAGATTCTGTTCCTGATTAGCTTATTCATTGCAAGTGCAAGAAGCAACACGGCTGCTATATACAAAAGATTAAGCATAAACGGATAAGACAATCCACTTATATGGCTAAAGCATAACAATATAGGAAACGAAGCATTCTTAATAAGTGACTTATATGTAAAGTCCCCCAGCCAGTTGCCCGAAATAATACCCTCCGCATATTCTGTCATCATAAAATCATCATATTTTGCTTCACCAAGCAAAACCATCGGAAGGAAAAGACCAATAAGCAATCTGACTATTGTCGCTGCAATAATGATTGCTACCAGTATGATTTTTATTTGTCTGCCTCTTTTTTCCTTATCCATCAGTATCCTAATAACTATCTACATATACAGCATTATTTGTTGCATCCTCCCAGGCTCTTACAAAGCTCTCATAAGCCTCCTGCCAGTCCGACTCACTTTCATTTGAGAGAGATGTATCAATACTGTAATTCGAATTAATATAATCAGCGATTGCCAGTGTACACTTGTAACTTCCATAGGTGTTGGTATGGCTGCCATCCTTCAAATCTCTGTCAAAATCAAAGCCATAATCCTCCGGTCTTGAATACATATCATAGAAATCATACCCATACTCATTTACAACCGAACCTATATAGTGCATATTGCCGAAGTAGTGTGCTCTGATAAACTGCGGCGTAGCCACGAACAGGGCAGGAATATTATTCTGCTTAAGATATGAAAGCAGATCTCTGAGTACCTCTTCCTGCTCAGTACTTATTGCCTCCATATAATCATACATATCAGGATCAATTTCCGGTAAGCCTTTTGAAAGCTCCATATATTCGTTTGAGAAAACAGCTCCCTTGTCGGTGTTCTTCACTGCATAATTAAACTTTTTAAGTTCATTGGCATCAGCAAACATCTGCCAGTTTGAGTGGAATTTGATTATGTCAAAATAATAGGTATAGCGTTCTTTTTTATCATTAACAAGTGCGTTAATTGTCCTGATTCTGTTCGGTGACTGACGCATATTATCAGTTACCTCTCTAATATGTGCCAGGTCCTCCTCCTGCTCCTTCAAATCCTCTGCAAACATCCTGACTTCAATCACAAAAAGCTGTGGCTTCTGTCTGCCGTAAGCCTCCTTAACCAGATGCTTAATGGACTTTGTCGGCTGACTATTGCTCGATAATGGATAAGAAGTTATCCCCGTCTCATGCCACAATAACCCCGGTGAAAAAGAGGCACCTACCGGACTTGCACCTACATAAATTACATCTATTGAATTTTTATCTTCTGCATAATAGCCCGCAAATCTGTCTTTTACTTCGCCATTTGTACGCACAATATATGTGGAACAACTAAGCAGTATGAAGACAATGCACAGGAATATTATTCCCTGAAAAAACTGTTTCTTATTCACTTCATATCTCCTTAGAAGCCCTGATAAATAAATTCTGCAGCACTAAATCCCGGTCCATAGAATCCAAGTAAAACTACCCACATAATTAGTCCTATCCAGATTATCCATCTGACCGGCAATGCCCTCTTACCTATTAATGCCCTGACTGTTGTTCCTTCATTCTTATCTGCTATAACCTGAACAGTTATAAATATCATAAGCGCAACAAGCATAAGCACCCATTCATACCATTCAAGACCAGCTAAAAGTCCCTCGCAAATAACCGGCTTCCAGCCTTCCTTACTAAAAATTCTTCCCATCATTTTAAGGCTGTCCATAACTGTTAGCGATCGGAACATAGCAAAGGCAACAGTCATAAGTATAAATACTTTGATTCGTCCTAAAGTCCTAACAAGTGCACCGTCCTTTTTTAGCTTAAGCAGATCCACCAGCCTGTCGCCTGCAGGCTCCATCATTTCCTCAAGCACGATGAACAGCCACTGCAGAATACCGACTCCTATTATGTAATGCCATGCTCCACCATGCCAGGTACCGATTACAGTCCATAAGATAAGCATCGCAAGATATGTTGTAATCCTTTTGGCTGCCTTTTTGCCAACTTTTTCCTTAAGAGTCTTGGGAAGCTTCATAAAAAACTCTGTACGAAGCAATGGATAGAATAAATAATTCTTAAGCCACGTACCTAGAGTAATATGCCACCTCTGCCAGAATTCCTGAATGGTAAGTGACATAAACGGTCTCTTAAAGTTCTCCGGCATCTTAATTCCAAGCGCCTCAGCTATACCTATCACAATATCCATACAACCTGTAAAATCGGTATATAGCTGAAGTGTAAAGGCGCACATGCCCAATATGATATACAGACCGTTATAGTTGTCATAGGAATCAAAAATCTCATTAGCCACCCTGGCAAAACGCTCAGCCAGTACCAGTTTTTCAAAGAAACCCCACAGTATTCTCTGGCAACCCCTTGTGAAATTTTCATAAGAAAATTTATGTCCTTCAAAAAGAGTTCCCTTAATATCCGTATATCTCATAATAGGACCAGAGGTCATATTGGGAAAAAGAAGGCCAAAGGTCGCTATATGTGCAATATTGGTATCCGCCTCACCCATTTCATAGTAAACATCAAAAAGATATCCCAATAGCGAAAATGTGTAAAAGGAAATACCGATGGGCACAATTATCATAAACGCTGAAAAAGCACCTGATTGTGCGACATCCTCGCTAAGTCCAAACAAGCTTCTCGGAATGTACTTAACCAAAATCAAAAGCGCAACACTTACAATACAACCGATGTAAAGCAGCAGCTTTTTCTTCTTTTTGTTATCCGTTTTACTTATTCCAAGTGCGCACAGATAAATGGTAATTATTGTTACAGCCGGATAGACAATAGCTACCGCCGATTGCGCCAGCACATAATATGCCACACTCATTGCAAGCAGAAGCATCCACTGACAGCGCTTGGGAACAATGTAGTACACCAGAGCGCCTACGCATATGAAGCATAAAAAGTAGAATGATGTAATGGTCATATTCTGTGTCTAATCTCCAAACTAAATAAGTGTCTTGATAATATCTACCATTTCGCCAACATTCTTAAAGCCCTGAAGCTGCGCCATGGTGAATTTAATGCCAAATTCGCCTTCAACTGCATTCACAAGATTAATATGCTCAAGCGAATCCCAGTCTTCAATATCATCAGCAGTTGTCTCCGCATTTACTTCAATGTCTTCATCATCAAATACATCTCTGAATACTTCATTTAATTTTTCATAGATTTCTTCTGTAGTCATATTAGTTAACCTCCTAATTCTCGTTAATACTAATATATTTATTCCTTGGAGCATATTCATCTACTGCAAGATGCCATACGCTATTACCCTCGTCATCTGCCTTAACAAGCTCAAATCCCTGCTCCTTATAGAACTCCCTAACCATGTTATTTTTGGCCGTTGGATAATAGTAACCATAAATGTCCTTAACCGATTTATTATAGCATATTCTCACTACTTCATCCATCAGAGCCACTTCCATATCACGCTTGAGAACCCTGCAGCTCATAAGCCATAATTCGATATGCATGGCAATATCTTCCTGCCTGCCTATCATCAAGGTAACGACACCATTGTCACCATATTTATCTTCAAGTCGGCCATACAAAGTTATCCTGTTTTCATCTGTCGCAGCCTCTTCGATCTCGCTCTGAGTATATCTTTTAGTTGTCAGATTAAACTGATTGCTCTTATTGGTAAGCTGCGCAATCCTTGACATATACATAGGTTCAAATGGCTTAATATCCGCTTTCATCTCAAGCGATTTCAGATATTCTCCATAATCTCCGATACTACTTTCGGCAGCTGCCCTTGCAACATTTGCCTTATACATATCGTTTCTTTTTCTATCATCCTCCGAAATTGAAGTAACCTCGAAATAGCCCGCATGGTCGATATTTTTTATATACTGCTCAGGTGTTCCTATTTCCGGAACTGCCACACCTGAATTCTGCTGTCTTATAATCTCTCGCTCAGCCGGATTATCATCTACGAAAACAAACGCATCCTCACCTATGTTAATTTCTCTGGCTATATCAGAAAGATTCTTACTCTTCGGATCCCAATTAGCCTTAATTACCAGAAAATCATCCGGCTTAAGTGTTGAATCAGCACGATTCAGCCCGGCAAGTGCATTATCGATTTCATTTTTGGAATCAATGGTAAGTAACACTCCCAGCTGCTTCTGCGCCTTAATATAAGCCTGGAATTCACTGTACACCTGACCCATCGAGGTCTCCTGGCCAATTTCAATATTCTCAGGGCCATCATCTCCAACAATTCCACCCCACAATGTATTGTCAAGATC
>JAGHUN010000085.1 GCA_018064805.1 Candidatus Colinaster scatohippi
TATCCTGAGCCTCGAATTCAGCCGCTTCCTTAACAGCCTTCTCAATCTCGTCATCTGACATTGATGAGCCTGCTGTAATTGTAATATGCTGTTCCTTACCAAGATCCTTAGCAGATACATTAACAATACCATTTGCATCGATATCGAATGTAACCTCAATCTGTGGTACACCTCTCATTGCCGGTGGAATACCATCAAGTCTGAACTGACCAAGTGACTTATTATCTCTTGCAAACTGTCTCTCACCCTGTACAACATTGATATCAACGGCTGTCTGGTTGTCAGCTGCTGTAGAGAATACCTGACTCTTCTTAGTAGGAATTGTTGTATTTCTCTCAATAAGTCTTGTAGCAACACCACCCATTGTCTCAATAGAAAGAGAAAGCGGAGTTACATCAAGAAGAAGGATTTCGCCTGCACCGGCATCACCTGCAAGCTTACCACCCTGGATAGAAGCACCAAGAGCTACACACTCATCAGGGTTAAGGTTCTTAGAAGGCTCCTTACCTGTAAGCTGCTTAACCTTGTCCTGTACTGCAGGAATTCTTGTTGAACCACCAACTAAGAGTACCTGGCCAAGCTCTGCATTTGTAAGTCCTGCATCCTTCATTGCGTTCTGAACAGGGATTGCTGTTCTCTCTACAAGGTCATGTGTAAGTTCATCGAACTTAGCTCTTGTAAGATTCATATCGAAATGCTTTGGTCCTTCAGCAGTAGCTGTGATGAAAGGAAGATTGATATTGGTTGTTGTTGCACTCGAAAGTTCCTTCTTAGCCTTCTCAGCAGCTTCCTTAAGTCTCTGAAGAGCCATCTTATCATTAGAAAGGTCAACTCCTTCAGCTGCCTTAAACTCAGCAAGCATCCAATCAATAATCTTCTGGTCAAAGTCATCACCACCAAGGTGTGTATCACCATTTGTTGATAATACCTCAATTACGCCATCGCCAATCTCAATGATTGATACATCGAATGTACCACCACCAAGGTCGTATACCATAATTTTCTGTTCTTTTTCGTTATCAAGACCATATGCAAGAGCTGCTGCTGTAGGCTCATTGATAATTCTCTTAACATCAAGACCGGCAATCTTACCGGCATCCTTTGTTGCCTGTCTCTGTGCATCATTGAAGTAAGCAGGAACAGTAATAACTGCCTCTGATACCTTCTCTCCAAGATAGCTCTCTGCATCTGCCTTAAGCTTCTGAAGAATCATAGCTGAAATCTGCTGTGGTGAGTACTTCTTATCATCGATTGTTCGACCATTATCCGTACCCATATCTCTCTTAATTGAAGCAATAGTCTTATCAGCATTTGTAACTGCCTGACGCTTAGCAGGCTCACCAACAAGTCTCTCTCCTGTCTTAGTAAATGCTACTACGGATGGTGTTGTTCTTGCACCTTCTGTATTAGCGATAACTGTTGGCTTTCCACCTTCCATAACAGCTACACAGCTGTTAGTTGTTCCTAAATCAATACCAATGATTTTACTCATATCTATTTTCCTCCTTAGTAAAAAAATGACTAAATTTATATCGCAGGACTATATCCTACTGAGCAACAGCAACCATGCTGTGTCTTACTACATTATCCTTATATGTGTAACCCTTCTGAAGCTCCTGAGCTACCATACCCTCTTCGAATTCTTCAGACTCGACCTGCATAACTGCATTATGAAGATCCGGATTAAATTCTGTTCCAAGCGCTTCAATTGGCTTAACTCCTATCTTATCGAGTTCATCCATCAGCTGCTTATATATCATATTCATTCCATCGTATACAGGGCCTCTCTGATCTTCACCGATAGATGCCAAACCTCTCTCAAAGTTATCAACCACCGGAAGAATTTTCTCAATAACGCTTTTAGCCCCCATCTCGAACATTGTTGCTTTTTCTTTCTCTGTTCTCTTTCGGAAATTCTCGAACTCTGCCATCTGACGCATTACTCTGTCTTCCAGTTCTGCGTTTTTTGTCTCAAGAGCCACAAGCTTTTTATCTGACTTATTCTTTTTACCTTTCTTTTCTGTTGCTTCCTTTTCATCTACTGCTTCTGCAGTATTCTCATTTACTGTCTCATCTACTGCCTCTTCTGCTGTAGACTCCTTCTCTTCAGCAACAGCCTCTTCTTTAATCTCTTCATTAAGGATTTCTTCCGTCTTCTCTGCCATACCTTAACTACTCCTTCTTATATATTGAATCCAACTGATGCATAACACCCTTCAGATTATCTACTACTTTATCATAGTCCATTCTCTTGGGACCTATAATACCGATTGTACCCTTCATACCCTCTCCGAGGTCGTATGTAGCAGTTACAATACTGCAATCTCTCATAGTTTCCACAGGTGACTCATTACCGATATATACCTGAATACCTGTATTCTCTTCCTCTGCCAGAGTCTTTATAACAAGCTCATTCAACTTTTCCTTCTCTTCAAAGGTACCAATAAGTTCACTTGCTTTATCATTCTGTACAAGTTCGGGATACTTAAATATATTAGTCGCTCCCGAAGTATATATCTCTAAGTCTTCTTCCTCATGTATAGCTGAGGCAATTGCATCAATAACCTCTGCCACTATATCCGAATGAACACCTGCCTGTTGCTTGATTGCTGTAATCATCGCAAGATTGATCTCTTCAATCGTAAGACCGTTAAGATGTGTATTAAGCAGGATATTAAGCTTAAGAACAGTTTCTTCATTAAGCTCATTATCCACATCCAGAATGGAATTCTTAATCACATTACCTTCAACAACCACAACCACCAAAAGCTGTTTTTTATTAACCTTGGATAGTTGAATAAGCTTAAGCTTATTGCGATGAATACTTGGAGCCGATACCATTGTTGCATAATTGGTATTGGTTGCAAGAAGCTTTGCCGTCTGCTTTAAGAGCTGGTCAAGACGTTCTTCCTTTTCCAGAAGATTCTCCTTAATCTCTTCTACCTCCCTCATCTTGGATTCCATCATTGTATCAACATACAATCTGTAACCCATATCCGTAGGGATTCGTCCTGCCGACGTATGTGGCTGAACGATGTAGCCCATTTCCTCCAAATCTGCCATCTCATTTCTGATTGTTGCGGAACTGAGATTCAAGTCGGTATATTTGGAAATTGTTCGACTACCTACCGGCTCACCCGTCTCAAGATAGTTACGAACAACTGCCTGCATAATTTTCATCTTACGTTCAGTAAGTTCCATCCTTTTATCTCCTTTGTTAGCACTCGACGTTTTTGAGTGCTAACATCCTCTGAATCATAATTTATCACCACACCGCTATAGTGTCAATATTATAATTATTAACAATTTATAAAATCCGTTTCCCCCCATTTTTGCGAAACCATATTTATGCCAAAAAGAAAAGAGGGCCTTAAACCCTCTGTAATTATCACATCTCTGTTAATCCTTCGGCGTAAAGAAATCGTCCAACTTAACAAGACATTTATAAAGCATTCTCTTCTCATCATCATCAAGTCCTGATACGGCAGCCTTAATCATCTGCTTATGAAAATCTCTATGATGAAAAAAAGCCTTCCTTCCACGCTCTGTTAATGTAGTATATACCACTCTTTTATCTTCTGTGCTTCTTTTTCTCTCAATATATCCCTTTTTCTCAAGACCGTTCATGTTAGTGGTAAGCGTACCTACAGTAACGGAAAGACTCTTGGCAATCTCTGACATATTTTTCGGCTCGCCAATCCCTACAGCCTCAATAATATGCATATCATTATTGGTTATATCTTTATATTCTTCGGTTATAACGGCATCTGACTCAACGGCCATGACATGGTTAAAAAGATTAACCAGCATCTCGTTCAATCCCCTGGTGTATTTTACTTCCATACTTTCCTCTCAATAACTAGCCTAATTGTTACAATTATTATATCACAATTCAAGTAGACATGCGCTATAAGTGAGCCCTGCACCAAATCCGGAAAGAACAACCCTCATACCCTCGCTGAGTTTTCCGTCTCTGTTTAATTCATCCAGAAGTAACGGAATTGACGCAGAAGATGTATTTCCAACTCGTTCAACATTAGTCGGAAATTTTGATAAATCCACTCTAAGGCGCTTTGATATGCTCTCAATAATTCTCAAATTAGCCTGATGAAGAACATACAAATCAATGTCATCAGCCTCAAGCTTAGCTGCATTTAACATTTCGCATATTGCCTCCGGAACCTGGCGTGTTGCGAATTTGAACACTTCCCTTCCATCCATTGTCACATAATGTGGTATATCTTCACTTGTGTAGAATGCATTTTTTGGCGAACGCTGCCTGCAGGCAAGAACATCACCCTTGAAACCATCACTTCGCTGAACATAACACATTCTGCCTTCTTTCCCTTCAAAATACGCAGCTCCGGCTCCATCACCAAACAGAATACAGGTTCCTCTATCCTCCCAATCAATAATATTAGAAAGAACTTCAGCCCCAACTACCAGCGCATTCTTATATATACCTGCCGAAATATAAGCATCAACCGTGTTCATTGCAAAAAGGAAACCTGCACAAGCTGCATTAAGATCAAAAGCAACAGCCTTATTCGCACCTATAATACTCTGCACCTGGCATGCAACACAGGGAAGAGCCATTTCTGATGAACAGCTTGCAACTATAATAATCTCAACATCCTCTGCCTGTACCCCTGCATCTGTAAGTGCCTTCTTAGCCGCCTCTGCAGCAAGTGAAGCAACCGTTTCACCGGTTGAAATATGTCTGCTTTTTATTCCGGTTCTTTCGCTTATCCATTCATCGCTTGTATCTACAATTGACGCAAGTTCTTTATTTGTAACTATTTTTTCAGGAAGCGCACTTCCTGTACCCTTTAATAACAGTGCCATAATAATCCTCTTATTTATGCAAATCCCTTTATATTCGATGCCTTCCTATATAAGAAAAAGAGACTATAACACAATCTGTAAGCATCAGAACTGTCTAAAACGTTCATATCTTTCTTTTCTGATTGCTTCGCCTGATTTTCCTCTATATTTTTCAAGAAAATCACAGATTTCCTTTTTCAAATTTCTACCGATAGCTTCCTTTGTTACCTCATCTGCTCCACCATATTCGGGTATTATCTTCTCGATGATTTTCAAATCACACAAATCAGAAGCTGTTATTTTCATTACTTCGCTGGCTTCAGCAGCTCGATTGGAATCCTTCCACAGAATTGAAGCAAAGCCTTCCGGCGAAAGGATTGAATATGTAGCATTCTCAAGCATCCAAACCTCGTTACCCACTGCTGTCGCAAGAGCACCGCCACTGCCACCTTCTCCTACCAGAATGCAGAGAACCGGAACTTTCAAATCTGCCATTTCCATCAGATTTCTTGCAATGCTTTCACCCATACCACGCTCTTCCGCTTCCATTCCCGGATACGCCCCCGGTGTGTTAACGAAACAAACTACAGGTCTGTTAAAGTGCTCAGCCTGCTTCATAAGTCTAAGCGCTTTTCTGTAACCCTCCGGCATAGGCATACCATAATTCTTCTTTTTATAGTCCTCCGGACTCTTACCCTTGTCCTCAGATATAACTGTCACCGGCTGATTACCGATAAATCCAATTCCACCTATTATAGACGGATCATCTCTGAATGCCCTGTCCCCATGCGCCTCAATAAATACATCAAATATGTATTCCATATAATCTATTCCCTGAGGACGAGTTGCCTGTCTGACACCCTTTACCTTTTCCCAGGCTGTCTTAGGCTTTGAGAAGTGAAGTCTTTCATTTACAATTTCGCTAATTTTATATTCAGTATTAGTATCATCAAAATCAGAATACAGGCCTTCTTTGCTATTATGAGATTTAATCATAAAATACAAGGTCTTCTTTAGATTTCTTCTCTCGACAATACCATCAATAATTCCATGCTCAAGCAAAAACTCTGCTGTCTGGAAACCTTCCGGCAGTTCCTGACCAATAGTCTGACGAATTACTCTTGGTCCTGCAAAACCTATAAGCGCACCCGGTTCAGCCATTATTACATCACCAAGCATAGCAAAGCTTGCAGTAACTCCACCTGTTGTAGGATCAGTAAGAATAGTACAGTATAATAATCCTGCTTCTCTTAACTTCGCAACAGCAGCAGAGGTCTTAGCCATCTGCATCAGAGATACAATACCTTCCTGCATTCTGGCACCACCCGAGCAGCAGAAAACAAATACGGGCAAGCTAAGTTCAATTGCACGTTCAATAGCCATAGTTAGCTTCTCACCTACAATATGTCCCATACTGGCCATCATAAATCGCGAATCGCACACACCTATAACTGCCTCAGCACCAAATATTTTACATTTTCCTACTGTAAGGGCCTCATCAAGTCCTGTTCTTTCCTTTGCTTCTTTAAGTTTTTCTTCATATCCGGCAAATTCAAGCGGATTCGATATTTCCATTCCGTCAAACCAGGATTCAAATGTCCCCTTATCGGCAACCATCCTAATTCTGTTCGTAGTTTTTACTCTAAAATAGCCATCACATTTGTAGCATATGTATTTTAACTTAACTACTCTGTCACGCTCTACCATTCCTCCACATTTCGGACATGGTATATATTCCTTATCATTACCGGCAGAGTTCTTATTTATTGTAATATTTGCAACTTTTTTACCTAAACCCAGTATATTCATATTAACGCTCCAGTTTCACAAAAAAGATTAGCAATTCCATTAACCAATAGCGAAGGTTAGATTAGCCTCTGCAACCTTAACTCCATCAACAGTGGCAACCGCCTTACCTATTCCCATAGGTCCTTTCAGCTTGACAATCTCTGTCTCAAGCATAAGTACATCTCCCGGTACAACCTTTTTTCTGAATTTTGCATTATCAATTCCTGCAAAATATGCTGTCTTTCCTTTCATTTCAGGCATTGAGAGCATCGCAACAGCTCCTACCTGAGCAAGTGCTTCTATTATTAGAACTCCCGGCATTACCGGATTACTCGGAAAATGTCCTTGAAAAAACAACTCATTTCCACTAACACACTTTTTTCCTACAGCTCTTTTACCATCTTCAATTTCTTCAATAGTATCAATAAGCAAAAATGGATATCTGTGCGGTATAACATCCATTATTTCTGTAATATTCATTAATGACATCTTTTTCTCCGTTTTCAAAATCTATTATTCTGTATATTTTCCAACTACCAGACTCGCATTATGACCGCCGAAGCCCAATGAGTTACTAAGTGCATATTTAACCTCTTCGTTGTAGGCTTCCTTACAATAATTGAGATCCATCTCTTCTTCGCATTCATTAAGGCCTACTGTGTTATGAATATAGTTTTCATTAATTTCTTTAACACATGTAACAAATTCTACTGCACCTGCTGCTCCAAGAAGATGTCCTATCATTGATTTGGTAGAATTAATCCTTATATCCTTGGCATGCTCACCAAATGCTGCCTTGATTGCTCTTGTTTCAAACAAATCATTATAATGTGTGCTTGTTCCGTGAGCATTAATATAAGTTACGCTATCCATTTCTATTCCGGCATCCTTTACTGCATTCACCATAGCTGTTGCAGCTCCCATTCCGTCTTCTGCAGGACTTGTAATATGATATGCATCTGATGAACAACCATACCCCAGTACCTCAGCGTAAATCTTTGCACCACGGGCTTTAGCATGCTCAAGTTCTTCAAGAACAACAACACCTGCACCCTCACCCATTACAAATCCATTTCTGTCCTTATCAAAAGGGATCGAACATCTTGCCGGATCTTCACTTGTAGATAGCGCATTAAGAGCGGCAAAACCTGCTACACCCATTTCAGTAATGCTTCCTTCTGTACCACCTGCTATCATCACATCAGCATCTCCA
Organism: Candidatus Colinaster scatohippi; assembly: GCA_018064805.1. Taxonomy (GTDB): domain Bacteria; phylum Bacillota; class Clostridia; order Lachnospirales; family Lachnospiraceae; genus Colinaster; species Colinaster scatohippi. The sequence goes on from JAGHUN010000085.1 coordinate 7,826, forward strand.
TACTGTATTGTTCTAAAGGCCTCTCCAATGGAATTGGTTCCTGTTGCACATGCTGTAACAACATTGATGCTCTTTCCTTTAAGGTTATACATAATGCTTACGTTTCCTGCCGCCATATTTGTAATCATGAGAGGTACAAGCATCGGTGACACCTTAGATGGTCCTTTTTCCAATAATCTTTTGTGCTCTCGCTCAACCGATTGAAGAGATCCAACACCATTACCGATTGCACATCCTACTCTATATGGATCTTCTGCCTCCATATCCAGATTAGCATCCTTTATTGCCTCTCCTGCTGCTGCAACAGCATACTGGCAGAATGGCTCCATTCTTCTTGCTGCCTTCTTATCCATATATTCTTCCGGCTTAAAATCCTTAACCTCAGCTGCAAGATTACATTTGTAATCTGTAGTATCAAAATATGTAATCGGACCAAAACCAATTTTTGATTCCTTTATTCCATTCCAGAATTCATCAACACTGTTTCCAATTGGAGTAATGACTCCCATTCCTGTAACAACAACTCTTTTTTTCATTTATTTCTATGCTCCTATCACCGAATTACATCTGCATACCACCATCAACACAGATTACCTGACCTGTAATATAATCTGCGCTGTCGCTGGCAAGAAACGCTACAACATTTGCAATATCTTCCGCTTTACCAAGCCTCTGAAGCGGAATCGCCTTCTTTGCATTCTCCAATACTGCCTCAGGCATCTTTTCTGTCATATCTGTTTCAACAAATCCCGGTGCAACCGCATTTACACATACATTCCTACTTGAAAGCTCTCTTGCCATACTCTTGGTAAGTCCGATAATACCTGCCTTCGAAGCCGAATAATTGGCCTGTCCTGCATTACCCATAACACCGGATACAGAGGAAATATTGATAATCTTACCGGCTCTGAGTTTTATGAAATTGCGATATAAATGCTTAATAGTATTAAACGCACCCTTAAGATTAGTTGCTATAACAAGATCAAAATCCTGCTCGCTCATCTTAATTAACAGATTGTCCCTTGTTACACCTGCATTATTTACAAGAATATCTACTCTGCCATACTTATCAAGCACTGCTGCTATCAGCTGTTCTGTTTCACTATAAACCGCAACATCACACTGCATTGCTTCTGCTTTTCCACCATTTGATGTGATGATTTCAACCACTTCATCTGCCTTTTCTTTTGAACCACAATAATTTACGATTACCGTAGCTCCACACTTGGCAAGTTTAATTGCAATCTGCCTTCCTATACCACGGCTTGCGCCTGTTACCAAAGCTACTTTGTCATTAAGATTATAATTAGACATTTTCCTCACCCTTATCCAAAGAATAGTTATAACAATTCCTTCAGTTTTTCCAGATCCTCATATTTTTCAATATTAATGACCTTAAGTTCTTTATCTGTTTTTCTTATGAATCCGGCAACTGTTTTTCCGGGACCAATTTCAACAAAAGTATCTACACCCATCTCCTTCATTAGAAGAATGCTCTCTCTGAATCTGACACCACTTGACACCTGTCTAACCAAAAGGTCCTTTACTTCTGTCGCATCTGTAACAAGCCTTGCCTCTGTATTACAGATATACGGAATCTTGATTTCGTTTATTACTTTATTCTTCAAAGCCTCACCAAGCTCTTCTGACGCTTTACTAAGAAGCTTTGAGTGGAAAGGACCGCTTACATTTAACTGAATGCATCTCTTGGCTCCGCTCTCTTTGAGACTTTCTCCGGCAGCCAAAACCGCCTTCTCCTCACCGGAGATAACAATCTGGCCCGGACAATTGTCATTAGCAATCGACACTATTCCGTCAGTCTTATCACAAACCTCTGCAACAACTTCAGCATCAAGCCCAAGCACCGCCATCATAGCACCACCTGTTGGATATGCATTCTGCATATATTTTCCACGAAGTCTGATAATCTCAAAAAGATCACTCAATTCCATAGCTTCAGATGCTGCTAAAGCCGCATATTCACCAAGACTTAATCCGGCACATACATCAGGCTTAATGCCCATGTTAAGCACTTCCTTAAGTATCGCCACTTCTGTCGTTAGTAATGCAATCTGTGTATACTCTGTGATGTTAAGATTCTCATTTTCTGTAAAACACAGACTCTCCACATCAACACCTGATGCCTTGCTTGCCTGTTCATATACAGATTTGGCAATTTCCGAATTATCATAAAAATCTTTTCCCATAAGAACAGCCTGAACACCCTGTCCAGGGAAAACAAAAGCAGTCTTTCCCATTTCGTCACCTCTACAGACTAATATTATTTTTAACTGATTTAGCCTCTTCCATTATTTCTTCAATAATCTCTTTACAGCTTTTCTCTTCCTTGATTAGTCCTGCAATCTGACCGGCCATAACTGTACCGGTTACAACATCTCCATCAATAACGGCATTTCTAAGAGAACCAAGCGTCAGCTTTTCAAGTTCCATGAAATCTGCTCCACTCTTCTCCAGTTCAAGATACTGTCTTGTCATTTTATTACGAAGACATCTTACAGGATGTCCCGTACTCATTCCTGTAACTTCAGAATCAATATCTGATGCCTTAATTACCTTCTTCTTGTAATTTTCATGAACAATTGACTCATTTGCCACTACAAATCTTGTTCCCATCTGAACAGCACATGCACCAAGTGCCATTGCTGCTACCATTCCTCTTCCATCAGCAATTCCTCCTGCTGCAATTACAGGAATATTAACTGCGTCAACTACCTGTGGGACAAGAGTCATGGTAGTTGTATATCCAATATGGCCACCGCTCTCCATTCCTTCTGCAACAACGGCATCTGCACCGCCACGTTCCATCATCTTAGCAAGTGCCACGCTGGCTACAACCGGAATAACCTTTACTCCGGCTTCCTTCCACATAGGCATGTATTTAGCAGGATTACCCGCACCGGTTGTAACAACCTTTATACCTTCTTCAACAATCACCTTAGCAACTTCATCCGCATTGGGGTTCAAAAGCATAACATTAACACCAAATGGCTTATCCGTAAGCTCTTTACATTTTCGAATCTCTTCTTTTACGATCTCCGCCGGTGCAGAAGCTGCACCTATAAGACCAAGACCACCCGCATTGGATACTGCAGCAGCTAGTCTGTGCTCAGCAACCCAAGCCATCCCCCCCTGAATGATCGGATATTCAATTCCTAAAAGTTCTGTAATATCTGTTTTCATGAATTATGCCTGCTTTTCCTCAATATATTTAAGTAATGCACCAACAGTTGTAATATTCTCAAGATCCTCTGAAGAAATCTCAATTCCGAATTCATCCTCGAATTCCATTACCATATCAAAGAGATCTAATGAATCTGCATCAAGATCTTCCTTAAATCTTGTCTCTGCCGTAATCTCTACTCCATCAAGTCCTAACTTCTCTTCAATAATTGCTGCTACCTTCTCTAACATTGTTTTTTCTCCTTTTCATATATACATTATCTGCCGATTCACACTATTGTGACCGCCTTTATATAGTTTGACTTTCAAATGTTTTGATTATCAAACTATCTCCAAGAAAAGATGCTACACCAAAATACTTTGATAGTCAAGATATTTTTTTATAAAAAAAACCGCCGGCAAATGCCGACGGCTAAAATTCTCTGTATCTGCAATTAAATCTGGAAGCTTCCTACAACATCACCATTGAATACGTAGTAAACTCTGTTCTCAAAAGGCTTAACATAAAGCTCAACTGACTTTAAGTCTGCTGCCTTCTTACCATAATCATATACCCATACATCACTTGCAATCTTCTCAAGATCAGCTGCTGTATACTTCTTATCAGAATACTCAAGAGTAATATTTGTCTTAGTAGCTGTCTTCTTAGGTGCTACTGTCTTAGCTGCCTTAGCAACTGTCTTCTTAGCAGTTGTAGCTGCCTTCTTAGTTGTTGTAGCTGCTTTCTTAGTTGTTGTAGCTGCCTTCTTAGCAACTTCCTTAGTAGCTGCTGCTGCCTTAGCTGCTGCCTTCTTAGGTGCTGCTGTCTTTGTCTCTGTAGCCTTAACCTCTACTACAGGCTTAACTTCTGTCTTTAAATCTGTCTTAAGTGCATTAGCCTTAACTGATGCTGTTGCCTTAGGTGCATCCTTTTTAACTGTTGTCTTCTCTGCTGCCATTTCTTCTCCCTTCCAAAACAATAATATCTATTGATTTAACAAAACATTACAAATTGACAGTAACAGTTTACACCCCTAAAAAAGCAAGCGTCAATGTACCGATTCTATAATTTGTACAAATTTTAGTATTGTTTTTTGTTTATTTCCCACAAATGCGCACCGAGAACACTTAATATTCGCTCTTAACAAACTTTCTGATAGCCTCCAACGACCTCTCAACCTTTTCGGTTTCAATACAATAAGCAAGTCTGAAATATCCCGGACATCCAAAAGAATCTGCCGGTACACCAATAAAATCATACTTTGTACCCTTCTTACAGAAGGCTACAGCATCCTCTTCAAGTGCTTTAGGGAATATATAGAAGGTTCCACCCGGCTTAACAACTTCAAAACCAAGTGACTTCAGTTCATCATTAAGAATATTCATGTTTTTTTCGTATACAGACAAGTCTGCTGTAATATCGAGATTCTCTGCCACCGCAAGCTGGATAATGGATGCCGGACAGTTATGTCCGATTCCTCTTGAAATCTGACCACACATTACTATCATCTGCTCTGCATCAGGACACGCAGGATTAATAGCTACATATCCAATACGCTCACCCGGAATAGATAATGACTTAGAGAATGAATAACAGGTGATAGTCGCATCATAATACTTTGCTATATATGGGGCATCAACATTATTAAATACTATCTCTCTATATGGTTCATCTGAAATAAGATAAATAATATGCCCATACTGCTTACTTTTTTCCTTAAGAATTGCTGCCAGTCTCTTTATAGTATCGGTTGAATATACAATACCCGACGGATTATTTGGTGAATTAACAAGTACCGCCATTGTTTTCTCAGATATCATCGATTCAAAAGCATCAAAATTAATCTGAAAATTCTCAGTATTAGGTGGAACAACTGTAAGAACTGCACCTGTCTGTGTTACATATGGATTATATTCCGGAAAAAATGGAGCAAATGTAATAATCTCATCACCCGGTACAGTAACAAGTCTGAAGGCATGAGCAAGAGCACCTGCTGCACCACTTGCCATAAAAATGTGATTCATAGAATAATTCATTCCGAATCTTTTATTAAGTGAATCCGCAACTGCCTGTCTAACCTCTGCAATACCAAGACTCTGGCTATATCCATGGAGATCCATAGGACTTTTCTCACCAATCAGTCTTATAACACTGTCATTGAATCTCTGAGGTACCGGCACCGAAGGATTACCCAGTGTATAATCAAATACATTCTCATATCCTATTTCCTTACCTCTTGCTACAGCATACTCAGAAAGTTCTCTGATTACTGACTTTTTAGAAAGCATATCTACATACTTCTGATTTAACATTTTTTTACTCCATTCTGCATTACTAAATTTTATCTATTCTTTTTGTTTTCTATAAACATACATACAAAATCAACGAGTTCTTCAACTGTTGCTGTTCCGGTATTGATACACAAATCATAACTTGTTGCATCAGTTATTTTTTTGCCGGTGAAATGCTTATAGTAGTTTTCACGATATCTGTCCACCTCATTTATACGCTTAATAGCATCTTTTTCGGACAAACCGCAGACCTCCATAGCTCGCTTGGTGCAGTCATCCGGCGAAGCATAACAGAAAATTCTAATAACATCCTTACGACCTTCAAGTACTGTGGCACCACAGCGTCCCATAATTACACAGTCCTCTTTATCTGCAAGTTCTCTGATTAACTTGGCATTAAGTCTGAAAAGGTTCTCTTCAGATGTATATTTCTTGTTCGATGGTGGCAATGGTGTCGGATCCTCCATCCAACTGAGGTCCTGACCAATATAGCTCTTTTTGAGTCGCTCGTTAGTCTCACCAAAAAGGCTCTCGTTAATACCGGTTTCATCAGAAACAAGTCTGATTAGTTCCGAATCATAGAATTTAATTCCAAGTCTGTCAGCAAGCTCTTTACCCATAATACGGCCGCCACTTCCAAAAGTTCTTCCGATTGTAATAACCATGATAACCCCTTTCTGCGAACAAACTACTCGCCCAAGTATGCCTTCTTTACTGATTCATCATTCGTAAGTTCCTTTGCGTCACCGCTAAGAGTTACATTTCCGGTTTCAAGTACATATGCTCTGTCAGCGATAGAAAGTGCCTTTTTGGCATTCTGCTCTACTAGAAGAACCGTTGTACCTGATGCTGAAATATCACGAATTATACTAAAAATTTCCTCAACAAAGATTGGAGACAGACCCATTGACGGCTCATCCATAAGAATAAGCTTAGGATGGCTCATAAGAGCACGTCCCATAGCAAGCATCTGCTGCTCACCACCGGAAAGAGTTCCTGCCATCTGATTCTTACGCTCTTCAAGCCTCGGGAATCTCTTATAAACCATAGCAAGAGTTTCCTCAAGCTCATTTTTATCCTTTCTTGTATAGGCACCAAGCTTAAGATTCTCAAGAACACTAAGCTGTGCAAAAACACGCCTTCCCTCCGGAACATGTGCCATTCCAAGATATACAATACTATGTGCAGGAGTTGCAGTAATATCCTGTCCCATAAAAGTTACACTGCCCGAATCCTTAGAAAGAAGACCACTGACAGCATGTAATATTGTTGTCTTACCGGCACCATTTGCGCCGATAAGCGAAATAACTTCACCCTCATTGACCTCGAAAGATACGCCTTTAATGGCTTTAATCATTCCATAACTTACTTCAAGGTCCTTAACCTCTAACATTGCCATTTGCCTTCCTCCTTAGTCATCACCAAGATATGCCTTAATTACTTCCGGATTATTCAAAACATCACTCGTCTTACCCTGTGCCAGAACCTGACCGAAGTTAAGAACTGTGAGTTCTTCACAGATTCCCGATACAAGCTTCATATCATGCTCAATAAGTAATATAGTCATATCGAATTTATCACGAATAAGTCTTATTGTATCCATGAGTTCCTTGGTTTCATTTGGATTCATACCGGCTGCCGGCTCATCAAGCAACAAAAGCTTTGGATTCGTAGCAAGTGCTCTTGCTATTTCCAGTTTACGCTGCTTACCATAAGGGAGATTACTTGCAAGGAAATCATATTCCTTATCAAGATCAAATACCTCAAGGAGTTCCATTGCTCTTTCATCCATTGCCTTTTCCTGCTTTTTGAATGAAGGCAATCTGAAAATACCTGCAACTGTTGAATACGGATAATCATTATGAAGACCGGCTTTTACATTATCAAGAACTGTAAGTTCCTTAAACAGACGAATATTCTGGAAAGTTCTGGCAATACCGTCCTTGTTTATCTGAGTCGTCTTCTGTCCTGTTATATTTTTTCCATCAAGACTTATGGTTCCATCTGTAGGCTTATACACACCGGTCAACATATTGAATACAGTTGTCTTACCGGCACCATTAGGACCAATCAATCCGTATAACTGTCCCTTTTCTATATGGATATCAAAATTATCAACCGCTCTTAATCCACCGAAGGAAATTCCAAGTCCTGTTACATCCAGTAATGCCATAACTATACCTCCTCCTTCTGTGCTTTCTTAGTACCAATAAGTTGCTTAATAGAATATTTCTCAAAGAACATCTTAGCCTTAGGGCTATTACTTATAAGCATAAGTGCAATAAGTACAATTGAATAAATTAGCATACGATAATCACTAAAGCCACGCAGAAGCTCCGGTAAAGCTGTAAGAATTGTCGCTGCAATGATTGAACCACGAATACTTCCAATACCGCCAAGTACAACATATACAAGAATCATAATTGACATATTGTAACCGAAATTCTTAGGAAGTGCATTAAGCGTATTCAGGTTATGTGCATAAAGCGCACCTGCTGCACCTGCAAGTCCTGCAGAAATCGCAAATGCCATAAGCTTATACTTTGAAATATTAATTCCCACAGATTCGGCTGCAATCCTGTTATCTCTGATTGCCATAACAGCACGGCCTGACCTTGAAGTTACAAAATTTGTTACTATGAATACCGTAATAATAAGAATAATAATTCCTATAAGGAATGTTGAATCATTAGGTGTTCCTGTTATACCCTGTGGTCCTTTAATGATTACAACACCATCTGATGAAAGTCCTAAGGACGCAGTATCTGTAAAAGAGATATGGAAACCGCTACTATCCTTTCCAACATACAATACATTAACAATATTCTTAATAATTTCACCAAATGCAAGCGTTACAATCGCAAGATAATCACCGCGAAGTCTAAGTACCGGAATACCAATTAATATACCGAATACCGCTGCCACAATTGCTCCGAGAATGATGGCAATAATGAATCTTACAATACTGTTCATACCGCTCTCCTTCATACACATTGAGAAGAAGGCTGATACAAACGCACCTACACACATAAAGCCTGCATGTCCAAGGCTAAGTTCTCCCAATATACCAACTGTAAGATTAAGCGAAACCGCCATAATAGTATATACGCATATAGGAACAAGGAGCCCTTTAAAAAGACTCGAAATAGTGCCTGTTCCAACAAGCGTCTGCATGATTGCAAAGAAGGCTATTATGATTCCATATGTAATAAGATTACTTTTTAACTGTTTACTCATATTCCCGCCTCCTTATACTTTCTCGCTAATCTTCTTGCCAAGGATACCCGTAGGCTTAACAAGAAGCACAATAATAAGAACAGAGAATACAATAGCATCAGCCATCTGAGAAGAGATGTATGCTTTACTTAAATTCTCAATTATTCCAAGCAACAGTCCTCCGACAAAAGCTCCCGGAATAGAACCTATTCCACCAAATACCGCTGCTACGAAAGCCTTAATACCGGGCATTGAACCGGTATATGGAGTAAGTGCAGGATATGCTGAACAAAGTAACGCTCCGGCAATTGCTGCAAGTCCCGAACCAATTGCAAATGTGAGCGAAATCGTCGCATTTACATTAATTCCCATAAGCTCTGCAGCTTCCTTGTCCTCCGAAACAGCAAGCATAGCCTGTCCTGCTTTTGTTTTCTTGATGAAAAGGGTCAGTACAATCATAATAATTATACAGGCAACAATCGTTACAATTGTCTCACCTGTAATACTGATTGCTCCAATGTTAGCTGCCGGTACACTAACAACAGACGAAAACAGCTTTGCATCACTTCCAAAAATCAAGAGTGCAAGATTCTGAAGCAGATAACTTACACCAATCGCAGTAATTAATACTGCAAGAGGTGATGCCTTACGAAGTGGCTTATAAGCAATCTTCTCTATTGCCATACCAAGGGCTGTACAGATAACGACCGATATAAGCACAGCTATTATTGGATTTACCCCCATTGAATTCATAAGTGTATAAATGGCAAAGCCACCTACCATAATTACATCACCATGCGCAAAATTAAGCATTTTCGCAATACCATATACCATGGTATATCCAAGAGCAATTATCGCATATACACTTCCAAGACTTAGTCCGTTAATAAGATAACTCAAAAAACTCATTTATGCTTCTCCCTATGTAGTATTTAATTTGTCATATCTAAGCTATATCTCATCGGTCACGGTATAGCTTGGGTATGACAAACCATATAGTAACTATTATAAAAAAAAGGGTTGCCATCGGCAACCCTTTTGTTACTTTAATAAAACAAATGTAATAAATAATCAGTTTCAATTAGTCCATTGAAACATAAGCACCATTCTTAATAACAACTGCCTTAGGTGCCTTATTTACTTCACCTTCTGCATTCCATGACATTGCCTTACCTGTAAGACCGTCAACCTTGATTGTTGGCATAACTGCTGTAATAGCCTTACCCATATCTGCAACACTCATATCAGGTGTTACATTAGCGGCCTCTGCTGCTGCCTTAATTGTGTAGATAGCATCGTATGCATCTGCTGCAAACTGGTTAGGAATTTCGCCGTTAGCAATTTCAGCGTACTTAGCAACAAAACTCTTAGTAAGGTCATCTGTTGCATCTGCCGCGAATGGTGTAAGAAGCATTACGTCCTCAGCAAGTGCTACGTCAAAGTTCTCAACTGCAAGAATACCATCAAGACCATCACAACCGAAGAAGATTGGATCAAATCCCATTGTATCTGCCTGCTTAAGAACAAGTGTAGCCTCTGTATAGTAGAATGGAAGGAATACGAGCTCTGCGCCTGCATCCTTTGCCTTCTGAAGCTGTGTAGTAAAGTCTGTCTTGTTATCAGCTGTGAAAGCCTCAGTTGCTACAATTTCAAGTCCCTGTGCAGGAGCCTCTGCAGCAAACTTCTCATATATACCAGTTGAGTATACATCTGAGCTATCATAGATTACAGCAACCTTTGTAGCAAGCTTGCTCTGTCCAATATACTGAGCAGAAGCAATACCCTGGTTAGGGTCTGTAAAGCAAACCTGGAATACGTTATCATTACCTGCAAGAATATCTACTGAAGAACCTGAAGGTGTAAGCTCAAACATTCCATCCTCTGCTGTCTTAGCTGCTACAGCTACACAACAACCTGATGTAACAGTACCCATAAGGATATCCATATCCCAATCCTTAAGTGTGTTATAAGCGTTTACTGACTTCTCAGCATCACACTCATCATCCTGGAAGTTGTACTCGATCTGACATCCATTGATACCACCGGCTGCATTAATCTCATCAATAGCGATCTGAGCACCGTTCTTAACAGCGATACCATAAACTGCAGCACCACCTGTAAGAGGTCCGATACCACCAATCTTGAATGTCTTAGCTCCGTCTGATGCTCCATCTGCAGGTGCTGCACTACCACATCCAACAAGTAATGAAGCTACCATTGCAACTGAAAGCAAAGTACCTAATAATTTTTTCATAACTATTCTCCTCCTTAAAAAAAAGCAAAAAGAGTCTGCGCTTCGCAGACCCTTTTGCCGTTATTAAAGCTCATATGTAAAATACAAGATAAAAAAACTTTTGTCAATAACACATTTAGTAATTATTTCAACATTTACTTCTATCAGCATTTAAATTGGGCTTTTAAATGCCACAAGTGCTGCTATAGGAATAATCACTTCGCATAACATAATGAAGTAACCGCCAAGTTCCTCTGTTACGCCGCCAAATCTCTTTTTTGACATTAATACATAATACAAAAAGGTAATTAATGCTCCGACAAGTGAAAATATCGCAACACGTATATTTGTAAATGAAAGCGCAATTTCAACCATAAGCACTGCACAAATTACAATATAAGCAATGTTTACAATGACCTGTATCCATTTAACTGCACTATTGTCAGGAACATAACTCATACTCTTATCATCATGTGCATGCTTAACGGTAAGAATAGATATTGCATATAAAGCTCTTGATATAACATAAGCAAATGCAATTACAAAAATACCATCTATCGGCATCTCACTCCAAATCCCTACCGCTACCATAAAATAACATATTCCAACAATAATTGCTGAATATCCGCCGTGAGCATCTTCATTCAGGATCCTAAGTGCCGCTTCTCTGTTCTTATGTGAGCTGATGGCATCAACTGTTTTAAAGAAACCATCCATATGAACCCCTGCCGAAAGAATCGTAGGTATTACAGCTCCTACAACAGCCGGAAATACCGGGTTTTCACACATATACGGATAGAGTACAGCCCATCTGTTAATGATTATCGTAATAATCGCGCCTACAAGTGGAATAAACATCAGTATATAAGCACAGTTCTCCTTATTTCTGGCTAATTTTGATTTCGGGCTAATCGAATACCCTGAAAATGCCATTACAAAACTCCTAAAAAGGCTCTTCATGACTTATTCCTCCAATCACTCTATTACAACATCATCAGCATAATCATTCCAGATTATACATATCCAGGTCTTTCCAGGATTAACAACAACCTCATTACCGTCACCATCATAATATTTGGTTGGCTGATAAATCTCAGTTCTGGACCAGGTACCTTCTACCATCTTGCCATCCGTAAATACCTGACACTTATTAACTCTGTCACCCAAAAGTCCAAAAGCAAGATAATCCTTGCTGTCTCTTACAAATCCGTCACAATACTGGAAAACAACATTATCATATTTAAGCTGATTACCGGTCTCACCATCAATATGTGCATCCCCATACTGATATCTGTAATACTTGCCATCTTCCTTATTATACTCGAATCTGGCCTGAACTGCGGCAAAACCATTTTTAGCCTTTGCATCCTTACCACCCGGATACATTACCGTTGCATCCTTGCCATTTGCAAATGTGGCTCTGTCTCCAAGATCACAATATGTGAACTTCTCCTGGAAACCGGTACGGTATGTTGTTCTGTATTCAAATTCTTCTCTGTCCTTAAGAAGACCTTCCATATCTATATATACATTATGCGGAGGCTTCCTGTCATTACTTCTGTAATATGTATTATTAGCCGGTCTCTCTATTCCGGAAACGGCACCTGAGAGATTATCTACACCGGTCGAATTAAGCAGTTCACCTACATACACCGTAGCCTGGCCAAAGTGAGCATATAATGCATCGTACTCAAGTGCCAGATATACATAGTAATCACGGCTGCTTCTTATTGAACCTATCTTCGGTACCTTTTCGTACTGGTCAAAAATTCCCATAAGTCGGGTTATACGTCCTTCAACCGGACATTCATAAACAATCGATGCCTCTTCAATTCCCGACTGTGGGCAACCCTCTTTGATATTATTAAGCATTACAGCAAGTGGTCTGTGGTCCAAGAAATTATATGTAATCTCCTCACCTGACAGGCGTGATCTGAAAACCTGTTCGGGTTCAGCCTCCTCGCTGCTCTCCTCAACATTATCAATGGCTTCTGCCTGTTCAATTGACTCCTCAGCCATTGCAGACTCTTCAGCTGCTATTGATTCCTCAACGGATTCCTTTATTACTCCCGAAGTTGGAGCTATTTTAGATGTATCACAAGCTGTAAGCAATAGCATTGATAACCCAAGTGCTAGAGCCAGTGCTCTCTTCTGCATGTCCATTCTCCTTAATTTGCAAAACGTTTTCCGTTCACAACACTCAACATTCTACAACTAAATAATACAAAATTCCACTTTTTTTATCTTTTACACACAAATTTCACATATCAGTTGTTCTTTTTATTATTTTCAGCGTCTTTTTTCAGTTCGCTAATCGACTTCACTTCATCATCTACCGAATACGATGTAACCAGAATATCCTGACCTCTCTTCTGTCTTCTTCTATTAACTATATCATGCTCATGAATCAGTCCAAGCCTCTTAAGCACCCTCACAATAACCGCTCCTTTAGGCATCATAAGAATTTCTTTTTCTCTTGCAACTCCCATATGCAGAACAAACCATGCATATGAAATAACAGCAAAAAGCATACTCACAACAAGCCTTAGGATATTATACCAGCCCGTAATAATCATATCCGGGTTACCACAACTGATTCTAATAAAATGCGAAACCGTCCAATTCGTACCCACTGCCACAAGATACATTCCAAGTGCCGCCTGAAACGGTAAAAAGTAACTTCTTATCACTTCCTGTTTGTATCTCAATCTGACTCTCATTGCGACTCCGTTAAGTATACACATAAGTGCAGAATATATAATTGTAACAATTACAAGCGCATATAAATCAAGGCTTGTATTTTTTAGTAATATAACAAGTACTCCGGCCTGAACAAAGAGAGAAACCGCCGCATTCACAACAGGAATATTTACATTACCTGTTCCCTGCAAAATGGCATTACTTAGCGTCGAAAGACAATAGAAAATAACAGTCACGGATAACGCTCTGATAAGCTTAGCAACTATCATATAAGTTGCTCTCTGAGGATACAGTAAAAGCGTAACAGGTTCAGCTAAGGCTAAAAGGCCAAAGGCTGATGGCATAGCAATAAGCATTGTTACCTTTACAGCATATGCTATCTTCTCTCTTCCCTCTTTGTATTCCCCTCTTTCATGAGTTCTTGCAATCGTAGGAATAATGGCTGCTGCCATTGCAGAAGCTATTGCAATAGGAATATTCACTATCTGCATTGCTTTTCCTGAAAAAAGACCATAGTTTGTTGTCGCCATAGCTTCAGTATATCCATGCTGATTCTCCACGATATACTGGTATATTTTCAGATTGGATGCGGAGCTCAGGTTATAAATACATGTGCTTAATACAACCGGAGTAACCATACCAAAAATTATTCTTCCTATAGCAGCATAAGAAAGCTCACTCCCGGACTTGTCACCTGCAACATCCTTCATAATTTCGGGTCTCTTCCTAAGATAAATAATAAGCATAAAAATGAGACCCGTCAGTACACCCGCACCGGTACCGATTGCACTACCCTTAGCGCCCCCAATAGCTATGGCAGTATCATCCATACCTGCAAGCAGTCTGACAAATATATAAGCTGCAGTAATACTAACAACAGCGTTAATTATCTGCTCAATAATCTGAGAATATGAGGTATACTTCATTGTCCTATGCGCCTGAAAATATCCCCTTAAGGTTCCCAAAAAACCCGACAGAAAAATTGTCGGCGCAAAAATCTGAAGTACCTGAGATGAATTGGTTCCAACCATTCTGTCTGCGAAAAAGAAACAAACTGCACTTCCAATTCCGCCAACCACAGTTACATACATTAATGAACCTTTAAAAAGCTTATGGGCATTCCTATACTGACCAAGTCCAAGTCTGGCCGCTATTACTTTAGAAATTGCCGATGGAATACTGTATGATGAAATTAGGAGGATGATCGTATAGATTACATATGCTGAATTATAGTATCCATTTCCCTCATCCCCTATTATCATTACGAGAGGACTTCTATAAAGAATACCGATTATACGGACAATAATACCTGCCATCGCAAGTATTCCCGCCTGAAATATGAAATTACTCTTTTTATGTTCCTTGTTACCCATGCTATGATTATATGACAAATGGTTGCCAAATAAAAGCCGAATATGTTATCATACCTCTATCAAATAAGTGAAGGAGGTACTGCTACAATGGATATTGCAAGTGTATCAATGGCTTTGGCTAACATACAGACTCAGAACGACGTAAGCACTGCCGTACTCAGTAAGGCTCTTGACCAAAACGAGATTCAGGGTCAGGGAATCCTTAAGATGATTGATTCAGCAGCTATGGAGCGCAGTGTTAATCCTTCTGTCGGATCGAATTTCGATATGCACATTTAATAATAAAGAGCCTCACAATTGTGAGGCTCTTTATTTGTTGAGGCCGCACCGACGCCGGTCTCCCCTATATTTCTTATTTCAAGACAATGCTGTCCGGTTTGATTTCTATCTTACCGGCTTTGAGTAGATTTCCCACTGCCTTCTTAAATTCGTTTTTAGACATATCCATCTCTTCTCTTATTATTTCAGGTGAAGCCTTATCATTAAATGGAAGCTTTCCACCCTCAGTCTGTAATCTCTTCATTACCCTGTCAGCATCTATACTCATCTGAATATGAGAAACTTCATTCATGCTAAGATCAATCTTACCATCGCTCTTAACTGCTGTAACTCTTGCCCTGACATGTTGGCCAACTTTTATATTTTTACCAACTTCCTTTTTAGGGATAAGCCCCTGATATTTATCTTCAATAGCCACAAACGCTCCGAAATTATCGCTTATCTCATATACAGTTCCTTCAACCCAGTCGCCCTTCTGACATTCGTAACCGGTCCCCAGATAATGATACAGCTTCATGGTTGCACACAGTCTGCCACTTTTATCTGTATATAAGGCCACAAGAATTTCATCTTCAGCCTCAACATGTGCAGTCATCTCTTTAAATGGTAAAAGCAGATCCTTTTCAAGGCCCCAGTCCAAAAATGCACCGATTTTACCGGTCTCTATAACTCTGCATTTGGCTACCTCGCCTAATGTCATCTTGGGTTCATTGACTGTTGCAATAAGTCTGTCCCTGCTATCCTTATAAAGAAATACAGTAATTTTGTCGCCGGGCTTTATGCCCTCCGGCACTTGCTTTCTTGGAAGTAACACCTTCTCCTCAGCTCCTTCCTTATCTGCAAGATAAATACCAAACTCGACTTTATTTATTACCACAAGTTCCTGCTTTATTCCTACCTTCATGTTATTCCGTCCTCTCTTTTTTGAACATACTAATATTTTAATTCTACAACAGTATAGGCATTTCCATCCTTATCATTAAGAGTCACAACATATCCATTCTCTATATCATATACAACAGGGAATATCTCGTCACCAAGATGTGCCTGACTTCGGTATTCTACACGAAGTCTTTTATAATCTATTTCCTGAGGAAGGGTTTCCACAGCTATTTTTATATACTGACAATTGTTTACATGCCCATTTGAATCCAAATGATAATTCTGTATTGAAACCATCGGCTTTTCTTCAAATTGACTATCCTTAGGAATTGATATCTTTCTGGAATTATATTCCATATCAAGCTTGTCTCCCAGAATATAAGCTTCCAATATCTTCTCGTCCGGTCTGGCAGGTCTCATATTCTTCCAGTCCATAAGTGTCCATAATGAATTGGCTTTGATAATCATATTGCCGGCTTCATCCTTAATATAGAAATTCCTATGGCCGAGAAAAGATTTAAACATATATGGAAATGTTCCAACCGTAATCCTGTCACTATACTTAGGGATTGTACTGAATTCCACCTCCCAGTAATTTATTATCCAAACCAGATTCTTAGGTGACAGATAATTAATACCAACTCCCAAATCATCTGAATGGAAACAGGAACAGTCCTGAAACGAATCGATAATTGCTGTTAAATTCATCCTATGATTAACATCTGTCTGACTAAATCCGACTCGCGTCTCATATTCATATGTCTGCATATTTAATCCCCCAATTAATGTAACAACGAGAATTCTTCCAGATTCCACACCTTGTCTACTAATCCATCATAGAAGTCAGGTTCGTGACACACCAAAAGAATTGCACCCCTGTATTCTTTAAGCGCCCTCTTAAGTTCGTCCTTTGCATCCACGTCAAGGTGGTTGGTAGGCTCATCAAGAAGCAAAATATTGGTTTCCGTGTTAATCAGCTTGCAAAGTCTTACCTTTGCCTGTTCCCCTCCGGATAATACTCTTACCTTACTCTCAATATGCTTTGTTGTGAGTCCGCATTTTGCAAGTGCCGATCTAACCTCATACTGACTAAATCCCGGGAAGGTCTCCCATATTTCTTCAATACAGGTATTATCACTTGGTTTAACCTCCTGCTCAAAATATCCCTTATACAGATAATCACCAAGAATAGCTTTACCCTCAAGTGAATCAATTAAACCAAGAACGCTCTTTAAAAATGTAGTTTTGCCAATTCCATTTGTGCCAACAAGAGCAATTTTCTCACCACGTTCCATTCTTAAATTAATCGGCTTGGATAAAGGTTTGTTTTTATCATAACCTATAACAAGGTCTGTTGTCTCAAAAATAACCTTACCTGCAGTTCTTGCATCCTTAAACCTGAACTCAGGCTTTGGTTTCTCGGCTGCTAATTCAATAACATCCATTTTGTCCAGCTTTTTCTGTCTGGACATAGCCATATTACGCGTTGCAACATTAGCCTTATTACGAGCGACAAAATCCTTAAGTTCGCTTATCTCCTGCTGCTGCTTTCTATATGCAGCCTCAAGCTGTCCCTTTTTTACTTCATATACTTCCATGAACTTATCATAGTTACCAACATACCTGTCGAGATTTCCATTTTCCATATGATATATTATGTTAACTACGTCATTTAAAAAAGGAATATCATGCGATATTAGTATGAATGCATTCTCATACTCCTGAAGGTATCTCTTAAGCCACTCGATATGATTGGCATCAAGATAGTTAGTCGGCTCATCAAGAAGTAGAACCTCCGGCTTTTCAAGAAGTAGTTTGGCAAGCAAAATCTTTGTTCTCTGTCCACCACTCAAATCTGTAACCTCTCTGTCCAGCCCAAGTGGTAAAATTTCAAATGCCCTTGCTATTTCCTCAACCTTAATATCGATAGAATAGAAGTCATGACTATCAAGCATGTCCTGAAGTTCGCCCATCTCCTCTAGAAGTATATTCATCTCATTGTCATCTGTCACTTCACCGAGGCTATCGCAGATTTCATTTATTCTTGCTTCCATATCAAAAAGGTGCGCATAAGCCGAACGTAGAACATCACCAATTGTCATGCCGGCCTCAAGCACAGTATGCTGATCAAGATAACCTACCTTAACATTTTTATTCCATGTTACCTTACCATCTTCCGGCTCCATGCTTCCCGTTACTATACTCATAAAAGTAGACTTGCCTTCGCCATTTGCTCCGACAAGTCCTATATGCTCACCCTTAAGCAGTCTGAATGACACATTATCAAAAATTGTTCTGTCACCAAATCCATGACTTAAATTACTAACTTCTAAAACCATCTTTCCTCCGGAATTAATTATTCTGAACTCTGTTCATATAATGCTCCCAGGTCATCTCAACCTCATCGCATTCAATTGTAATAATATACACATCTACATTTTCAGATATATCCTCTGATATAACTTCTGCAACAACTGTGTAAGTTCCGTCATCATTTTTTTCAAGTTCAGACATATAGATTTCTGTCAACAAAGCTTCTGCTTCTTTATTAGTTAACTTTAACTCTTCATCAGGCTTCTCTTCTATAAGATTATCATTGGCATCATAATATTTATAGCCCGCTTTGACAAATGATTTAATCTTACCATTTTTCATATAACAGCATGTCTCACCGGCATAACTGTCGGTATAATTGGTATTCTGCGAATTATTAGCTCTGACAATAAGCGCTTCTAGTTCAAATTTTATTCCATCTTCCCTGATTTCGCTCTTAATAATTATACAGTCATTATATCCAAATTTTGATGTCTCATTTACAGAACAAAAACTCATTTTATCACGCTGCCGATTGCCTTATACAATCTGACATTTCCTTTCCCTATCAGCTACATTTATATAGCCCTAATACTCACTTTTATCCAGTCCGTATTCTTCAACCTCTTCAGGTTCATCTCCTATACCAACATAATAGGCATCAAGCCCACTGAATTCACAAGGGATAGCATTTCCCGGCTGTCGGTTATCAACGCCAACAACGGTATACATTATATCCCTAGAACCGATTTCTTTCAAATATTTAAGATAATCCTCTGTAACCACATATGTCTCATTATCATTTGCAATATACAGGTCATGAGCCCCAAACGCATGCAATATTTCATGCGCATAAGATGGTGCACCTACAGTCTCACCTTTATAATATGGATACATAAGTGTATATTCATACGGATAATCATCTTCCTCGTATATCCAGGTAAGCGCATTAAGGTCCCAGTTCTTCGGAATATTCTGAATTATCATATATAAAATATTGACTGCATTATACTTACTAAGCAATGCATCACTTTCAACTTCATCTTCTATTATTTTCCAGATAGATTCCTCATTTTCCGTGTTACAGATATCCTCATCTACTGCAACCATGTATTTCAGATCATCATTTTCTTTCCAGTCAAAAAGAAACTCAGGCACTATACCATATGCGTCTGCCTCTTTAACTATCCAGTCTGTTGCAACACCCAATCTCTCCCTTTCAAGATCCATCAGCTTTATATCTGAATCATCTTCCGGATTCCAGGCATATTCGCTATCACTTAAAAAGATGCTGACGATAACCGTTCTGTCCTTCAGATACTTACAGCTTCCGTGTTCCCAGTCAAAGGGATAGTCTGCTGCAATTTTCACTTCTTCTATTTCTCTTGGATGAACAAAAAATGTCGGTTCCTCGCTGCTATCTTCTTCAAGTTCAATCCCCTGTTGTGCCTCGCTTACCGGTTCATCCTGCACATTTTCCTGCGCTCCACCGTTTTGTTTAACACCACCGCATCCCGAGATAAGAGTCAGAACGGTTATTATTAATATTAATCGTATGGCTTTAGCTGCTTTCATAAAAAACTGTTCCTCATACGCTCCACTTATTTAATTTCTTCCTCACCTTCACAAATCTCATCTGTCTGTGCTTCCTCACCTACACCCGGTGTCGATGCCCCATCACGATAATCCTGTGGCAGTTCATTCTGATAAGCTTCTATAATCGCTATATCATCCGGTCTTATTTTTCTAAACCTGTTGAATCCTGCAAAAAGAATTCTAAAGCTTTCAATAGTAGTACTAAGCACTCCCTCTTCATACATGTTGATTACAATTATTCCAATTGGAACAGCAATAATCATTCCAAACACTCCACCAAACTTAAATCCGATGTAAAGAAGAAAAAGCGTTGGTATTGGCTTCACACCTATCGAGTCCCCTACAATCTTAGGCTGAATCAGCTGCCTTATTATCTGACCTATGCCCCATACTAAAAGCAGACCTATAGCAACTCCATATTCACCACTGAATAACTTAACTGCTGCCCATGGTATCATTACCGCTCCTGCCCCAAAAACGGGAAGAAAGTCAAGAAATGCTATGCCAAGCGCTATCAGAATCGCATATCGTGTTCTGAGTATAAGAAGTCCAACAAGGGTTATCAAATAAACCCATATCTCAATCTTAAACTGCGCCTTAAAATATCCGCCGAAGGCACTTTTAATGCTTCTTTTTATCATATCCCATCTGTATCTTATTGCTCCCGGAATATGCTTTTCACTCATATCATTCATATATTCCTTTTCAGCAACAAAGAAATAGGATGACAGCAAAGCCATAACTACTCCCATAATTACATCAGGAATACTGTTAACAATATTTCCTACCGTGGTAATCGCACCACCGGAATTAATATCACCGCTAAAAGCATCATTAAAATACTTCTTCACAACATCGGCTGCAGTGTATATATTATCCCTAAGATCAGCAGGCAGTCTGTCAATGTATTTCATTAAATTGTTACCGGCCATATTCAATTCACTTCCAACAGAAGCCCATAACTCCGGCAGATCCCCCACAAACCGAGCTATCTCCTGCATCGCAACATATCCAATTGCATATACAATCAGTATTACTATCGCCAGAACAAGTACAATTACAAATACTGTTCCGGCCTTTCGTCTGATTTTTAGCTTTTCCTCAAAAAACTTTACAAGAGGAGCTGCCATTAATGAAATAATCCACCCGATAATAAAGGGTATAAAAAAAACTATGAATTTGGGCAACAACCAAATGCACAGCAATAAAGCAGCAACAGCCGACAAAATATTCACTGTTGCCTTAATATATGTTACACGTTCCTTTTTCATATAATCTCCCAAAGTGTTATACAGACGACCTGCAGACCGATATCTTCAGGCCGTCCGGTTATCCCTAAGCGAATTGTTTAATAGAAGCCGCAAGAAGTTCCTCAAAGTCACCTCTCTTCTCTGTATTATCACCCTTTTTTATAATTCTGTCACTACCTGAGTTATAAGGCTGACGATACTGACTCTTTCCTGATGGATATACTATAACACTTTCGAATTGTTCATGTAATACATTACGCATACTAAGCTCCTCCCTGACCTTTGTAACCGGTTACCCGGTGCAATCCATTGCTACATATTGTTACATTATATATATCGTCAACTATATATTGTATCTTTAGCATTATTACCAATTTTGATAATAATCATCTATTTTTTCTAGTACCTTAGCCTCTGATAGCGTTGTAAAGACAAAAAACTCCTCTATGGAAGCACTCGAGACTTCCGCATAATTAAATGTCGAGGTTTTATTTAGCCTCAAGTATTCCCATTCTGATATATCACATACGCATAGCGAATAGTCCTTTTTTCGCTCTGCATCCTTATATGCGATTACTGTCTTGCTAACCTTTTTGCCATTACTGTCAAGAAATGCCTTTGTGGCATTTTCATATCTGGTTACAGTTACTGAATCTGATGTGCAACCTGCACTAACCTTCCCTCGTATACATATAAGAGTCCTGTAACCCGGATTAAAAACTGTATCAGCTGCCACACAATGTGTACCTATACTGCTTATACTGGCACTCGCTTTTATTAGCTGTCCGCTGTCATTTAAGACTATCAGATGCATTTCCGGATCTCCGTTTTCCTGTTGCAGCTTCTCTATATAATCCTCTCTGCCACGCTTATAAGCTTCTGTTATATCTGCACTTATCACAGACGTATTGGTATAATATCCATTCTCCGGTACCTTTGTTTCCACAACAACTCTGTCTATATCCTTATTCTCATCTTCCTCATTATCAGATGCTTTTTCATATTTTATTGTAGCCTCTGCGTTCATTTTAAGACCTGCATTGTTTTTCATTTTCCCGGTCAGTCTGTCGCTATCCTCATTCGCAAATGTTATTCCCGCAAGAACCTCTTCTTCCATTGCCGTCCCTGCGGGTTTTCTAAAAGGGCTAAACTGACCACTCTGATCGATATATCCGTATTTTCCGCTTTCCGAATCATA
>JAGHUN010000033.1 GCA_018064805.1 Candidatus Colinaster scatohippi
AAGAAAAAGGAACATTTATCAACGATATTTGTTGGAGCGGTTACATTTATTTTGTTTGTCTTTGTTTTGGAAAAGCCTATCCAGAATATTATTGCTTTTCCAACAGCAATGGGGCTGCCCGAACATGCTATAAGCACTTTTTTGAGTGCCCATCCTATTATTCTTTCTATTTTAGTGGGCCTTTTTCCGGGAATATTTGAAGAGACGGGAAGACTAGTTGCATATAAGACAGTTCTTAGAAAAAGAGTTAACAGAGAGACCTCTATTTCATATGGTATAGGACATGGCGGAATTGAGGTTGTTGCACTGCTTGGACTTACATATCTTAATTATATTATTTATGCGATTATGATTAATGCCGGTCTTTTCAAGACAGTTGTGGATCAGGTTATGGCACAGGCACCCGATCAGATAGGGCAGATAGATCAGATAGTAGAATTGCTTACGACGTTTTCAGGAACTACATTGATGATTAATGTAGTGGAAAGAGTATTTGCGGTTATGTTCCACATTGGAGCATCAATCCTTGTATTCTATGCTTGCAGAGAAAAAGAAAAATTTTGGTTATATCCGCTTGCTATAATCCTTCATACAATTGTGGATACAATTGGAGGACTCGTAATATTTAATGTTATTTCTTTATCTGACTGGGGACTTGAACTTATAATAGCAATATTCGGAGTATCAGTATTCTTTGGTTCATATCTATTGCTTTATAAAAATGATAATAGGGGCGCAGGTGAATTGGAAAATTAGACAAATGCTCAAGTGACATATTTATTTATGGAGGTAGCAGATAAGATGAATGCAAAATATGCAATTGATACAGAAGAAAATAAGAAATTCTTAAAAGAACTTCGGGAGGAATTATTGCATTTCGGGCGCAAATTTCCATCTCCGGGTGGTAGCTCATATTATCTTGGTGATGATGGTACTCCTTGGACTGACAGACCACGTGAGACCTGGATTACAAGTCGAATGGTTCATGTATATAGTATGGGGACATTGCTTAAGTATGATGGATGTGCCAAACTGGCAGATGCAGGGCTAAAAGGCTTGACAGGTGAGCTGAATGATAAGAAAAATGGTGGATGGTATGCCGGAATAACTGCAGATGGAACTGTTATTCCGGGTAAGCAGTGCTATGCACATGCATTTGTGATTTTAGCTGCCACATCGGCAATTCTAGCCAAAAGACCGGGGGCAGAAGAATTACTTAATGAAGCACTTAAAATATATAATGAGAAATTTTGGATTGAAGAGGAAGGACTTGCTTCTGATATATGGGATACGGATTTCAAATTGCTTGATAGCTATCGAGGCTTAAATGCCAATATGCATTCTGTGGAAGCATTTTTGGCAGTTGCAGATGTAACCGGAGATAAGGAATACAGAAAAAGAGCCGGTCGCATAATTGATAAGGTGATATCGTGGGCTGAAGCTAACAGTTTTAGAATACCGGAGCATTTTAATAGTGAATGGGTGGCGGATTTGGATTGTAATAAGGACAGGCCGGATGACCCATTTAAACCTTATGGCGCAACACCGGGGCATGGGATTGAGTGGAGCAGACTTATAATGCAGTGGGCTCTATCCGAAATTGGTGCTGATGGTGAATACTTTGGCAGATATCTTAATGCTGCAAAGGAATTATATAACAGAGCGATTACAGATGCCTGGAACGCGGATGGTGCACCGGGAATTGTATATACTACAGATTGGGAAGGCAGACCGGTTGTTCGAGACAGGATGCATTGGACGCTTGCAGAAGCAATTAATACAGCTGCTGTTTTATACAGAGTTACAGGTGATAACAGATATGCAGAGGATTATGCCGGATTTATGGAATATCTTGATAAATATGTTCATGATAGCAGGTATGGTTCCTGGTTTCACCAGATGGATTCGGATAATCGGGTTATTGGAACTGTTTGGCCGGGTAAATCGGATATTTATCATGCCATTCAGGCAACACTAATACCATATTTAGACGTATCCGTTTCAGTTGCGGCAAATTTACCAATGGAAGCCTTGTGAATTAATAAAAAGTAAGTAAAATTGTTGAGATTATCTATTTAAAATGATAAAATCGATAGTGGTTATGTAATTATGGGAGAATATATGGCTATGTTTGGAATGAATAAGAAAAAAGAAGCAGATGCTATAGCTAGATTTGAACAACAATTTTATGAAACTGAATTTGATGCTATGTACGCAGCGTCGTATGGGCAGGTGGATATTCCATATGTAGCACCGAATTATGATCCATTTCCGGCAGGTAAGGATGGTTCAACCGTAATTCTTCAGAATACAGTTACATTGAATGGAAATGGCTTGTCAGCGACTAATGGACAAGGGGCTATATATTCAGGTTCACTTAATTATCAGGTTGCCAATCTTCAGGGAGTTGGTGCCAGAGCGAGACAGGAGGACTCCTTCACTTTTGCCAATGCTTTTGATCAGAGCAAGATGCAGGAGGAAGGATTGCTGTTCGTTGTCTGTGATGGAATGGGAGGTATGCGAGACGGTAAGGTTGCCAGTGAGGCGGCTATTGCAAGTTTCAGACAGTCATTTGCACAGATGGATATGACAGGTGACATATCTAAGCAGCTAAGAGACAGTATTTTTGTTGCATCGGAAAGTGTTGAAGAGAAGCTTGAAGGTGAAGGTGGAAGTACTGCAATTGTTGGAATTATATATAAAGAGATGCTGTATTTTGCAAGTGTTGGAGACAGCTTCCTTTTTATTAAGAGAGGTAATAATCTTTATCAGATTAATCGTGAGCACAATATGTGTAATCAGATATATCTCGAAGATATAGAAGAGGGTAATCTTGACCCAAGCCATGCAAGGAATAACAGAGAGGCGGTTGCACTGACAAGTTTCCTTGGAATGGTAGGTATTTCAGAGGTTGATGGATTTAAGAAACCGTTTAAATTGCGCGAAAAAGATGTTATCCTGGCTTGTTCTGATGGTGTTGGTGGCGTTCTGAGTATTGATGAGATGCTTAATTCGCTAAAGATGTCAGGACCTGAGGCAATGTGCCATTCACTTGAGAGTGGTATAGTTGCACATAACAAGAAGAATCAGGATAATTACACTGCACTTGTAATAAATTGTACATTATAACCCGGAGGGAGGATAAAAATGGGATACACAGAATGTAGCAATGGACATATTTATGATGCGGACAAGTTCCAGAGCTGTCCATATTGTAATGATGGAGGAAACAGAATTCAGTTTGGCGGTGGAATGGCACCTGCCGGTGGTATGGATATAGGCAAGACCATGCCTTTATCAAGTTTTGGTGGACCTATGGGTCAGACAGTACCTGCTAATAATAGTCCTGTAATACCTAATGATGATTATGGTAAGACAGTTGCTCCAGGAGCTTATCAGGAGACAATTAAAAAAGAGCAGACAGCACCACCTGCAGCTAAAAATGATGATGAAGGTAAGACAGTTGCAGTTTTCCAGCGTAATACAAGTCTCAAGGTTGAACCTATTGTAGGCTGGTTTGTATGTATTGATGGCCCTGATAAGGGTAAGGATTTCAGAATTTTAGCTAAGAATAATTCAATTGGTAGAAGCGAGAAGATGGATATTTGTATTAAGGGAGATACAACTATCTCAAGAGAGAATCATGCAAGAGTTGCTTATGATGTTAAGCACAATGGTTTCCATCTTATTCCGGCAGAGAGTATCAATAATGTTTATATTGATGAGGAACCTGTTTTTGTTCCGACAAAGCTTAATCCACGCGATGTTATAGAGATGGGTGAGACAAAGCTTATGTTTGTGCCATTTGTGGATGAGAACTTCACATGGAAAGAAGATAAGTAAGTTGTATAACCGGTTGTTCTTATTAGGAGGAAATATGAGTATCAAATTAAAAAGAATTAGTGCTGCGGTAATGCTCACAGCTGTGATGCTTTGCAGCATGGTATTCAATACTGCAAGTGTATATGCGTATAACAGTGATGTTAATGAAGGTGTATGTGTAGTTGCTTTTTACATTGAGAATGCAGAATATTATGCTGTTGACAATGCGGGCAATCCGTTCTATTTAGCAGCAGCAGGTTCGGGTCTTCTTTCTTCGGGAACAGGTTTCTTTGTAGGTAATGAAGGCGAAGATCCTGTTAATGTTGTTACTAACTGCCATGTTGTTGAAGACTTCCTTGAAGCCAAGGAGGGTGGAACCGGCTATCTTGTATTAACAGAGAACGATCCTCAGTATGGAGTGATTCTTCTTGCATATGAGTCATGTCAGCTTCGCGTTTATTATGATGAAAACGATTATGAAGAGGCTTTCGTGGTTGATGCAGGTTCGGTAGATAAGGTTGATCTTGCTATTCTTAAGCTTGGTAAGGCAACAAGCAAGCGTCATCCCCTTAACATTAAGGTTCCGGATGAAGATATGTTAGGTGAGACTGTATATACAGTTGGTTATCCGGGTGCTGCCGATAATGAATTAACAAGTGCCAGCAGATGGTCAACAGATGATGCAACAGTATCAAAGGGTGCTATCACAAAGTTCGCAAGAACATCAGGAACAGGTGTTGCAACTATCCAGACTGATGCTAATATCCAGCATGGTAATTCAGGTGGTCCACTTGTAGACGAAGATGGTAATGTAGTAGGTATTAATACATGGTATTATGCTCCGGACAGTGTTGAAGTTAATAATTATGCTATCAATGCTGAAGAACTTGTTACTATGCTCAAGAATAATAATATTGATTATTCTGAACCGGGTAAGAAGTCAAAGGGAATTTCGCCAATTATGATTGGTGCAATTGCAGGTGGAGCAGTCTTAGTAATTGTTATTGTAGTAGTAGTTATTCTTTTATCTTCTAAGAAAAAGGGTAATGCGGCTCCTGCAAGAGCTCAGATGCCTGGTGGAATGCCGGGTGCAAATCCTATGAATCCACAGATGAATCCACAGATGCGTGGTCAGATGCCTGGTGGAATGCCGGGTGGGGCACCTATGAATAATGGTATGACAGCACCTGCAATGGGTAATGGTATGCAGATGGGTGGAATGAACCAGAAGCCTGCACAGCCATCAAGAAAGCCTGTTATACGTTCAATGTCTACACAGCATAATGGTGCTACTTTCCCTATTGGTAAGGAGCCTGTTCTTATTGGTAGAGATACAGCTAACTGTAAGGTGATATTCAGAGAGGGAACAGCAGGTGTAAGTGGAAGACACTGTTCTGTAGAGTACAAGCCTGAGATGAACGAGTTCCTTGTAACAGATCTTCGTTCAACATATGGTACATATCTTATGAATGGTCAGAGACTTCAGCCAAATGT
The DNA here is from genome assembly GCA_018064805.1 of Candidatus Colinaster scatohippi. Lineage (GTDB taxonomy): Bacteria > Bacillota > Clostridia > Lachnospirales > Lachnospiraceae > Colinaster > Colinaster scatohippi. Next base: position 5,317 of record JAGHUN010000033.1, read on the forward strand.
GCCTTTCCATTGTAAGCCGGGCGAGAGCTTCTACGTTGGCGATAAAGCAAATGTTTTATGTGTTGAGGTAAGATAATTAATGAGTTTTGATATTTTCGAGTACACGAATAAAGGTGGAAGATCGTATAACGAAGACTCAATAGATTATATCACCGCAGGTGATAGTGGAATTTTTGTCGTAGCTGATGGCTTAGGTGGCCATCAGTACGGCGACAAAGCTTCCGGTTGTGTATGTGACAGTCTTATTAATGGCTGGAATGGCAGTTTTGGCGGTAGTACCACTGAATGGCTTAAAGAGAGAATAGCGCTTGCCAATACGAATGTGCTTGCACTTCAGAAGGAAATGAATGCTATTTTAAAGAGCACTGTGGTAGTACTGGCGATTGATAATAATGCAGCTAATTGGGCAAATGTTGGTGATTCAAGACTTTATTTTTTTAGAGATGGAAGAATTGCCGATTATACTAATGATCATTCTGTTGCATTTAAGAAATACAGAGCCGGAGAGATTACTCGTGAACAGATTGCTGTTGATGAGGACCAGTCATCGCTTCTTAAATCAGTTGGTAGTGAGGATAGAAGTGAACCGGAAATTTATGATAGAAATATCATGTTAGAACCCGGAGATGCCTTTCTGTTATGTTCAGATGGAGTATGGGAATATCTGATGGATGAGGAAATTGCTATAGATCTTTTGAAATCCGATGATTCCAAGGAATGGGCGGAACTTCTGCTTACCAGATTGATGGGACGAATTGATGGAACTAATGATAATCTGTCACTTCTTGCTATAAGAATATGATTGATTTGATGTGTATTTATGAGTGATATTTCCAATATTAATTTTCCGTTAATTGAAGAAAAAATAGTGCTGATAATTCCGGCTTATGAGCCGGATGACAGGTTAAGCGCTTTGCTTGAAGAACTTAGAAAAGATTTTCATGGTCGAATAGTAATAGTTAATGATGGCAGTGGCGCCAAATATGATAAGTATTACGAAACTGCAAAGGATTACGGATGCGTGGTGCTTAATCATTTTGCCAATATGGGTAAGGGAAGAGCTCTTAAGAATGCTTTTAATTATTGTCTTAATGAATATCCCGGTATAACGGGGTGTGTTACTGCAGATTCGGATGGACAGCATCTGCCGGAAGATATTTACAGGGTTATGCAGGAACTGTGTGATAATGATAAGTGTCTGATTCTTGGATGCAGAGATTTTTCTCATGAAGATGTTCCGTTTCGAAGTAAACTGGGTAACGGGTTTATGAAGGGCGCCTGTAGGTTTATGTGTGGTGTTAATGCATCAGATACCCAGACGGGTCTTCGAGGTATCCCGGCGGATTTTATGACATTGCTTCTTAATACCGAAGGAGAGCGATTCGAATTCGAGACAAGAATGCTTCTTGATGCCAGAGACAGATATCCATTAAAGGAAGTGATAATACAGACAGTGTATGAATCCAAAGAGAATCATCAGTCGCATTATAATACCTTTAAGGATTCAGTAAGAATCGGAAGAATATTGGCAGGAGTATTTGTTAAGTTTGTTATATCATCTCTGTCATCGACGGTTGTGGATTTGCTTATTTTCAATGCACTATGTCCATTGTTTAAGCCTGTTACGGCATTATATTACATTACTATTGCTACGGTAATCGCAAGGGTGATTTCGGCAGTCTATAATTATACGATTAATTATAAGATTGTCTTTAAGAGTAAAGATAGTGTTGGAAGGTCAGCAGTTAAGTATTTTGCACTTGCTCTTATACAGATGTGTTTGAGCGCACTGTTTACAACAGTGGGAGTATTCTTAATTCCAATCCTTCCGGAGACGCTTATTAAAGCTATTGTTGATGTATGTCTGTTTTTTATCAGCTACGGCGTTCAGAGAACAATTGTTTTTAAATAATATGATTATTAATAAAGAGATTTGCTTTGAAGGTAAATCTCTTTTTTAATAACATCATTTTGTAGTATTGTGCTTTATTTTGATATTTTTTAATTGTCGTTTATTAATATAATAAATATAACTGTTAACCGATTATATGGAGATTTGTTAAATGAGAAAATTTGATGGCTTTATTAAGGGTGTCAATCTTGGTGGATGGATTTCACAGTTTGATAAGTATAGTACCGAACATTTTGAGAACTTTATTACTGAAGCAGACATTAAGGATATTGCAGAACTTGGTTTCGACCATGTAAGAGTACCGGTTGATTATAATGTGCTTGAGGATGAAGATGCCAATATTATTGAGAGTGGTTTCGGTTATCTTAAGAACTGCCTTAGCTGGTGTGAGAAGTATGATATCAATATGATTATTGATTTGCATGAATGCTTCGGATATTCTTTTGATCCACTTAAGAAGGATATGGACAGAAGAATCTTTTTCTATGATGAAAAACTTCAGGCAAGATTCCTTAATCTCTGGACAGAGATAGCTAAAAGATTTAAGGATTACCCTGACAGAGTGGCGTTTGAGCCTCTTAATGAAGTGGTATTATACGAAGTAGCAGATGCATGGAATGCAGTAATTAGGAAATATATTAGCACTGTGAGAGCGATTTGTCCTGACCACTATATAATTATTGGTGGTGTAAGATATAATAATGTTCTTAGTGTTCCAATGCTTGAGAATCCTAATGATGATAAGGTTGCTTTCAATTTCCACTGCTATGAGCCGCTTATTTTCACTCATCAGGGAGCCTACTGGGTAGAAAATATGGATCCTGATTTCAGAGTTGGATATCCAAAAACAGTAGAGGAATACAGAGAACTTAGTAAAAAGATGACTGCGGACCTGTCCGGCGCTATTTTTTCACCGGAAGCAACAAGTATGGGACCTGAGTTTTTTGAGCAGATTTTTGCACCTGCAATTGAGACAGCCAAAGAGTACAATGTGCCACTTTACTGTGGAGAGTATGGTGTAATTGATCTTGCAGATAATCATGATAAGATTAGATGGCTTAAGGATATTCACAGTGCATTTGATAAATATGGTATTGGTCATGCATTATGGAATTATAGAGAAAAAGACTTCGGACTTGTAGATGAGAGATTTGCATCTGTTAAAGACGAATTTATTGCCTGCTTATAATTAATAATCGAATAAAATTTAGAGTTAAAAATGCACCACCCTGATTGAAGGAATTGTTTCGGATAGGATGGTGCATTTTTTTATTATATCCAAACTCTTTTGGATAATTGGTGTTATAATTGGGGTAGATTTTGTTTGGGGCGAGAGAGGAAAGTATGGATATCTACGTTATTTTAGCGATAATTGCATTAGTAGAGCTTATGATAGTTATTTACATGAAGCCGCATTTAATAAGTCCATTTCATTTGGGCTTCTATATAGCGGGTGTAATTGCCTGCTTTGGATACTGTATTGTATCTCATGGACATAGCCTTGATATAATGCTTTTAGGTAATGGAATATATTATGTAGGTGGGCTAACCTGTTGCATATGTATGATGGTGACTGTTGCTGAGGTATGTAAAGTGCATCTGCCCAAAATGGTTGTAGCTGCACTTGCTTCGCTGGAACTTGTAATATTACATTTTGTTTTCACAGTTTCGAAAAGTACTATGTATTACAAATCGGTCGGGATTGGAAGCTTCTTAGGAATGTCGTATCTGATTAAGCAGAGAGGGCCATATTATATATTGACGCCGATACTGATTGTCGGAACAAATCTGATTTCCTTTTTCCTCATTATTATGTCCATGAAAAATAAGAAGGATGTTTCTTTCCAGACTGCTACCAAGCTTTTACTTATGGATGTTTTGTCTTCTCTTGTTTTCTTTTTGACAAGAACATTGGGGCTTCCGATTGATGTTATGGGCCTTGCATATGTTATATGTATGACATTAATGCTGTCTGTATATGCAAGACTTGATCTGTATGATATGTCGTATAATCTGCTTACGGTTAACGGACAACGCGATAGCGAGTATGGGTATGTATGCTTCGACAAGAATTGCAATTTCCTTGGAGCATCAGCTGCGATTTATTCGGTTGTGCCGGAGATGAAAAATCAGCGTATAGACAGACCCCTTGACAGAAGTCGTTTTGTCACAAGTATGCCTGTTGAGATTACAGATTGGGCTGAGGACTGGATTAAGGGCAAAGAGGGTACACCGGAATCCAGACAGTTTTCACAGAACGGTTCAACCTGGGATGCTTCGATTCGTGAGATAAGAAAAAACAACTACGAAGGAATTATGATTGAATTCCATGATGATACCAGAGATATGCAACGAATAGCAGAAATTGAACGTGCCAAGGAGACTGCAGTTGCTGCCAGATATGATGCAGAGCAGGCTAACGAATCCAAGTCAGCCTTCTTATCGGTAGTATCGCATGAGATTCGTACACCTATGAATGCTGTGGTTGGTATGACGGAGCTGCTTCTGCGTGATAGCAAGAGCCTCACATCGAAGCAGATTAAATATCTTAAGAATATCAAGAATTCAGGTCAGGCACTTGTAATGATAGTTAATGATATTCTGGACCAGTCCAAGATTGAATCCGGTAAAATGGAAATAGTCAAGGAGGCCTATGAAATCAGACCTATGGCCGCCGATGTTAAGATGATTATAGAGAATAGAATTGGTAGTAAGCCTGTGCATCTAATGTATGAAATAGATGATGAGATTCCACAGTACCTTATTGGCGATAGCCTTAGAATAAGGCAGATTCTTATTAATTTGCTTAATAATGCAGTGAAGTTCACAGAGGAAGGATATATTCAGTTGTCAATAAAGTGCGTGGACTCAGATGATGATAAGAAAGCATTAAAGTTCACAATCAAAGATTCGGGGCAGGGAATTAAGACAGAAGACTTAAAGAAGCTAGGGCAGGCATTTACCCAGGTGGATCTTAAAAAGAATCATAATAAAGAAGGTACAGGCCTTGGACTTTCAATATCTAAGAATTTTATAGATTTAATGGGCGGAAAGCTTGAAGTTGACAGTGAATATGGAAAAGGAACAGAGTTCTTTTTTACCATTTGGCAGGAAATTGCTTCCGGAATAGAATGTACAACGGGGTCAGGTGTCAGTAAACAGGCTTGGCAGGATCAGGAACAGTTCACTGCTCCGGGAGCCAAGGTACTTGTTGTAGACGATACAGAAATTAATCTTATGATTGTTGAAGAGCTTCTTGAACCGATTAATATGGAAGTTGACCTGGTTGATTCGGGTGAGAAGGCAATTGAAGAGGTTCAGAAGAAAAAGTATGATATCATCTTTATGGATTATATGATGCCATATATGGATGGTGTTGAGACTACTGAGAAAATCAGAGCATTATCGCGTCAGTATGAGGATGACGGTAATGCTGAAATGTCAGAATATCTTAAATCGGTTCCGATTGTTACCCTTACAGGAGATAATTCGGATGAAACTAAGGACAGGTTCTTAAGAGCAGGTATTGATGACTTCACAGAGAAGCCGGTTGAATTAAGAAGATTAAAAAAATTACTTCTTAAATGGTTGCCGGCAGAACTTACAATTGCAGAATAATAATAGATATGGTATAATCTCGCTGTTATTTTTTACAGAAAAATGAGGGTCAGATGAATAATTGGTGGGCAAACATTGTAGATCAGTTTTATAGGTGTTTTATCAGAGAAGACAGATACATGCTTCTTGTAAGTGGTATTGGTGTAACTATTAAGGTTACATTTCTTGCTTTGATAATAGGATTGATTCTTGGTTTTTTAATTGCACTTTGCAATCTGTCTAAGAATAAAGTATTTAAGGCAATCGGTGGTGTATATACTGATGTAATTCGTGGTACGCCTTCCGTTACCCAGTTGATGATAATATATTTCGTAGTATTTGCTTCAATTCATTGGGCTAAATGGATAATTGCCGCTATTGCATTTGGCATTAACAGTGGTGCATATGTCTCTGAGATTATCAGAGCAGGTATCCTGTCAATTGACAAGGGACAGATGGAAGCAGGAAGATCGCTTGGTCTTACTCATTCACAGACAATGATTAATATCATACTTCCACAGGCTCTTAAGAATGTATTTCCTGCACTTTGTAATGAATTTATAGTGCTTATTAAAGAGACAGCAATTGTTGGTTATGTAGGTCTTATGGATATTCAGAAGGCCGGTGACTTTATTAAGAGCGCAACCTTCCTTGCATTTATGCCACTCATTGGAACGGCAATCATTTATTATGTTCTAATTAAGATTCTTAATGTTGGTCTTAAGAAGATTGAAGACAGACTTAGAAGGTCGGAGATTCATTAGTTATTATATTAGGTAATGGTTTATTGTTGTATTTTTACGACAATAAAACAAAAATATATTTCATATTTCAGGAGGAGGAGAATTATGAAAAAGTTTACTAAGGTTTTATCAGTAGTTTTAGCTGTTGTATTAACAGCGTCAATGCTTGTAGCATGTGGAAGTGCCAATGAAGCAGGCGGTGCAGCTTCAGGAACAATTGTTTTTGCAACAAATCCTGAATTCCCACCATTTGAGTACATCACAACTAATGGTGTTCTTGGCGAGTATGATGGTATTGATATGGCTATCGCTAAGAAGATTGGTGAGGATAATGGCGCTGAAATTAAGATGGAAAGCATGGAGTTTGATTCACTTCTTGTTGCTCTTCAGAATGGTCAGATTGATGCAGTAATCGCAGGTATGACTGTTACAGATGAGAGAAAGGAAGCAGTTGACTTTACAACACCTTATTACACAGCTACACAGGTTATGATTGTTAAGGAAGATTCTGCAATTGCGACAGCAGCAGATATGGCTGATAAGAAGATTGCAGTTGTACAGGGTTACACAGGTGAGACATGTGTTAGCGAACTTGGTTATCCATATGAGGCATTCAAGAAGGGTACAGAATGCGTTATGGAACTTGTTAACGGTAAGTGTGATGTTGTAGTTATCGATTCAGCAACAGCAGCTAAGTACGTGGCAGACAATGCGGGTATTAAGATTGTTGAAGATAATTCAGCTTTCGCTTCAGAGGAGTATGCTATCGCAGTTGCTAAGGGTAACACAGAGCTTCTTAACAAGCTTAATGCAAGCATCGAGAAGTTACTTGCTGACGGAACAATTTCTACACTTGCAGTTCAGTATTCAGAAGCTGATGCAGAATAATTAAATAAGCCAAATTGATATTGAATTTAGCGCCACCGGTATTGCCGGTGGCGTTTTGCGTTATGGTTGTTTAACACCCGGATAAAAAGTATTATAATAACATATAACGAGTGTAGAGATACCTGGAGGATTAATGAATAGATTTATAAATTGGATTTGCAGATTTGTTCCGACACATTTCAGTAATCGACTCTTTCTGTTCTGTCTGCAGTTTATGCGAAGAATTCAGAGGAATGGCAGAATTCTTGCAATGGGAAGCGGAGAGAGTAGTTGGGATGAGGAAGGATTTATCGAAAATCAGATTAATATGAAGAATATTCATATGGGAATGGCTACAATTGCCGAGGCAGGGTGTGAAATCATTGCTACCTATAATGTGCTTTATAACGTGGGGAAAAAGGTACAGCTGGATAAATTGATTCGCATATTTGTCCGAGATGGGATTCTGCATAGTGGAAAGTATGGCGTTGCTCCACAGGCAATTGCAGACTGCCTTAAAAAGAATGGATGTGACGTTCATACATATATTCCGGGCAGAAAAAGGCAGGATGTGGATGGTTTTACAGATATGTATGAGACGATTGTCTTAACGTATTATAATGATGCCACGGATCTTATGAAGGAGATTCATACTATAGCAGTAACAAGGCTTGAAGGAGGATTTGTTGCGCATAATGCCCACTGCAATGGTGCAGTTGAGGTTAATTGTGGTAAGATTACTGATTTAATAAGTATAATTACTTCAGGTAAGGGAAAGATATTAATGGCTATTGGCGTAAATGGTTAGAGATAATAGAGTCTTTTTTTCGTGCGAAATAGGGTGTATTATTAGTTGTGGTAATGATATATAAGGAGAGTAAATATGGTAAAGGCAGTTATATTATTTATTGTAGGACTTTTACTTCTTATTAAGGGTGGAGATTGGTTTGTTGATGGTGCGACAGGAATTGCGGAGAGATTCCATATTCCGGAGATTCTGATTGGAGCAACAGTTGTATCAATTGGTACAACACTTCCTGAGGTGTTAGTATCTGCTACCTCTGCAGCTAAGGGAATTGGTGCAATAGCTTATGGTAATGCCATCGGATCAATTATTTGTAATACAGCACTTATTTCGGCAATTACTATAGCGGTTAAGCCATCAGATGTTGAGAAAAAGAGCCTTAGACTTCCGGTTGTCTTTTTCTTTGTGGCTGCAGGCATTTACGCTGCAACAGCATATCTTGCAGGAAGATTTGACAGACCTGTTGGTATCACCCTTCTTTTGATTTTTGTTGTATATATGGTAATTGTTGTAAAGCAGGCATTTGGTGCACCGGCTGACAGCGTAAGTGAGGCAAATGATAATAATTCGGAAAAAGAGAAGCCTTTGTGGCAGGAATTAATTTTGCTTGTTGTTGGTGCGGCTGCTATTGCAGTAGGTGCTAACCTGTTAGTTGATAATGGAACAATAATAGCGACCGGACTTGGAGTTCCTGAATCAGTAATTGCGCTGACATTTGTAGCGCTTGGTACATCGCTTCCTGAACTTGTTACTGCGATTACTTCACTTGCAAAGGGACATGGAGCGCTTTCGCTTGGTAATGTAATAGGTGCGAACCTTTTTAATCTGGTATTAGTTAGTGGTATGGCTATAACAATCAGTCCATTCGATGTTCCGGAGGGTAATATTATTGCCGGAATGAATGCGTCTTTATTAGTAGATATTCCGGTTATGCTTTTTGTTATGTTATTCCTGACTATTCCGGCAGTTATTCGTGGTAAACTCAGCAGGGTTCAGGGAATTGTGCTCTTAGCTATATATTTTGGCTACTGTATATTCCAGTTTGTAGCTTAGGATGCAATAATTGTAATGGAGAAATAGATTATGAAAATTGGTTTTATTGGAATGGGGAATATGGCACAGGCAATTGCTGCCGGCTTTATCTATAGTGGAAAGATTGATGGAACAGATGTATATGCATATGCGCCTCATCAGGACAAATTAAAGGCAAATGCCGGCAAGATTGGTTTTGTTCCGGCACCGACTCCAAAGGCACTTGTTCAGAGTGTGGATGTAATTATTATTGCATGTAAGCCATACCAGATAGAGGATGTGCTAAAAGAGGTTAAGGAGGATATTGCAGGAAAGGCAATTCTTTCGGTGGCAGCAGGCTGGGTATTTGACAGCTTCAGTAAAATATTGGAAGACAGCGTAAGAATACAGTGCATTATGCCAAATACACCATCAATGGTAGGAGAAGGCGTACTTCTTTTTGAGAAAAAGAACTCACTTAATCCGGAAGAGAGAAACGAGCTTATTGATATGTTTACTTCTCTTGGTATAGTTGAGGAACTTCCGACAGAACTGATGGGAATTGGTGGTGCGATATCAGGTTGCGGACCGGCTTTTATGGATCTGGTCATTGAAGCATATGGTGATGCAGCAGTTAAGTATGGTATCCCAAGAGCCTTGGCCTATAAGCTTGTCAGTCAGACAATGCTTGGATCTGCCAAGCTTCAGCTTCAAAGTGGAACACATCCCGGAGCTCTTAAGGATGCGGTATGTTCGCCGGGTGGAACGACCATAAGAGGAGTTGCAGCACTTGAAAAAGCAGGCTTTAGAAGTGCATGTATTGAATCGGTTGACGCTGTAATGAATAAATAGAATATTGATTAAAATTCTTCTTTTTTGAAGGCCAGGCATTGACGCATGGCCTTCTTTTTGTTACTATGAGAATTGCGCTTTGTTAAGAAAATGTTACAAGGATAGATTATGGGAGTTTTAGAGACAAAAAAGGTTATTCAACCGCCTAAAAGAAGAAGAATGACTAAGGCACGTCGTCAGCTTCAGCTGATATTAAAGGCTGTAGTTACAGTTGCTCTTGTAATAGCATTGGGAAGTGTTGTTTATGTTGTTGGCTTCGCTAAGTATGAGACCATAGATCTTAGTGAATTAACCAAAGCGGAACTTAACGGCTATAATGGACATGGAACTCTTAAGACGACTACGGAAATTGTCACGGGGTATGAGACCTTTTTCGAAACAGTACATGTTAATATACTTGACTCTGAGAAGGCAGTTAACGGAATGCTTTCTAATGGAGACAAGATAGAAATTGAATATACGTATGATAAAAAAGTAGCTAAATCTTTGGGGCTTAAAATTAAAGCCAAGGATGAATATGTTAATGTCAAGGATTTGCCGGATGCAACTGTTGTAAGCTGTGACGAACTGTTTGCAGGGGTTGATATTGCTTATGAAGGTATTGCCCCGCTAGTTACCATTTCGCTTGTTAATAACACATCCAATGAGGTTCTTAAGACTGTTGAGTTTAAGGTTAAGAATCAGAAGGAATTCTATGATAATGGTGATGTGGTAGTAGTAGAGGCTGTCTTTGATAATGCGCTTATGGCCGCTAATGCTTATGAAATTAAGCCGGGGGCTAATGGCTTTACCAAGGAATTTACAATTTCCGGATGTGACAGATATCTTACGGACTATACAGAGCTTCCGGACGATATTCTTCAGCAGATGAAGGAGCATGGAGCTACTTTGTTTGGACAGAATTCCGGTGATGCCAATGAGTTTGGACTTAGAATATTCTCTGATGCAGGTCTTATGTATACGACAGAGAATACTAAGTATACATTCAGATTCACAGGAACAAGATACATATCATCATATTTTGCAAATGTTGAGCCGGAGCATATTGGCGAGGTGGGAACACATGTCAACGATGTTAAGGTCGTATATGATACCGGTGTATCTCAGTCTGATGGTCAGAGTGTTACTGCTGAAGCAGTAGTTATATATCGTAATATTCTTAAGAAAGCAGATGGGACAATTGTTGTCAATTTTGATGAAGGAGAGATTATCTCCGTATCAAGAAGAGACTCACAGATAAAGGAACTTGTAAGGGGTACTGAGGATGATCAGTATTCATCAACCAAGCTTGAGCAGGATTAATGGTTTCTGCCTAAGTTAGGTGGAAGCGATTGCTTTGCTGTGATTCGTTCAGACAATGGTTTGGTTTTAGCACTTGACCATATTAAAGTGCTATCATATAATACTGAATAGTGTGGCAGGGTTGCTTACGCAGTCCTGCCATAATTTGTGTAAAACAATGAGGAGAGGAAAAATGAATACTATTAATTTCTGTATTATGGCCGC
>JAGHUN010000089.1 GCA_018064805.1 Candidatus Colinaster scatohippi
TGTGATGAACGACAAGCTCTCATCTCTGCATTGTAAGCATCGAAACAACCTGCGTTATGTGTCTTTCTGTGTGTTGAGAAGAACTCTGAAATCTCAGGATCTACTGTATAACCGTTATCAGCACATGCCTTCTCTGCCATTCTGATACCGCCGTATGGCTGCATTGAACGCTTGAAAGGAGCATCTGTCTGGAAACCAACGATTGTCTCCTTGCTCTTGTCAAGGTATCCTGGTCCGTGTGAAGTGATTGTAGAAACAACCTTTGTGTCCATATCAAGAACACCACCTGCTTCTCTTTCCTTCTTAGTGAGCTCCATAACCTGTGCCCAAAGATCCTTTGTGTTCTGTGTAGCGTCAGCAAGGAAAGACTCATCTCCATCATATGGAGTATAGTTCTTCTGGATGAAATCACGTACGTTGATTTCATTCTCCCACTTGCCACCTACAAAACCGTTCCATTCTGGTCTCATTTTGCTAATGCCTCCTGTTTGAAATATATTGTTTATAGTTACATAAAGTATATGTATTAACTTTGTGTAAATTTATTATAGAGTTTGTCATTAATACCGTCAAGAATTGGGAATGTACTTTTTCAAAAACATATATTATACTAGTGGTTGTAATTGAAAAAGGTCACTATATATAGTGATGAAGTGATACATCTGGTGTTGAAAAAATAAAACAGATTAATAGGAGGCATATTTATGATTACAAAGGATATGACAATTGGAGAGATTCTTCGTGCAGATCAGGGTGTTGCACCAATATTATTAGAGGCAGGTATGCATTGTCTTGGATGTCCGTCAGCACAGGGTGAAAGCCTTGCTGAGGCAGCAATGGTTCATGGTATTAATCCGGATGAGCTTATGGCTAAGATTGAGGCTTATGAGGCAAGCAAGTAAGCTGCAACAGTTCCAAAGGTTATTTGTATATGTTAAGAAAAAGGCGAATGCATTAAGCACTCGCCTTTTTATATGTAATAAGAATTAAAATACATTACACCTTTGACAGATTCTGTAGAGCTGTATCTGCAATTACAAGCTTATAATGTTCACTGAAATATGCCTCACTTACAGAAGTAAGTCGCTCTAAGGTTCCGTATTCTGAGAGGATATTGCAAGTTTTGTTAAAGGATTCTTTGTCCTCGCCATCCTTGGTAACCACAAGCAGGTAGCGTCCTGAAGCATGGTCCTTGTAGAGGGAGTTATTACCTGCATAAAGGTTACGCACCGCATTCGCCGGCTTGAATATATCATATATAGATGCAAATGAGAAAATCTTGGATACATTATCCGGAGCAGATTTCTTATCCTTGTTTGCAGGCTTGGCCTCTGAAACTGAAACTGAGATTTCAGCTGCATCGCCGATAATATCAGCAGCCTGCTTGGTTATATGATTAAACAAATCCATTATTTCATTATTAATAGCTAAGTCACTGCTTTCGCCGGAATGGTCAAGGACATCCATCTCATTATCAGAGTCATCGCCTTCGTCATCAATTACAGAGGGTGAGAATCTTGAAAATCTTGTATCAAGCTCTTCAGGATCGTCAACCTTAGTGATGATTAGAACAATACAGTCTGAATTAAGTGGAACAGCTTCAATCATAAGAGGAATATCCTCGGCCTCAAAACCGAATTTCAAGGCAGCCTGCTGCATCATATCCTTAAACAGTGCTTTGGCTTTTTCTGTACCGTATGCAAGCTCGCTGAGCTTAAGCTGTCTGTCTGCCAGATCAGCTTTGGTAAGAGTACATCGAATCTGGCGATCATTAAGTTTTTCAATCTTCATATTCGTAGTATCCTTCCTGAAATGATATAAGTATTTTAACAGATGAAGTTGCTAAGTCAAGTTATAGCAGGCAGAAATTGGGCGAATTAATAATTTTTTAATAAAAAGGGTATTGTACATTTGCCATTTGTCATTTATAATGCACTCACAAGAGAGCAGTCGGATAATCTGTGCCTGAAGGGAGGCAAGTTTATCACTGACATAGTTCAGATTTTTATCTAATTATCTACGGTTGTCATGTGCAAAATATGAATTGCTGCATATGAACCGTCAATTACGCAACCGCTTCGGTTGTCAGTTTCCAACACAGTTACAGTAAAATATAATATTAATGGATTACAGACTTCTTTTTATTTCTCTAGGATTGTCTCTGTATCCGGTTTTGTTTTACTCAATACCAATGTTGAGATTCTATAACAAATCTTTGCGTTATTTTTCGACAAAAAATCCAAAGTAAATTACAAGTCGCATATATTCTATATGCTTAAAAAGGAAATTTTGGCACATTCGATTGTCTCTTGAAAAATATCGTTTATTACGGGAATTATATATCACAGATTGATTAAGTTCCTTTTGGTTGCAATAAACATGCTGCAAGCCGAAAGAAGTATTTTGAGCCGCAAGACTACCCCTGTAGACGATGAAGGCAAAATATAAAATGTAATGACGATATATAAAAAAACTGATATAATAGGGCAGTCGAGACTGTTTTTGGAAAATACTGATCCAAACACAGTTATGATGATATACGGAGGGATATATAATTAATGAAAAAGAAGATTATTCCGGCACTCATCGCGATTGTCCTTATTATTATTGTAATAGCGGCGGCGGGTGGTGCTACACTTATAGAACATTATAGTTACAGTAAAGAACGCAGAGACCTTAATGAGTACTATAAGTTGAAAGAACCCGGTCAGGTGGCAATCGTTCTTCAGAATAAAGTTATTGATACTAAGGCCAGGTTAATAGAGGGAACCTATTATCTGGATTTTGATTCAGTTGCAGCTATTCTTAATGACAGATTCTATGTTGATGATCATGAAGGATTTCTTATATATACAACAGCTAATCAGATTATCCAGAATCCAATAGGAACCGGAACATATTATATATCAGGTGAAGATGTGACGGTTGATTATCCGATTACCGTGATGCAGGGTGATACTCTGTACATTGCATTAGATTTCGTTAAGAAGTATACAAATTTCTCATACGAAGCATTTACAGACCCGGATAGAATTGTTATGAGAACTGAATGGGGACAGAAAAAGACTGCAACAGTTAAGAAAAACAATTGGGTAAGATATCAGGGTGGTGTAAAGAGTGATATTCTTCGTGATATAAAGCAAGGTGAAGAAGTCACAATTATGGAGGAACTTGAGGACTGGGATAAGGTTATAACCGATGACGGAATAATTGGTTATATTGAGAAAAAAAGAATCAGTACCCCGACAGAGGTTACAGAGGTTCCTGTAACGGATTACACAGAAGCTGAATATACCAGAATCAAGAAGGATTATACAATCAATATGGCCTGGCATTCAATTTATACAGAGGCAGGTAATGATACTTTTGATGAAATGGTAAACGGAACAGGTACAATGAGCATTATCTCACCAACCTGGATAAGCCTTAGTGATAATGACGGTAATTTCAGAAGCTTTGCAAATGCTGCTTATGTAGAAAAAGCTCATTCACGCAATATGGAAGTGTGGATGATGGTTGATAACTTTAATATAGAAGGAATAAGCACATATGAGACTATGTCATACACAAGTAAGAGGGAGAGACTGATTTCAGGACTCATCAATGAAGCTACTACTTATGGTATAGATGGAATTAACCTTGACTTTGAGGGTGTGCCGGCTGAAGCAGTTCCGCATTACGTAGAATTCATAAGAGAGCTGTCTGTTGCGTGCAGAAGGCTTGGAATTGTGCTTTCTGTAGATAATTATCCACCTCAGGGAGGCAGTAATTATAATCTTGCGGAACAGGGAGTATGTGTCGATTATGTAATTATTATGGGATATGATGAACATTGGGGCAACGGAGGAATTGCCGGTTCGGTTGCTTCAATCGGATTTGTTCAGCAGGGAATACAGCTGGTACTCAATGAGGGTGTTCCGGCAGATAAGATAATTAATGCTGTACCTTTTTATACCAGAGTATGGAAAACAAATGGTAGCACAGTGACAAGTGATGCGCTTGGAATGGATGCTGCAGCAAACTTTATCAAGGAATACAATATTGAGACTACCTGGGATGCTGATGCATGTCAGAACTATGGTGAGAAGGAAATGAACGGAACACTTTACCAGGTGTGGCTTGAAGATGCGCAGTCTATAGAAACAAAGTTAAATGTTATGAAGACTTTTGGAGTAGCAGGTGTGGCTGAATGGCAGTTAGGCCAGGAGAATAAGGCAATCTGGGATATATTTGATGTATATGTGAGGAGTGCAAAGTAAAACGGTTAGCAATCTGCAATAGTGGAGGAATTCAGTAATGAAGTGGACAAGAATCAGAATTAAGACAATTACAGATGCTGAAGACATAATTATTAGCGATTTGTATGATATAGGATTAGAGGGTGCGCAGATAGAGGATAAGATTCCGCTGTCACCACTTGAGAAGGAGCAGATGTTTGTAGATATTCTGCCGGAGACTGAACCTGATGATGGCATAGCATATCTTAGCTTTTTTGTTGAGCAGAATGATGAACTTGATGTTGATTCTCTTGTAGCGAGTGTGAGAGAAGTACTTGATGATATTAGTTCTTATATGGATATAGGCGAAGCTTCGATTACTGTAGATGAGACGGAGGATTTGGACTGGATTAATAATTGGAAGAAATACTTCCATCAGTTCTATATTGATGATTTGCTTGTTATTCCGTCATGGGAAAAAGTAGCACCGGAGGATGATGATAAAATGGTTCTTCATATTGATCCCGGTACTGCATTTGGAACAGGAATGCATGAGACTACACAGTTATGTATTCGTCAGATGAAGAAGTATATTACCCCTGAAACGGAGCTTTTAGATGTTGGAACCGGAAGTGGTATTCTTGCAATTCTTGCAATAATGTATGGTGCAAAGCACTGCGTGGGAACAGACCTTGATCCATGTGCAGAACCGGCCGTAAAGGAGAACATGGAAAATAATAATATACCGGCGGAAAGCTTCCGTATGATGATTGGTAATATTATTGATAATAAAAAGGTTCAGGATGAAGTCGGATATGGCTGTTACGACATTGTAATGGCTAATATACTTGCTCCTGTTCTTATAGAGCTTGCTCCTGTGATTGTTAATCAGTTAAAAACCGGTGGCGTATTTATCACCTCCGGAATTATCGAGGGTAAGGAACAGTCGGTTATTGAAGCAGTTGAGAAGGCCGGACTTACGGTTGTGGATGTTACAGCTCAGGGAGAATGGCGTAATGTAACTGCCCGTAAGGATTTCTAAGGAGTAAAAATGTATCAGTTTTTTGTAAAACCTGAGAATATCATTGGAAATCGAATAATAATAGACGGAAGCGATGTCAATCATATTAAGAATGTGCTTAGGATGCGTATCGGCGAGGAGATTGCTGTAAGCAATGGTCTGGACGGCAAGGAATATCGGTGCGGAATAACAAGGCTTGGAGATGATATTGTTGAATGTGAGCTTCGCTTTGTTAAGGAGGATGCCGTAGAGCTTCCAATAAAAATATATCTCTTTCAGGGTTTTCCTAAAGGAGATAAAAATGAGATGATTATCCAGAAGGCTGTTGAACTGGGCGTTTTTGAGATAATTCCCGTATTTATGAAGCGGAGCATAGTTAAGCTTGATGCGAAAAAGGCGGCATCGCGCGTTGCAAGATATCAGACAATCGCGGAGGCTGCTGCCAAGCAGAGTAAGAGAGCTATAATTCCGAAGGTGCATGAATGTATGACTATGAAGGAAGCGGTTAAATACGCAGCCGAAATGGATATGGTATTTGTTCCATATGAGTTGGCAGAAGACATGTCACACACAAGAGCGGTGATGGAGTCAATTAATCCGGGGAAGACAGTCGCTTTTTTCATTGGACCTGAGGGTGGTATAGATACAGAAGAGATTAAGATGCTTGAGGAGATTGGAGCGACAGAGATAACACTCGGTAGGAGGATACTCAGAACAGAGACAGCAGGACTTACGGTGTTGTCGTGGCTTGTATATTTGCTTGAACAGTAGAGAAATGGAATTAGTATGGAAGTATATTTAGATAATTCAGCAACCACTGCCGCATTTCCGGAGGTTGCCGATGTAGTTAGCAAAATAATGTGTCAGGCCTATGGTAATCCAAGCAGTATGCACAATAAAGGGCTTGAGGCAGAGAATTATGTAAAAAAAGCAGCGGAGATTATTGCCAAGAATCTTAAGTGTGAGCCCAAATCGATTCTTTTTACATCCGGTGGTACGGAATCTGATAATATGGCACTTATTGGTGTGGCTGAGGCTAATAAAAGAGCCGGTAAGCATATAATTACAACAAGTATAGAGCACCATGCAATTCTTGAGACTACTGAGCATCTTAAGGATATGGGCTATGAGATAACATATTTGCCTGTAGACAGCAATGGTCAGATTGTTCTTGAGGAATTAAAGAATGCAATCAGGCCGGATACGATTCTTGTATCCATTATGCATACCAATAATGAGATTGGTTCAGTTCAGCCTTTAGAAGAGGCGGGTAAGCTGATTAAGAGTATAAATCCGGCGATAATCTTTCATACAGATGCAGTTCAGGGCTATGGCAAGAATGTGATTATTCCTAAAAAGTGTAACATTGATCTTATGTCAGTGAGTGCACATAAAATTCATGGTCCTAAGGGTGTTGGATTCCTGTATATTGGAGATAAGGTTAAGATTAATCCCATTATTTTTGGTGGTGGACAGCAAAAAGGAATGCGTTCCGGAACAGAGAATGTTCCCGGAATAGCAGGAATGGCTGAGGCTGTGACAATATGCTATAAGAATCTTGATCAGGATATTGACAGATTGTATGAACTTAAAGAGTACTTTATTGCTGAAGCACTGAAAATAGATGGGACCAGGGCTAATGGGCTTACAGGAAGAGATTCGGCACCACATATTGTAAGTCTTTCAATTAAGGGCGTAAGAGCAGAGGTTCTGCTCCATGCACTGGAGGATAAAGGTATATATGTATCTTCAGGAAGTGCGTGTGCAACTAATCGACCATCGCTTTCTTCGACTCTTCAGGCAATAGGCGTTGAAAAGGATTTGCTTGATTCTACATTAAGATTTAGTTTTTCCGTCCATACGACTAAGGAAGAACTTGAATATACAATAAAATGTATGAATGAAATAATACCGATGCTTAGAAAATATACAAGGCATTAGTGCATTCAGACAGGCTTTGGCATGGAGGAATTATATGTTTTCATCGTTTTTGATTAAATATGGAGAAATAGGTGTAAAAGGAAAAAACAGATATCTTTTTGAGAATGCATTAATGCAACAGATTAAATATGCTCTTAAAAGATGTGAGGGCGAGTTCTCGGTCCATAAGGCAGAGGGTCGAATATATGTTGATGCCGTTACCGAGTTTGATTTTGATGAAGCAGTTGAAAATCTAAAGACAGTCTTCGGTATTACCGGTATCTGTCCTATGATGTTTGTAGAGGATGAAGGCTTTGAAAAATTAAAAATCACAATTGCGGATTATATTAGAAGTGCCCATCCGGACAGAGAAGGTAAAACCTTTAAGGTTAATGCAAGACGTGCGCGCAAGTCATATCCAAAGGCATCCATGGAAATGAATGCAGATCTTGGAGAAATGATCCTGGATGAATTCCCTGAACTTAAGGTTGATGTTCATAATCCGGATATTATGTTATATGTTGAGGTAAGAGAGAAGATATATATTTACTCTCAGATTATTCCGGGACCCGGTGGAATGCCGGTAGGAACCAATGGTAAGGCTATGCTTCTTCTTTCGGGAGGAATAGACTCTCCTGTGGCAGGATATATGGTTGCTAAAAGGGGTGTTAAGATTGATGCTGTTTATTTCCATGCACCGCCGTATACATCCGAGAGAGCAAAGCAGAAGGTTATAGATCTTGCTAAAAAGGTATCGAAATATTCAGGACCGATATATCTTCATATTATTAATTTTACCGATATTCAGTTGGCTATTTATGAGAAATGTCCACATGATGAGCTTACGATTATCATGAGAAGATATATGATGAAGATTGCCGAGACAATTGCAAAGGAGACGGATTGTCTTGGTATGATTACAGGTGAAAGCATTGGACAGGTTGCAAGTCAGACAATGGCTTCGCTTCTTGTAACAAATGAGGTATGTACGCTTCCTGTATTCAGACCGTGTATAGGTCTTGATAAGCAGGAGATAATTACTGTATCTGAGAAGATTGATACATATGAAACATCAATTCTTCCTTATGAAGATTGCTGTACTATTTTCGTTGCAAAGCATCCGGTTACTAAACCAAGCCTTGAGATTATCAAGAGGCATGAACATAATCTTGATGAGGTTATTGATGACTTGATGAAGACAGCTCTTGATACAAAGGAAACAATAGTAGTTGCTGTAGAATAAAAAAGAGCAGGACATAAGTCCTGCTCTTAATAAATCTAAATATGCAATCGAGATTAGACAATATATGGCTTAAGAATGTCTAATACAGTATCGATATTTTCCTCAGCGTGGATGTTTAAGTCGATTGGCTTTGAAAGATCCAAACTGAATATACCCATAATAGATTTTGCATCGATTACGTATCTTCCTGATACAAGATCAAAGTCATAATCAAACTTTGTAATGTCATTAACGAAAGACTTTACCTTATCGATTGAGTTAAGAGAAATCTGTACTGTCTTCATAATTGAATACCTCCTTAACACTTTCATACCTTCGATTAATATACTAAAGGTGAAAGTGTTAAAAGTCAACTGATAATAATTACAAAAATAAAGGAGAAAAATATGCAAACTGTAGCATTACATAATCTGGGATGCAAGGTTAATTCCTATGAGATAGAATTTATGCAACAAAATTTTGAAAAATCAGGTTATGAAATTGTGCCATTTGATAGTAAGGCGGATATATACATAGTGAACACCTGTACAGTTACAAATATTGCAGACAGAAAATCCAGACAGATGCTGCATAGGGCAAAAAGGATGAATCCTGATGCGGTGGTTGTGGCTACAGGCTGCTATGTTCAGACAGACAGGCAGGGAGCAGAGGCAGATGAAAGCATAGACCTTTGTGTTGGAAATAACCGCAAGGCGGATATTGTTAAGATAGTGGAAGAGTATATTAACAATAATAGGAAAACAGATGATGCGGTAATTGATGTTAATGATGGTTTTATTGAATATGAGGAGATGACACTTGAGCGCACTGCAGAGCATGTGAGAGCTTATATAAAGATTCAGGATGGCTGCAATCAGTTCTGCACATATTGTGCTATACCTTACTCGAGAGGAAGAGTAAGAAGCAGAAAAAAGGAACAGATTATCGATGAGATAAGAGGTCTTGCGAGTCAGGGATATAAGGAATTTGTTCTTACAGGGATTCATATTAGCTCATATGGTCTTGATTTTGTAGATAAAGAGGCTTCGTCCGGAGATTATCTTAAAGCAAATGGTGACAAAAGGGAGGTGGCATACAAGAAGGGTTATCTGATAGATCTGATAAAAGATGTATCAAAAATTGATGGTGTCAGAAGAATAAGGATAGGCTCGCTTGAACCAAGGATTGTCACAGAAGAGTTTGCAAAGGCGCTTTCTGAAATAGATGCAGTATGCCCGCATTTTCATCTTAGTCTCCAGAGTGGCTCAGATACTGTTCTTAAACGTATGAACAGACATTATTCAGCTGAGGAGTACCTCGGTCGTGTGGAAATATTGAGGAAATACTTTGATAATCCGGCAATAACAACGGATATAATAACCGGTTTTCCGGGGGAAACAAAAGAGGAATTTGAAGAGACCAGACAGTTTGCCTGTAGAGTTAAATTCTATGAGACTCATATTTTCAGGTATTCACCGAGAAAGGGAACTATAGCAGCAGGGATGCCGGATCAGATTGATGAGCAGATTAAGGCTAAAAGAAGTGATGTGCTGCTAGATATAAATGCAGAAAACAGCAAAAAATATCGTGAAATGGTATTGGGCAGAGAAAATGAAATACTCATTGAAGAAAAAAAGAAAATCAATGGGAAATACTATATGACAGGGCATACCAAGAATTATATTATGGCAGCAGTACCGGAAGATGCTGCGAGTGTGAATGATGTTATTTCAGGTATGGCGGAGAGCTTTCTTACAGATGAGATTCTCCTTCTGTCAATAAAGAAATAAATGCTGTGGGAAGGAAGACAGAGATATTACAAAACTTGAATATTGGATTGTTTTGGGTTAATATAAAGTCGGTGTTTTTTATTCATATATAGATGATTATATTAAGGGAAATTATGGAGGATATATGCAAGATTTAGGTAACACACAGTTTTTTAAGGTGGAAGCGGAAAAGGAAATCAGTGTTAAAAATGTACTTAAAGCTGCTTTCGATTCTATGACTGAAAAGGGTTACAACCCTGTAAATCAGATTGTTGGTTATATTATGTCAGGAGATCCAACTTATATTACAAGCTATAAGGGTGCAAGAAATGTAATGATGAAGGTTGAACGTGATGAGCTTGTTGAAGAACTCTTAAAGGAATACATTGTTAACAATAACTGGGGCTAATTGCGCAGTTATTATTAATATGTAGTTTTTTGTTGGGAATGACTTATTATGAGAATACTTGGACTGGATTTTGGGTCAAAAACCTGTGGGGTTGCAGTTAGTGATCCATTGTTTATTACTGCTCAGGGATTGGAAATTATTAGAAGAGATAAGCCTAATCATTTGAGGAAGACTCTGTCTCGCATTGAACAGATAATTGTAGAATATGAGATTTCAGAGATTGTTCTTGGATATCCAAAGAATATGGATGATTCTGAGGGTGAGCGAGTAGAACTCACTAAGGAGTTTATGGAAATGCTTGAAAGAAGGACAGGTCTTAAGGTTACTCTTTGGGATGAGAGACTTACAACGGTTGCAGCGGACAGACTTATGATGGAAGTAGGAGTACGCAGAGAGAATCGTAAGGATTATGTTGATCAGATCGCGGCGACTTTTATTCTTCAGGGATTTCTTGATAACAGGAGCATGGGATTAAATTGAGGTAGGTATGAAATTAGAGAAGATTACTTTTTGCCCGGATGGTGATGAACCGGTAGATTTCTTTGTACTGGAGCAGACCAAAATTTCGGGAGTTAATTATATATTGGTTACAGATTTTGAAGATGGGGACGGGGAAGCTCTCATCCTTAAGGATATGTCAGCAGAAAATGAGCCGGAGAGCCTATATCAGATAGTTTCGGATGATAATGAGCTTCAGGCAGTTGCAGGTGTATTCGAGGACTTGCTGGAGGATGTTAAATTTGTATAACGAAAAAAGTGGCGCCAAGTTAAAAATAATACCACTTGGGGGATTGGAACAGATTGGAATGAATATTACTGCCTTCGAATACGAAGACAGTATTGTTGTCGTTGATTGCGGACTTAGTTTCCCTGATGACGATATGCTTGGAATTGATCTTGTAATACCGGATGTCTCATATCTTGAGGAGAATATAGAAAAGGTCAAGGGGTTCGTAATTACGCATGGACATGAGGATCATATTGGAGCTATTCCATATGTGCTGAACAAGATCAATGTTCCTATATATGCTACAAGGCTGACAATAGGCCTTATTGAACGAAAGCTTATTGAGCATGATATGTTAGAGTCTGTCAGTCTGAATGTTACAGACTTTGGTCAGACAGTTGAACTTGGCTATTTTAAAATAGAGTTTATAAGAACAAATCACAGTATTGTTGATGCAGCAGCACTTGCTATTCATTCGCCTGCAGGAACTGTTGTACATACCGGTGATTTTAAGGTTGATTATACACCGGTTTACGGTGATGCAATTGATCTACAGAAATTTGCCGAAATCGGTCAAAGCGGTGTTCTTGCACTTATGTGTGACAGTACAAATGCTGAAAGACCGGGATTTACTCAGTCAGAGAAAACGGTTGGAAAAACCTTTGATAATATTTTTGCTGAAAATCAAAACAGAAGGATTATTGTAGCTACTTTTGCTTCTAATGTAGACAGAGTTCAGCAGATTATTAACTCTGCTTACAATTATGGAAGGAAGGTCGTTGTAGAAGGGCGAAGTATGGTGAATATTATCGATACGGCCCAGAAACTTGAACGCATCAGCATTCCGGATAATACCCTTGTTCCAATTGATAATATCAAGGATTATCCAAGCGAGAAAACGGTTATTATTACTACAGGAAGTCAGGGAGAAAGTATGGCTGCTCTTAGTCGTATGGCATCCAATACGCATAGAAAGATTTCCATAGATCCCAACGATTTGATTATTTTTTCATCTCATCCGATTCCGGGTAATGAGAAGCCTGTAACTAAAATAATAAATGCGCTATTAGCAAAGGGCGCTGATGTTATTTTCCAGGATGCTCATGTATCGGGACATGCATGTCAGGAAGAGATTAAGCTTATCTATACATTACTGCGCCCTAAGTATGCAATTCCTGTTCATGGTGAGTATAAGCATCTTAAAGCACAAGCCAAGCTTGCAATGGAACTGGGAATGCCTGCTGAGAATATCTTTATAATGTCCAGTGGTGATGTAATTGAACTTGATAATAATGGTGCTGAAATTACCGGAAAGGTACAGGTTGGAGCTGTTCTTGTTGACGGACTTGGTGTCGGCGATGTTGGAAATGTGGTATTAAGAGACAGACAGATATTATCTGAAAACGGTATTATGGTTGTTGTTATGGCAATTGATAAGGCAAGTGGTCTCTTTTTAGCAGGACCGGATATTGTTACAAGAGGCTTTATATATGTTCGAGAATCAGATGAACTTATGGAAGAAATGTCAGAACTCCTATATGCGACTGCGGAGGACCTTATGGATAAGGGCGTTACAGATTTTGCAAGGATAAAGGGAACTATTAAGGATGTTCTGGGTGATTTTGTATGGAAGAAGATGAATCGCCGTCCGATGATAATGCCAATTATTATGGAGGTCTGATATAAAACCGTCGATTAATTCGACAAAAGAGGAATATTATGGATATTAAAGAAATTGTTTTATCAGTTTTTTCGGTTGCAATTAAAATTGTAGTTGGAGTAATAGTGGTGATGTTCATATATAAGTATGCACTTGTTGCATATGATTATGGATATAGAATCTTTAGCGAACCACCTATGACAGATGGTGAAGGCCGTACAGTATCAGTGTCTATAAGCCCGGAAATGGATGCAGAGACAATTGGTCAGGTGCTTGAGAATAAGGGGCTTATCAGAGATGCTAAGCTTTTTAGACTTCAGGAGAGACTTTCCGAATATCATGGAAAGATTCAGCCGGGAATATATGATCTTACCACAGCGATGACTGCCGAAGAGATGATTGCGATTATGGCAGCTGATGCGGTAGATTCCCAGGAAGAAGAGTCTGAAATAGACAATAACTATATTATGGCAGAATCTACGGTGGAATTTGATGATTTTGATGAAGAGATGCCTGCAGAGGGCTTTGAGCCGGTAGTTGAGGACGGTGAAGAGGCACCTGTAGATGAGGCTGCCGGAGATGCACAGTAATGATAGTTGAAGAGAGAATGACGACGTTCATTAATTCGATGGATTTAGGTAATCCGGAGTATCTTAATGAACTTGAAAAATATGCATTAGAGACATTTGTTCCAATAATCAGAAAGGATATGCAGGCATATCTTAAATTCCTGATGGTTCAGTGTCAGCCGGCTAAGATACTTGAGGTTGGTACAGCAGTTGGTTTCTCAGCTCTTTTAATGAGCGAGTATGCGCCGGATGCACATATTACTACAATTGAGAATTATGATAAACGAATTCCGATTGCCCGGGCTAATTTTGAGAAATATGGAAAAAGTGACAGAATAACTCTTCTTGAAGGCGATGCAATGGAAATATTGCCGAAGCTTTCGGACAGATATGATTTTATTTTTATGGATGCTGCAAAAGGGCAATATATCAACTTTTTACCGGATATAATGAGGTTATTGTCACCCGGCGGACTTCTCGTATCTGATAATGTACTTCAGGATGGGGACATAATTGAATCCAAGTATGCGGTTGTTCGAAGAGACAGAACCATTCATACAAGGATGCGGGATTACTTGTATACGCTTAAGCATACGGAGGGACTTACGACAGCAATTCTTCCGGTAGGTGACGGCGTTACGGTTAGCGTTAAAAGATAAACTTATAGAGGATAATAGATAAAAAACTCAATTGGATGCAGAATCCTGAGGCGAATAGGTAAAACATTAAAGGAGATTGCCATGCGCGATATTGAATTACTGATACCGGCCAGTAATCTGGAGGTACTTAAAGAGGCAGTCATATTTGGAGCAGATGCTGTATATATAGGTGGTGAGGCATTTGGGCTTCGTGCCAAGGCCAAGAACTTTTCCCATGATGATATGGTTAGTGCAGTTTCTTTTGCTCATGAACATGGTGTAAAGGTATATATAACCGCTAATATCCTTGCGCATAACTATGACCTGGAAGGTGCGAGGGAATATTTCAGAGAACTAAAAGAGATTAAGCCGGATGCGTTGATTATTTCCGATCCGGGTATGTATTCCATAGCTAAAGAGGAATGTCCGGAGATAGAAAGACACATATCTACACAGGCTAATAATACTAATTATCTGACATATAAGTTCTGGTATGAGCAAGGAGCTAAAAGAGTGGTGTCTGCCAGAGAGCTTTCGCTTGCAGAGATTAAAGAAATTCGTGCCAACATTCCGGATGATATGGAAATTGAGAGTTTTATACATGGAGCAATGTGTATCTCATATTCCGGCAGATGTCTGTTAAGTAACTATTTTACAGGCAGGGATGCCAATCAGGGAGCATGTACGCATCCGTGCAGATGGAAGTATGCGGTTGTTGAAGAGCAGAGACCGGGCGAATATCTTCCTGTGTATGAGAACGAAAGAGGAACATACATTTTCAATAGTAAGGATTTGTGTATGATTGAACATATTCCGGATCTTATAGATGCCGGAATAGATAGCTTTAAGATAGAGGGCCGAATGAAAACGGCACTATATGTTGCAACAGTTGCAAGGACATATAGGAAGGCAATTGATGATTATTTAGAATCGCCTGAAAAGTACGAAGCGAATATGGACTGGTACAGGTCAGAAATATCAAAATGTACTTATAGGCAGTTCACAACCGGCTTCTATTATGGTAAGCCATCAGATGATGCGCAGGTGTATGGTTCTAATACGTACATTAATGAGTATATATATCTTGGAATTGTATATGATATTGATGACAGGGGTTATGCACATATCGAACAGCGTAACAAGTTCTGTAAGGGTGATATGATTGAGATAATGAAGCCAAACGGTGATAATGTCCAGGTTACAGTTCTTGCTATTTATGATGAAGAGGGTAACGAGCTGGACGCAGCTCCACACCCACAGCAGCAGCTATATCTTGAACTGAGTACAAAGCCTGATCAGTATGATATCTTGAGAGTTGCAAAGGAAGAATCCTGCAGAGAGTAGGTTCTTTTTTCTAAAAAGTAGGCTTATCTGTTATTAGGACAGATGATTAATAAATATGACATTCTTATGCAGAAGGAATGGTCAGTCGGAGGACAAAAATGAACGTTGAAGAACTTTTTGGGTCTAATGTATTTTCATTAGGCACTATGAGAGCGCGCCTTCCTAAGGAGGCCTATGCGGAGGTTGAGTCCATCATTGAACATGGTGGAGAAATGTCTAAGGAGACAGCCGATGTTGTGGCAAAATGCATGAAGGAGTGGGCTATTGAGAAGGGTGCAACCCATTATACTCACTGGTTTCAGCCGCTTACAGGTATTACAGCCGAAAAGCATGATGCTTTTGTTACTCATCCTAATAAGGATGGGAAGATGCTTATGGAGTTTAAGGGTAAGGAGCTTATTAAGGGCGAACCGGATGCATCTTCTTTCCCATCAGGTGGACTTAGAGCTACATTTGAAGCGAGAGGATATACAGCATGGGACATTACTTCTCCGGCATTTGTAAAAGAGACTGCAACAGGTCCAACCCTGTGTATTCCTACAGCATTCTGTTCATATACAGGTGAGTCACTTGATAAAAAAACTCCGTTACTTAGGTCGATGGAAGCACTTTCTAAACAGGCTCTCAGAATTGTGAGACTGTTTGGAAATACAGAAGCAACTAAGGTTGTTGCATCTGTTGGTGCAGAGCAGGAATATTTTTTAGTTGATCAGCAGAAGGCAGAGCTTAGAGAAGATCTTATATTTGCCGGAAGAACACTTTTTGGCGCACCGGCTCCAAAGGGTCAGGAAATGGATGACCATTATTTTGGTGTAATCAGGGAAAGAATCGGTGCATTTATGAAGGATGTTAATGTTGAGCTATGGAAGCTTGGAGTTACGTCCAAGACGCAGCATAACGAAGCAGCGCCTGCACAGCATGAGCTTGCTCCGATATATGAATCTGCAAATGTGGCCGTAGACCATAATCAGCTTATAATGGAAACGCTGAAAAGAGTTGCCGGACATCATGGACTCAGATGCCTTCTTCATGAGAAGCCTTTTGCAGGTGTTAATGGTTCAGGTAAGCATAATAACTGGTCAATTACAACCGATAATGGTGTAAATCTGCTTGAGCCGGGTGACAGTCCTAATGAAAATGTTCAGTTCCTTCTCGTATTGGCATGCATAATGAAGGCTGTTGATACACATGCAGATCTGCTTAGGCAGAGCGCATCAAATGTTGGTAATGACCACCGTCTTGGTGGATTTGAAGCACCTCCGGCAATTATTTCAATGTTCCTTGGTGAGCAGCTTGAGGATGTTGTAAAGCAGCTCGTTGAGACAGGTACGGCATCCAACCTTATAGAGGGTGGTACTCTTCAGACCGGTGTATCGACACTTCCGGATTTTGAGAAGGATGCGACCGATAGAAACAGAACTTCGCCATTTGCATTTACAGGTAATAAGTTTGAGTTCCGTATGGTCGGAAGTGAAGATTCAATTGGAAGCCCTAATATTATTCTTAATGCAATTGTAGCAGAAGCCTTCTGTGAGGCAGCAGATGTACTTGAGGCATCAGATAATGTTGAAATGGCAGTGCATGATCTCATTAAGGAATATATGACAAAGCACCAGAGGATTATTTTCAATGGTGACGGATATGCACCTGAATGGATAGAAGAGGCTAAGAGAAGAGGTCTTCCTAATATTGGCTCAATGGTTGAAGCTGTAGAGACACTTACAACAGATAAGGCAATTAAATTATTTGAGAGATTCGGTATCTTTACTAAGGCTGAACTTGAATCAAGAGCAGAGATTCTCTATGAAACATATGCTAAAACAATCAATATAGAGGCACTCACAATGGTTGACATGGCTAATAAGCAGCTGGTTCCTGCCGTAATAGCTTATTGTGGTGATCTGGCCAAATCTGTTAATGCAATTAAGGAAGCCGGTGCAGATGTATCTGTTTCACTTGCACTTCTTAATCGTGCATCAGGACTTCTTGCAGAGATGCAGAGTGCTCGTATTACTTTAAGTGATATTGAAAAGAAGGGTGCTGCAATGGCTCGAGGTAAGGAACAGGCATTCTATTATCGTGAGAAAGTTGTTCCGGCAATGGAGGCTTTGCGTAAGCCTGCAGATGAGCTTGAGAGAATTGTTGATAAGGATTATTGGCCATTCCCGACCTATGCAGACTTGTTATTCGAAGTGTAAACTTTGATGTGTAAGCATTAAATGTTATCTTTAGTATTCTAATTTAAATGTGCTAATTCTAACGTGTTAATTCTAGTGTGTTAATTCAAATGTGGCGGCAATTCTTGCCGCCACAAATTATTCTAATTATCATTTCAGGCATTATCTAATGCTGTGTCTATTGCCGGGATATGGCAAAATTCCATTTTTTGATTTATATGTGAAGTTTTATTGAATAGCGTGAGAGGCTTATTTGCAAAAAGGTAAGTGTTTTTTATCTATGTCCGATTAAGGTAAGTGCTTTTCATCTATGTCCTATTAATTTGCGCTCAGATATGTTGTATGAAGGTGTTTCTTTTAAGGGTAGTAGGCTGAATGTGTGTAAGTGAGCTATTGAGCCTACGAAAACGGAAAGGAGGTAGGCTGGTTGTGTGTAGGTGTGCTATTGAGCCTACGAAGATGGAAAAGAGGTAGGCTGAATGTGTGTAGGTGAGCTATTGAGCCTACGAAAATGGAAAGGAGGTAGGCTGAATGTGTGTAAGT
The DNA here is from genome assembly GCA_018064805.1 of Candidatus Colinaster scatohippi. Lineage (GTDB taxonomy): Bacteria > Bacillota > Clostridia > Lachnospirales > Lachnospiraceae > Colinaster > Colinaster scatohippi. Next base: position 18,217 of record JAGHUN010000089.1, read on the forward strand.
GCGCTATTGAGCCTACGAAAATGGAAAAGAGGTAGGCTGGTTGTGAGATAATAGATAAATAGGCCTACGAAAATGTAAAAGAGGTGGGCTCTAAGAGTTTATGTGAGAATTTGAGCCAACGAAAAA
>JAGHUN010000104.1 GCA_018064805.1 Candidatus Colinaster scatohippi
AATCTTAAGGCTGGTACTGCTTACACAGTAACATATAAGAATAATACTAATGTTGCAGGTAAAAACAGTACGAAGGCACCTACTGTTACTATTAAGGAAACTGGACTGAATGGTTCAGTGGCAGCAAAGGATAAGAATACTGCAACATATAAATTCACTATTACTTCTGCGACAATAAAGAATGACAGTGTTGCTAAAATAGCAATTCAGAAATACGCTGGCAAAGCAGTCACGCCACAGGTGACAGTAAAAGTAAACGGCAGAACTCTCAGAAAGGGAACTGATTATATTGTTAATTTCTCAGGTAATGCCGGTCCGGGAACAGCCATTGCAGAGATAAAAGGAATTGGTAACTATACAGGAACGGTAGGAAAAGCATTTACAATTAGATAATATTACAGAATTTGTAATTATAATCCCTCCTATGTTTTTTAGTTGCGAGGCACATCTTTAGATGTGCCTTGAAAACTGTAGACAAGTCCCCTCGGAATTCAAAGGAGACGGTCTGTAATATGGCATATGCCCTGAGTGAAAACACTCAGGGTTTTTCTTTCTTTTTTTGTGTAAATATAGTATATCCATAGTAATAAAAGGTTTTCTTTTCAAATCAGGCATTTCGCCACAGGAAACCCATCAGTTCTGATGCATCGGGGATCCTTTTTCAAATGGAAAGACAGAATAATTAAAAAAGGAGAGTGATGCGTATTGAGGGGCATTATATGGACAGCATAAGCTGTATTCTATAATTGTCGTAAGACATAGACGGTAACTTATAAAACTTTTAAAGTTTTATGTTGACAAATACGAACATATGTTTTATTCTTATAACAGATTAAGAACATTTGTTCTAGAGAACAAAGGAGATACCTACATGGAGAGGGATGAAAAGTTAAAGGCATTAGATGCCGCAATATCACAGATTGAGAGACAGTATGGTAAGGGTGCAGTAATGAAGCTTGGCGATTCAAGCGCCAATATGAACGTTGAAGCAATTCCGACAGGTTCATTAAGTCTTGATCTTGCACTTGGAATTGGTGGAATTCCTAAGGGCCGTATTGTTGAGATATATGGACCTGAATCATCAGGTAAGACAACTGTAACACTTCATATGATTGCAGAAGTGCAGAAGAGAGGTGGAATTGCAGGATTTATAGATGCTGAGCATGCGCTTGATCCTGTGTATGCCAAGAATATTGGTGTTGATATCGATAATCTGTATATATCACAGCCTGACTGCGGTGAACAGGCGCTTGAGATTACAGAGACAATGGTAAGATCCGGGGCTATAGATATAGTAGTTGTTGACTCCGTTGCAGCTCTTGTACCTAAGCAGGAGATTGACGGTGATATGGGTGATGCTGTTATGGGTGCTCAGGCAAGACTTATGAGTCAGGCTATGAGAAAATTGACAGCAGTTATTAGTAAGACTAATTGTACAGTTATCTTTATTAACCAGTTAAGACAGAAGATTGGTGTTATGTTCGGTAATCCGGAGACAACAACAGGTGGTACAGCTCTTAAGTTCTATTCTTCAGTAAGACTTGATGTAAGACGTACAGAGTCTATAAAGCAGGCCGGAGAGGTAATTGGTAACAGAACGAGAGTTAAGATTGTTAAGAATAAAGTTGCGCCTCCGTTTAAGGAAGCCGAATTTGATATTATGTTTGGAAAGGGAATATCTAAGATAGGTGATATTCTTGACTTGGCTGCAGATAATGATGTAATTGTCAAGAGTGGTGCCTGGTATGCATATGAGGGCAATAAGATTGGCCAGGGTCGTGAGAATGCTAAGCAGTATCTTGCTGAACATCCGGATGTATGTGATGAAGTTGAAGCAAAGGTAAGAGAGTTGTTCTGCTTTGATGATAGCGAGAACACAAACTCTGCTCCTGACACAGAAGAATAGAGTTGTAGCGTACGTCGCCTTATAATGAAGGCGGCGTATTGCTTTATTAAGGAGAATTGGCATGGTTGTAAGTGAAATAATAGAATTGCCCAAGGGAAGAAGGAAGATTATAACTGATGAAGGAGAGGCCTTCTATCTGTATAAGGGCGAACTTGCCAAACTGAATATCATAACCGGAGAAAAAATCAGGGAAGAAGATTATGAAAGAATTATGATGGAAATCCTTCCTAAAAGGGCAAAGCTTAGAGGACTAAATTTGCTAACCAGGAGACCTTATACAGAGCATCAGTTAAGGCAAAAATATATTGATGGCGGTTATCCTGAACAGGTTATAGATACAGCAATTCAATATATAAAGGATGTACATTGTCTTGATGATTATAATTATTGTGTAACATATATATCATATAAGAGTAGTTCAAAAAGCAGACGGCAGATTGTTAATGACTTGAAAAATAAGGGTGTAAGCCAGTCGATTATAGATGAAGCATACAGAAAAGTTGAAGATAATGGTGATTTAACAGGCGAAGCTGAAGTTATTGGCCGATTGCTAATTAAGAAGCATTATAATCCACAGACAGCCACATTTGAGGAGAAACAGAAGATGATGAATTTTCTGTACAATAAGGGTTTTTCGATGGATTCAATAAGAGAAATGGTTGGTTGATAAAACTATCTCAGTTACTTGACATAACATGGCCTTGCGTGTAGAATGGATGTGTTGTAGTTTGATATTTTGGAGTCGCTCTACTCGACTCTATAGTATATTACAATGATAATTTTATAAGGAGGTGCTCCTGCATATGACAACAATCATTGCAGTGGTGGTATCTCTGATTGTTGCAATCCCTGTAACATATGTCTGTACATCAACTATACAGAAGAAGTCAGCTAATTCCAAGATTGGTAATGCTGAGGAACAGGCAAGAGGGATTATTGATGAAGCTCTTAAAACAGCTGAAGAGAAGAAGCGTGAAGGTTTACTTGAGATTAAGGAAGAGTCAATTAAAGCCAAGAATGACTTAGATAAAGAAATCAAGGAACGTCGTGCAGAAATACAGCGTAATGAACGCCGTATTCAGCAGAAGGAAGAGAACATCGATCGCAAGACAGAGGCCATCGAGAAGAAGGAGGCAAGCCTTGCTGCTAAGGAAGAAAATCTTAATAAGCAGAAGGAAGTTATTGCCAAGCTCAATGAAGAACGTGTACAGGAACTTGAACGAATCTCAGGTTTAACCTCCGACCAGGCGAAAGATTATCTACTTAAAATTGTTGAAGAAGAAGTTAAGCATGAAACGGCTGTCATGATTAAGGAACTTGAAAGCCGTGCTAAGGAAGAGGCCGATAAGAAGGCTAAGGAATATGTAGTTAATGCCATCCAGAGATGTGCAGCTGATCACGTATCAGAGACTACAATTTCTGTTGTAAATCTTCCTAATGATGAGATGAAGGGTCGTATCATTGGTAGAGAAGGAAGAAATATCCGTACCATTGAGACACTTACAGGTGTTGATTTAATTATTGATGATACACCTGAAGCAGTTATCTTATCTGGATTTGATCCAATTAGAAGAGAAGTAGCAAGAATTGCTCTTGAGAAGCTCATCGTGGATGGACGTATTCATCCGGCCAGAATCGAAGAGATGGTTGAGAAGGCTCAGAAGGAAGTTGAGCAGATGATTAAGGAAGAGGGTGAGGCTGCTGTTCTCGAGGTTGGAGTACATGGTGTTCATCCTGAACTTGTTAAGCTTCTTGGTAAGATGAAGTTTAGAACAAGTTATGGACAGAATGCGTTAAAGCATTCAATTGAAGTTTCTCAGTTATCAGGTTTACTTGCTTCAGAACTTGGACTCGATGTAAGAGTTGCTAAGAGAGCAGGTTTACTTCATGATATTGGTAAATCAGTGGACCACGAGATGGAAGGTTCACATATACAGCTTGGTGTTGAACTTTGTAAGAAATACAAGGAATCACAGGTTGTTATTAATGCTGTAGAAGCTCATCATGGAGATGTTGAGCCTACTTCGCTTATTGCTGTACTTGTTCAGGCAGCCGATGCTATTTCAGCAGCCAGACCGGGTGCAAGACGTGAGACACTTGAGACATATACTACTCGTCTCCGTCAGTTAGAAGAAATTTCCAACAGTTTCAAGGGTGTAGATAAGTCATTTGCCATTCAGGCCGGTAGAGAGGTTCGTGTAATGGTAGTTCC
>JAGHUN010000117.1 GCA_018064805.1 Candidatus Colinaster scatohippi
GTCTGAGTAGTTAAAGGCTTCTTTGACTATCTGTGCACCATTTATGGCAATTTGCTTACATTCATCCGGGTGGGCAATGTAGTAATCGGCTTTAGCAAAGGCATCTTCGATGCTTTCATACATTATTACGCTCTCACCATCAGTAAAGTATTCTGCAAGCTCCGGCTGGAAGTTAGAAAAAAGAGTTCCGCCTGCTGCCAGAATGTCCAACGAACGAAGTGGAATGCCTGAGACAATAGAACGAAGGGTAGGACAGAGATTAAGTGTACTATCTCTGAAAACCGCATTCATCTCTGTATTATATTTAACGGGTCCGTGGATATGGAGTGAATTAGCCATCTTACAGTTATCGGTTGTATAAAAATTAACGTTGTAATATTCGGACAACTCGTTTAGTAGGAAGGAACGCTCCGTATGTGTAATGTGCTTGGATATAGCGTAAGCCAATCCCCTGGAATTAAGTGTAATTGATGTCTGACCAATCGCTCTGTAAGAGGAATTAATTTGTTCTATAATCTCAGGAGTTATGGCAGTCTCAAGTATATTGCAACCGTAGAGAGGAAGCTGGGCCTGGAAGAGTGCTTCAACATATCCCTTGACATAATCACTGACCGGGAGCATAAGTGTATCCAAATCGGATTCATATAGTGTACCAACAAAGGAAATATCGCTTTTATAAGTATTAACGGGTATCTGATTAAGTGCATCAGATACTCTTTGGGTATTGGCAGCCAGTGGCATATGGAATATGCGGTCATATCCTGCTGTGTTATAGTTAATGACTTCGTTCCTGTCAAAAAGGAAAATGTAATTTGTAGAATATTCAAAATATTCTGTAAGCCTTTCTGCTAAAGGAGAGTCATAGCTCCAGGATACATAGGGAAGATTTTTCCGATTGCATTCTGTGGCAATCAGTGGAAAGAAATTAACACTGAATACTAAATCATAGTTGTTATCATTTAATTCTTTGGCAAGGCGATAAGAGAAGAACTCATCTTCAAAGCGATCTTTAAAGTGGTAATATAACGTTTTGACACTGTGTCCTTTTCTGATTAACTCAGAATGGATGTCATTATACGTATAGCTGCCCATATCAAAAAAAAGAATGTTCATTTATGCTTATCTCCGTGAATAAAACTTACAAATGTACCGATATAAATAATAATAGTATATAATAAGATTATAAAGTCTTAAAAGCATGTTTACAATGATGATTAATTGATATGAAATGAGGGTTGTATGCAAAAGGAACCGAAAATTATCACATCGGAAGTAGAACTTGAAGAAATAAAAAGATTAAATCCTGAAAGCAATATATTCAGTCACGGTGCAAAATACTTTGATATTAGCAATCTGACTTCAGCTGATCTTGAATGGATTGGAAAAGATTATGATGCAATTTACTTTGATGAAAAGGATGCTTTTTTGCCGGAGCTTGCATTCTTTTTTGCCAATATGGAGTATCGTGAGAAATTATCTGCCAAGCAGATGTTGGAAGTAATTAGCGAAGAGACTCAGGCTGAGGATGGTAGTGGCAGGTTCGAATTTGAATTCATAGCTATAATAGAACGGGAATTAAAGAGAGGGAACGAGATTGTCATTTGTCCTTTTGGCGAAGCAGGCCAAAGTTTCAAGCAACTGCTTAACAGCAGATTTGGAATTAAGGAAGCTTTTATACTTGATGATGGTAAAGCCGGTGAGGTGACATCCGATGGAATAAGAATTTTGTCGTTCGATGAGCTTGCTGAAGAAGATATGTTTGGCAGAACAGTTATTGTGAATGAACCGGATTACGAGCAGAATCTTGTTCTTGCATACAAGCTTAGCACTCTTGATAAGAACATAAGAACAATTAGCCCATTTGGGGCATATGAGATTCTTGTTCCCGGAAGGCAGTCCTTTATAGAAAAGGTCAGAGAGCTTACAGAGGTTAAGAGGCCAATAACAGATTGTGGCTATGTGAGAATAGGTGCAGACAGAGACGGAGGATATATTCTTCTGGATGATTTTGCACCTGAAATGGCGGCTTATAGTTTTGGAATAAATGATGATGTTACATGGGATGAACAGATGGCAGATACATATGATATGAACATATATATGTATGATCATACAATCGACGGACTGCCTAAAGAGAATCCACATTTTCATTATTATAAGCAGGGTGTAGCCGGATGTGACAGACCGGAGGAGCTTCTATACAGTCTTAAGAGTTGTCTTGAGCAGAATGGACATTCTGACAAAGACAATCTGATACTCAAGATGGATGTTGAGGGGGCAGAATGGGATGTTATTAATGAGACACCTTCTGAAATTCTAGGACAGTTTAGACAGATTGCTTTTGAATTACATGATTTTGATCATCCTGAGAAGGAAAGAGGGATTCTTGCAGCGTTTAAAAAACTTAATGATACACATTTCCCGGTGTGGATACATGGAAATAATCATACCAGTGCGATGTGTACGGAGAATATTACTCTTCCTATAGCATTAGAAATATTATATCTTAACAAAGCTTATTATAAATATGAAGAAGGCATTGTCAGTTTTCCATGGAATCTTGATAATCCAAACACATCTCTTTTTCCGGAATATATTCTTGGTAACTGGGGTAAGAGAAGTGTAAATGCTACCATTAATAATGATGAATGTTTGGGGGATGAAGATATGTCATCATATGATAATGTAAAAAATGAACTGCTAAATGATATTGATTTTGTGGCAGCGTTAAGCGATAAACTGCTTGGAATGATGTCAATATTTGGACCTAAGGAAAGAGTACATCTTGCACCGGATGCAGAGATGCAGAATTCGGTGGTTAATACAATGTCCGGCGAGGTATATGTTGGTAGTGGTTCCTTCTGTGGTCATAATGTATCTATTATAACCGGAAGTCATGATGCTTATTCATACGGGGAGGCCCGCAGACAATATCCGTGTGACGGTAATGATATTATAATTGGTGAAGGTGTGTGGATATGTAGTAATGCAGTTATTCTTGGTCCATGCAAAATAGGTGACAACTCGGTGGTGGCAGCAGGCAGCATTGTACTGCCGGGAACAGAGATAGGTGCCGGTGAACTTTGGGCAGGAGTGCCTGCGGTATATAAGAAGACGATTGAATGTAATAATGAATCCAAACAGGTGCAGAATGGACCGACTTTTGACACTATTATAGTGATTACACCAAAGGATTATATGAGGGTTGAGGCTAATTATAAGCGCCTTGTTAAATGGCTTCCTTCGGACAGACTTATTTTTGTCGGTAATTCAGAGGTTGGTGAACTTGTTAAAAAGAGTAACCTTGGAGATAAGGTCGGCTTTATTTGTGAAGATGATATTCTGCCATTTGATGAAGTAAATGCCATTATGTATGAGCATCTTAAGGATTGGCTTAATGGCAGAGAGATGCCGCGTGGCTTTAC
>JAGHUN010000036.1 GCA_018064805.1 Candidatus Colinaster scatohippi
GTGCTAGTATGTATAAAAAGGGTATCCCCCCAGCAACCAGTACACTCTCATACATTGCCGGTAGGCGCAAGTATGTATAAGAAGAGCCTCCCCCCAGCTAAAAATACACTTATGGCTGTTATCAGTAGGAACTTGGATGTATAAAAAGGGTATCCCCCCGGCTATCAGTACACTTATGGCTGTCATCGGTAGGTGCTAGTATGTATAAAAAGGGTATCCCCCCAGCAACCAGTACACTCTCATACATTGCCAGTATGCGCTAGTATGTATAAGAAGAGCCTACCCCCAGCTAAAAATGCATTTATGGTCGTCATCAACAGGCGTTAGTATGTATAAAAGAAGCCTACCCCACCTACAACTACATTTCTTGCCAGAAGTATTTTAATAAGCGCCACCATAAAATGTTGTTTTTGAAAAATATGATCAATGTAATATCAAAAGTCTACACTCGAAAAACAAAACCAAAGGCTTATAGGTAAAAGCTATGGCAAACTATAAATAATAGGGATAACATATTACTATAAAACCTATTGACTTACTAGGAGATGAGAGATAAGATACAAATATCTTAAGAAAAAGAAACGTTTCCAAAAACAAAAAAAGAAATTGTTAGCAAAGAAAGTTGACAAAACAAAAAAACAGAAATTGTTAGTAAAGAAAGTTAACAAAACAAAAAGGAAAAATAGTGAGTTAATAATAGGAGGACAAAGACATGGCAGATTATAGATTTGAAACATTACAGTTACACGTAGGTCAGGAGAACCCGGATCCGGCATCGGATGCAAGAGCGGTTCCGATTTATCAGACAACAAGTTATGTATTTAGAGATTCAGCTCATGCAGCAGCAAGATTTGGACTTGCAGATGCAGGCAATATTTACGGAAGACTTACCAACTCCACACAGGGAGTTCTTGAAGAGAGAGTTGCAGCTCTTGAAGGTGGTGTAGCAGCACTTGCGGTTGCTTCAGGTGCGGCAGCAATCACATATACGATTGAGGCACTTGCAGGAGCAGGAGAGCACATTGTAGCACAGAAGACAATATATGGTGGTAGCTACAATCTCTTATCTAATACACTTCCCAATTACGGAGTAGAGACAACATTTGTTGATGCTCACAATCTTGAAGAGGTTGAGGCAGCTATTAAGGATAATACAAAGGCAATCTATATTGAGACTCTTGGCAACCCTAATAGTGATATTCCTGATATTGATGCAATAGCAGAGATTGCCCATAAGCATAATCTTCCACTTGTAGTTGATAATACATTTGGTGCAGCTTACTGGTTAAGACCAATTGAGCATGGTGCAGATATCGTTGTCCATTCAGCAACAAAGTTCTTCGGTGGACATGGAACAACACTTGGTGGTGTGATTGTTGATTCAGGTAAGTATGACTGGGCAGCAACAGGCAAGTATCCTAACATTGCCGCTCCTAATCCAAGTTATCATGGTGTTGCATTCACAGATGCAGCAGGTCCTGCAGCATTCGTTACATATATAAGAGCAATCCTCTTAAGAGATACAGGTGCTACAATCTCACCTTTCAATGCATTCCTTCTTCTTCAGGGTATTGAGACATTGTCGCTTCGTCTTGACAGACATGCAGAGAATGCAGCAAAGGTTGTTGAGTTCCTTAGCAAGCATCCACAGGTTGAGCATGTAAGCCATCCTATTCTTGAGAATCATCCTAACCATGATCTCTATAAGAAGCTCTTTACAAGAGGCGGTGGAAGTATCTTCACATTTGAGATTAAGGGTGGTCAGGAAGAGGCATTCAAGTTCATTGATAACCTCAAGATTTTCTCAATCCTTGCAAATGTCGCTGATGTTAAGAGCCTTGTAATTCATCCTGCAACAACAACTCATTCACAGTTGTCAGCAGAAGAACTTGCAGAGCAGAATATTAAGCCTAACACAATCAGACTTTCAATTGGTACTGAGCATATTGATGATATTCTTGAGGATCTTGCACAGGCATTCGAAGCAGCAAAGTAATTGTTAATATCAGATACTCTTATAAATTATATAAAAAGAATTAACTTACCCATTGGGCCGCATTTTTTATGCGGCTCAAAGTGGTGTTTAAAATAGGCAAATGCTGATATAGTAGATGAGTAGATAAAATATAAGGAATTTGAACACATAGGAGGATACACATTGGAGATTTATGCAGATAATGCGGCAACAACCGCAATGAGCCGGAATGCCATTCAGGCTATGATTCCTTACATGGACAAAGTTTATGGCAACCCTTCAAGTCTTCATTCTGCAGGACAGAAGGCAAAAGAAGCACTTGAGACCGCAAGAGAGGAGATAGCCGAGGTTCTTGGTGGTTCGCCTCGTGAGATATATTTTACTTCAGGTGGTAGTGAGGCCGACAATCAGGCTATTATCTCAGCAGTCCGTCTTGGAGAAAAAAAGGGCAAGAAGCATATAATATCAACTGCATTTGAGCATCATGCAGTACTGCATACACTTGATAAGCTTAAGAAGGAAGGTTTCGAGATAACCCTTCTTGACGTTCATGAGAATGGTGTGGTAACAGCCAAGCAGGTTGAAGATGCAATTAGAGAAGATACAGCCCTTGTAACTATTATGTATGTTAATAACGAGATTGGAACAATCCAGCCAATCCGTGAAATAGGCGCAGTCTGCCGCGAGAAGAAGGTCCTTTTTCATACAGATGCAGTTCAGGCAGTGGGACATATACCGGTTAATGTGGAAGATGATAATATTGATATGCTTTCGCTTTCGGCACACAAATTCCATGGTCCTAAGGGTGTAGGTGTACTCTATGTGAAAAAAGGAATCTTTTTAACTAATATAATCGAAGGTGGCGCACAGGAGAGAGGAAAGAGAGCGGGTACAGAAAATATTCCGGGTATTGTTGGGATGGCAGCAGCACTTAAGGAGGCAGCAGATAAGCTTTCTGCAAATACTGAGGCTCTTCTTCCGAAGCGTAACAGACTTATTGCAGGGCTTAAGGAGATTCCACACAGTGCACTCAATGGTGATGAAGAGAAAAGATGTCCGGGCACAGTTAATTTCTGTTTTGAGGGAATTGAAGGTGAGTCGCTTCTACTTCTTTTGGATGATAAGGGTGTGTATGCATCATCTGGTTCGGCTTGCACTTCAGGTTCGTTGGATCCCAGCCACGTTCTTCTTGCAATCGGAAGAATTCATGATGTTGCTCACGGGTCACTCAGAATTTCGCTTGATGAGCAGGTAACTGATGAGGAAATCGAATATATTATTACTTCTGTTAAGGAAGTTGTTGAATACCTTCGTGGAATGTCACCGGTATGGCGTGATCTTATAAACGGAAAGAGGCAGTTCATATTATAAGATGCTGTTGAGATGTGAACTGATATTAAATAGCGCTGTTCAAAAAGTAAGTTGATAATGAGGCCGACGATGTTTTGATTTGTGGAGGCAACATATAGTATAAAAGGAGGTGCCGGTTATGGCTCTTTATAGTGAAAAGGTTATGGATCATTTTAGGAATCCGCGTAATGTTGGAGTTCTGGAGGATGCCAATGGTATCGGTGAGGTTGGTAACGCCAAGTGTGGCGATATTATGAAGATATATCTTAAGATTGAGAATGATATTGTTGAGGATGTTAAATTCGAAACTTTTGGGTGTGGAAGCGCTATTGCTTCAAGTTCTATGGCTACAGAACTTATTAAAGGTAAACCGCTAAGCGAGGTGCTTGAACTTACCAATAAGGCGGTGACAGAAGCTCTTGATGGACTTCCTGCTCATAAGATTCACTGTTCTGTTTTGGCCGAGGAAGCTATTCGCAATGCTGTTAAGGATTACTATGACAGAAATGGTATTGAGTATGATGCTGAGCAGTTTGCAGATTCCGGATGCTGCCATGAGAATGATGAGTGATGGCTCTCGAGAAAAATGAATATGAGTAGATTTATAAGAGTTATCTGTATATGTAATGCAGATAGCTCTTTTTTTTTAGTCATTTTTTGCGTGGTTGCACTTTGTGTATGTTATGAATAAAAAAGAGTATGTAGAGTGAACTTAAAATGGTGTACCAAATGGGCATGATAATTTTGCAGTTTGTAAATATTAACGAAAACAGATATATAAAATTGGTAAAAAAGTACTAAAATTTCGCTGCACATTAGTCATGACATGATTATGTATAAAATGATATGAAAATGATATTTTAAGAGTGAGAACTATTGTATAACTGTTATAACAAAAATAGTAACAAGTGATCACAAATGTAACCGTAGTAAAGCAAACAAATTAGGAGAGAGTTCAGATGAAAAAGATGAGAGCTATTGCAGTAATCATGGCAGCAATAATGGCAGTTCCAACAATGCCGGCTGGCCTTGTATATGCAGAAGAAGCCGACATTCAGATTGAAGAAGTTGCAGAACCTGGTGTCGCTAATTTTGATCCTACTGAGCAGGGTTATTCCTTGAAGTGGGAGGATAATTTTGATGGTGACTCGCTTAACAGCGATGCCTGGAATGTAGAATTACATGAAAAGGGTTGGGTTAATGATGAGTGGCAGGAATACATTGATGACAGTAAGGTACTTGAGGTATCTGATGGTACACTTAAGATTAAGCCTGTTAAGGAGACGGAACGTAAGGCAATTGAGAAGAGTAATCTTCTTAAAAATGCAGGTTTTACCAAGGACTTAGAGAACTGGGTAGAGACAATAGCTAACTGGGGTCCAGATTATGTTACGGATGCCTCACATGCATTTGTTGAGAATGGTATTAAGTATTCTATCAAAAATCCGGGTACAGATGACTGGCATGTACAGCTTAAGCAGACAGTATCTCTTAAGGCTGGCAAAACTTACGTCGTATCTTTCAAGGCAATGTCAACCGAGTCGCGTTCGATTATAGCCGGTGTTCAGAATGCATCATATGCACAGTATAAGCAGGCGTTCCCGGAACTTAAGGCCAATGAGGAACAGGAAGTATCCTACTCATTTACAGCTAATGCTGATGATAGTACAGCTTGTTTGTATTTTTCGTTAGGTCAGCCGGTAGGAAAGACTATTCCTGCTTCTGATGTAACAATTACTGATATTTCTCTTAAAATTGCAGATGAAGAAACTGATGTAGCTGAGATTAATGAGGATGAAGAATTAGTAGTTGCGGAAACTAAGGAATCTGAAAATCTCCTCGCAGGAGCAGAGGTATTCCCATTCGAAGTTGCAGTAATTAATGGTGATAACATGGGCGCAAAAGCCTGGGATTTACAGAAGGCCGCCTATGGTATAAATCTTAAGAGCGGAAGCACATATAAGTTCAGATTCACAGCATCAGCAACAGCTGATAGAACAATTGTTGCCGGAATGCAGATGAGTACCAGTCCATGGTCAGGATATTTGAATAAAGAAGTGGAGCTTACTTCAGAAGCTAAAGAGTTTGAATTTGAATATACAGCAAGTGTAGATGATAGCTCAGCAATGCTATTCTTTAACATCGGAACAATGATGGAATCTGACGGAGCGACAGCAAAAGAGACTCCGGATGCAACAATATCCGTTACTAATGTAGAGCTCGTTGAATTAATAGAAGAATCTGATACAGAAGATTCGGGTGAGAAAGACACAGAAGAGGAAGAGACGAGCGATGAAGAAGTAGAATATGAAGAAGTAGACAGCTATTATTCAGGTCGTATTTCTACACAGAATAAGAAGGCTTATACATATGGTTACTTCGAGTGTAAGGCCAAGGTTCCTGAAGGCCAGGGTTACCTTCCTGCATTCTGGCTTATGGCTAACGATGAGAATCTTTATGGTCAGTGGCCACAGTGTGGTGAGATAGACTGTATGGAAATCTGGGGTAGCAAGACTAAAGAGGTACTTGGTACTATCCATTATGGTAAGCCACATCAGGAGAGCCAGGGTAAATATACACTTGCAGACGATGCAGCATCATTTTCTGATGATTATCATGTATTCGGTTGTGAATGGGTACCCGGAAGAATTACATGGTATGTAGACGGAATTAAGTTCCATGAGGCACAGAACTGGTATACAAAGAACGAAAACGATACTGTTCCTGTTTCATATCCGGCACCATTTGATCAGGATTTCTACATTATTCTTAATCTTGCCATTGGTAATAACTGGGCAGGCAGACCTGATGAGACAACAGTATATGATGGTAACAACTTTGAAATCGACTATGTAAAGGTATATCAGAAGGACTCATATGGTGATGATGTAGATGAGCCTGAGGTTCCATTTAATCCAAGACATGAAGCCGATGAAAATGGTAATTATATAATTAATGGTAACTTTGCCGAGGCTGAAGCACTTGATGATAGTGCAGCATGGGTATATATGACAGCTAATGGCGGTGAAGGTACAGCAGCAATCAATACAACTGATAAGCAGATTGATGTAAATATTTCTGAGGCTGGAACAGTTGATTATTCAATCCAGCTTGTACAGGCTGAACTTCCATTTGAAAAGGGAGCAGAATATGAAGTAAGCTTTAAGGCTTGGGCTGATAAGGCTCGTACAATGAATGTTGATATTAAGGCGCCGGATCATGGATATCAGAGCTATATGCCAACATTTAATCCTGAGCTTACAACCACACCGACTACATTTACAACAACATTTAAGATGAAGGATGCATCAGATGACAATGGTCGTCTTGAGTTCAATATGGGTGCTGCTGAAACAGGTGCTATCCATATTACAGATGTCGCAGTTAAAAAGACACAGGATGCAGATCCAAATGAAAAGGAAGTTAAGACAGTTACATCAGATGGTAACTATATTTACAATGGTTCATTCTCTCAGGGTAAGGGAGGCGTTCTTGAGTGGACTGTTTCGCCTGATGATAAGTCGAAGGTTTCTGTAACAGGTGTTAACGACGGAAGACGTCTTGCAATCGCTAAGGGCACAGATGCCCAAATTGAGCAGACAGACCTTGCATTTACAGACGGTGTTCAGTATCTCTACAGTATGGAAGTTGATGCTGCAGCTGCAGTAGATGTAAAAGTAAATATTGGTGGAATCAATAATGTAATTAAGGCAATTAAAGGAAAGAATACATATTCATTCGTATTGCCGGCAACTAATAAGTATACAAATAAGAATGTTGTGGTGGCTGTTAAGGCACCTACAGGTTCTGATGTAAAGATTGATAATCTTCGTCTTGAAGAGGATATGCTTCTTAAGAATGGTTCATTTACAGCCGGACTTTCAAGCTATAGTCCATACGTAGATAGCAGTGCTTCAGGTTCGTATGTAGTTGATAGCCTTAAAAATGATAATGCACTTGCATTTACAATTAATAATACAGGTGACCAGGATTGGAAAATCCAGCTTAAGCAGGAAAATATTAAACTTGAGCAGGGTAAGGCATACAGACTTAAGTTTAAAGCTAAAACAGACCTTGAAGGCGGAAGAAACATCCGTGTGATTATGCAGGGTGGAAAGCCACTTGACTGGCCTGTTTACTCAGGAGATGATAAGGGAATATATAGAATAGGAGCAGATTGGACAGAATTTACTAATGTATTCCGTATGAATCAGGCTACAGATCCTGCAGCTTTCTTAAGCGTATGTATGGGTAAGATTGATGAGCAGATTACAACTAAGCATGATGTAGTACTTGATGATTTCAGTCTTGAAGAAATCGATCTACCGGTTTATTCAGTAACATTTGATGGTAATGGTGAGGAATTCGCAGAGGCACCTGCTGTACAGTATGTTGATAATGATACATGTGCAAACGAGCCGGCAGCAGTTTCAAGCACTAATGAAGCTGCAACATTTAGTGGATGGTATATTGATTCTGAGTGTACAACACCATTTGATTTTGGTGCACCTATTGTTAAGGATACAATAGTATATGCAGGTTGGAATCTTACAGAGGAAGCGCTTGATGGTTCAATCAAGATTGCAGCAATTGAGGATCAGACATATACAGGCAAGGCTATTAAGCCGGCTGTAGTAATAACACAGTACGGTAAAGAACTTGTTCTTAATAAGGATTACAAGGTTGCATATAGCAATAATATTAATGTAAACAAGAACGGATTGCTTGTAACTAATAATGATATCGATGTAGATGAAGAGACCGGAGTTGTTTCATATAACTACAATAAGATACTTCCGACAATTACTGTAACAGGTATTGCAGACTTTGCTGATACAATTAAGATTAACTTCAATATTTTGCCTTACAATCTGGCAGATACTAATAATGATGTAAGAATTGAAACAGCCGATGTTATTGCGGCAAATGATAAAAAGGATACAGCTATTACATATAAGGTATATGCAAACGGCAAGTATATTGCCAACAAGACGGATTATACTGCAGTACTTGTAACTAAGGCTGCAAAGGATGCTTCGGGAGAAGATGTAGAAGCTGAAACAGAGTGTCCTAATTTCAAGATACCTAAGGGATACACCGGTACATTTGAGATTAAGGTAACAGGTACAGCTGGAGACGATAAGGTAGCAGGTAATAAGAATTATTCTGGAAATGTAGAAAAAGAGATTACTGTTGACCCGGTTAAGAAGCCAATTTCAAATGCAACAGTTACATTTGCTAAGCTTGATACAACAGGTGAAGCAATGACAGATGAGGCTCTTAAGGCTGTAACAACTGTTAAGGTTGCAGGTAAGAAGCTTACAGCTGAAGACTTTGATGTTGAGTTCGTTGCCGATAGTGTAGTTAATGTTGGAACTTATCAGGTCCTTGTAACAGGTAAGGGAGACTACGCAGGAACAAAGCTTGCAACAGTTAAACTTACGGGTATTGATATCAGGAAGGCAACAATTACAATTGGTAGTGCCAAGGTATATGATCGTACAGCATCCGGAGTAAATGCCCTTTCGGTTAAGTATGATGGTGAAGAACTTGAGGAAGATACAGATTATACGGTAACAGTAACCGGTGATGTGAATGTCGGAACAGCCAAGGTAGTTATTGCAGGTATTGGCAAATTCACAGGAACAGTAAATAAGACATACAGAATTAATGCATTTAAACTTGCTAATGATGCAGAAGGACTTACATATAGTAAGGACCTTGGTAATGTAGAATATGTAGCAAAGGGAGTAACACCTGATGTTAACATTTCTTACCAGGGAGCGAGACTTGTAAACGGTGTTGATTATACGCTTTCTTATTCGAAAAATGCAGCCCTTGGAACAGCTAAGGTTACTGTTAAGGGTAAGGGCAACTTCTCAGGATCGATTACAGATATCACATTTAATATTGTGCCGGGAGATATTAAGAAGGCCGGAACAGTAATTACTGTAAATGATGTTGTATATAATTCGAAGCCTGGTAAGTATATGTCTACACCAAAGCTTACAACAGCAACAGGTAAGGCTCTTGCAGCTAACACTGATTATAATAAGACCTTCAAGTATGAGCTTATTAATGAAGACGGAAACACAGAGGTACTTGATGCTAAGTCTGCACCTGCAGCAGGAAGCACAATCAGAGTAACTGTATATGGTGGAAAGAACTATACAGGACTTATTACAGCGACATATAGAGTTGCTTCTAAGAGCATTGCTTCGGCAACAATCAAGATAAATGATAAGGAGTACACAGGTAGAAATATTAAGCTTACAGCTGAGGATATTAATACTTCTACATTCGGTACAGGCAAGGCTAAGACTGATATTACCCTTGGAACGGACTACGAAATCGTATCTTATACCAATAATGTTAAGGCCGGAACAGCAAAGGTTACAGTAAGAGGTCTTGGCGAATATTGCGGAACTAAGACAGTAACATTTAAGATTAAGAAGAAAGGCTTTATCAATTTCCTCGGATTGCAGGTTAAGTTATTCTAATATAAGGTTACATTTGTTTGCTAATATTGAAGCCCTGTGGTATTATTGCCACAGGGTTTCTTTTTTGTTATGGCGACAAGGAAGATGGAGTGCATGCTTGCATGCAATGACATCTGACAACCGCTAATCATAGATGTAAACTCGCGAAGCGTGTTACATATATGTAAAAAGAAAGCAGTTCTGTTAACGAAATTAATAATTGTTTTGTATAACGATAAGAAAAGTGTTGACATAGCATTTGTACTATGTTAAATTATTTGAGTATGAAAACAACAAGTAGGTATTCCACCTCGCCTGTGAGCAAGTAGGCCAGCAGGTACAGAAGTTTTCTCAATAGCTACAAAAGTAGATTTTTGAGTGATTTTGGTGGATGACGCTTGTTCATCCATTTTTTTATTGTTTGATAGTATGGAGGGTACGAAAATTAGCGACTTATTTATCAATGAACAGATAAGAGACAAAGAGGTGCGAGTAATTGGTGCTGATGGAGAGCAGCTGGGAATTATGTCCAGCCGTGAAGCGCAGGTACTTGCAGAAGAAGCAGGACTTGATCTTGTTAAGATTGCACCGACAGCTAAGCCACCTGTATGCAAGATTGTAGATTATGGTAAGTATAAGTACGATCAGATGCGTAAGGAAAAGGAAGCTAAGAAAAAGCAGCATACAGTTGAGATTAAAGAGATTAGATTATCTCCAAATATTGATACTAATGATCTTAATACTAAAGTAAATGCAGCTAAGAAGTTCTTAACAAAGGGTGATCGAGTTAAAATTACACTCAGATTCAGAGGACGTGAGATGGCTCATATGCAGGCCAGTAAGCACATACTTGATGATTTTGCTGAAGCACTTGCAGATATAGCTACAGTTGAGAAAGCTCCTAAGGTAGAAGGTAGGAGTATGACAATGTTTTTAGCCGGTAAAAAGTGATTGACACTAGCGGGTATCGGGTAAAATAGATTATTGATTTACAGGAGGATATAATTATGCCTAAGATGAAGACTAGCAGAGCAGCTGCTAAGAGATTTAAAGCAACAGGTAC
>JAGHUN010000097.1 GCA_018064805.1 Candidatus Colinaster scatohippi
CGAAGAACCTGTATTAAGTCTTGTTAATCTTGCCAATAACTATGATATGCCTAAGGTATATATCAATGGAATAGTTAAGACTACCACAGCAGATGACAAGGTGGTTGTTAATACCAGGGATGAGAATAATGGTGGAACACTTGATTTTACAGACCCATTCTTAGGTGGTAATCCTGACGCTGTAGATGAAGAGGGTAATCCTGCGCCTACAGGTGTAGGAACAAGAGCTTTATATTCAGGATACTTTGATGAGGTTACAGAGCCTTCATATTTCCAATGGTTTCACGAAAGGATAAATGATAAGTTTGTCTGGTATGAAATGAACAAGCTTGCAGAAGCTAAGGCACAGGGGGAAGATTACGATGGCCCTCTTAATCCGGATTTTAATGAGAATCTTGAGAATATTACGGTAGCAGTAATTGATTCCGGATTTAACTCCAAGCATCCTGATTGGGTAGGAAGTGAGGACAGGATTGTAGCAGGAAAGGGCTTTAACCAGGTAGGATATTTACTTATGCCTGATGAAAAGCCTGCAGACGAGGATTTTCCTGAATTAGACTATGAGGTGACGTCTTTTGCGCCGAAATGTAAGGATACAGATGATGTAATCTATCCGGCTCAGAGGCCGGTATGGAAGGAGAAAAAATATCCTGCTGTTCCGGCTAATTTTACCCAAAAATATAAAGAGGATAATCAGGAGGCAACAGAGGAAGATATAGAAGATGCATGGATTGAGCTTCTTGATGGGGATGACTGGAAGACTGCCTGGGAATATTTATGGACAGATGACACAGATGATATGGAAGGATATTTAAATGCCTTCTATTATCTGTTGGAGAACTGTGAGAGTGGTTATGCTGAAAGTAAAGATGACCGGTTAGTGCCATATATGCTTGCATTTGGTGTTCTTAAGGATACCGACTGGAAGACTGCTTATGATATGGCAGCAAAGTATACATATTTTGATGACCAGGATGGCTACCAGTGTTCACCCAGTAGCCTTGGTGGTCCAGGAGATCATGGCGCAAA
Organism: Candidatus Colinaster scatohippi; assembly: GCA_018064805.1. Taxonomy (GTDB): domain Bacteria; phylum Bacillota; class Clostridia; order Lachnospirales; family Lachnospiraceae; genus Colinaster; species Colinaster scatohippi. The sequence continues at coordinate 1,030 of JAGHUN010000097.1, forward strand.
TGTATCAGGTATTATTGCTTCACCTGCCAATAACATAGGTGGAAGAGGAGTTGCCGCAGGTGTTAAGGTGATGCCACTTAAGGTATTCACAGCCAGTGTAGAGCCGAAAAAGGGTTCTAAGGGATATGATGATATACATGAAAATGCAGTATATTATCAGCTTACTAAGGCGCTTGCCAATGGTGTTCCGGGCATCAGCCGGGAATTAATTGATGACTATCTTGCGGGAGAACTCAATACATATTTGTATGAAGCTACAGAAGCAGGTATTTTGGCGGCACTTAATTATGCCATTAAGCATAGTAGTAAATATGTAGCGGAACATCCGGATGAGGAAGGTATAAGCGACCAGAATGTCCGTGTAATTAATATGAGTCTTGGTGGGCCGGTATATGATGATCATGTAGAATTATACAGAATATTAATGGAACGTGCCCGTGATAATGGTGTGATTGTTGCATGTTCAGCCGGTAATGAGAATACTCCTGCATATGCTTATCCTGCAGACAGTAGTGATTTTGTTCTCAATGTAGCTTCACTTAATTCAGATTATGGCAGGTCTGCTTTCTCGCAATATGGAACCGGAGTTGATATTGCAGCACCGGGTGGTGATATAGCTAATAGGAAAAATGGTATAGTTTTCGATGAATTGGTATATTCAACAGGCGGAGCAGACTTTGCCGGTCCGGAAAGCGATGAACTGGTATATGACAGGATTACCGGTATGCATGGAACATCGCAGGCTACTCCTGTGGTTGCCGGTGTGACAGCACTTTTGTGGGCACAGTATCCTGATATGTCGGCAGAAGAGATAAGGGAAATTATTATTAGTAGTGCCAAGCCTATTAAAACTGATAAGGCGACTGTAAATAAATGTGTTGATGCGGCAGCAGCACTTGGTATCAGTATAAATACAGATGCAGACTTTACTATAAATACATATTCTCAATATGATGAAATGGATGTAATAGCCGTAAATGCAGGCAGAATGTCTGCTGGTTCTAAGGTAGTGCTGGAACATCCTAATGAGCATGCAGTTTTTTATTATACTCTTGATGGTTCAGAGCCTGTAGTAAGCGATGACGCGGGAACTGATAACAGTAAGACATATATATCTTATGATGGTTTACTTAATATTGAGGACCTGTATTCATTATCAAGTAAAAAAGCTTCATTTACTCTTAAGGCTAAGGCACTTTTATATGGTGTACAGTCTAAGACTAAGGCAGTGAAGATTGGTATCTACAATGATGTAAATGTCCTCAGGGTAAAAGCGAAACTATCAGAAAAAGAATACAGTATAACAGCTGATGATATATACGGTGATATAGTGGCAGCGGATATTTGTCCGGGACTTCCACTTACTCTTACTGCAGTAACCGGTATGACAGATAAGCTCTATAGTAATGTGTATTGGAGCTGCGATGATACCTCCGTGCTTTCTGTAAGTGCGGCCGGTGTTGTGACTGCCAAGCCCGGAACAGAGCTGTCTGTTGTATCTGAGGATGACAAGTATAGCTATTATCATAGAATTACTGCAACAGATAAGAATGATCCTGATAATACAGCGGACTTCTATGTAAAAATCTGTCCAAAAACAAAAGAAATAATTGTTAAGGATATTGCTACCGGAACACCGATAAATGCTATTATGCTTGATCTGAATACTGAGGGAGACCGGTTAAATCTGAGAAGTTATATAGCAGCAGTACCGGCCGATGCTTCAAACTGGTATGAATATAAGTCACTGAACGAAAATGTACTTAAGGTTACAGGTGACGGAGTGATGACACCTGTAGCAGAAGGTGTTGCCAAGGTGGTAATAAGGGCTACAGATGGCACTAATATTAAGAAGGAAGTTAGTGTATTTGTCGGCAACGAATTCAACTACACAATTACAGGTCAGTTTGTTTTACTTCCGGGTAAGTCTGCGACATATAAGGCGGTGCTTCCGGAGGGTGTGGCTACAAAAGATACAAAGATTGAGTGGTATGTGCTTCCTAATGAGGTGGGAAATAACTACTATTGTACGGGAGATATGGAATATGACTCCGTGACCGGCGAAAATGGTCTGGTTCACCCGGATTACAGGCAGTATTTTACCCTTGATGCCAATAAGGGAATAGTTAAGGTTAATAAGGATGCGCAGAATCTGGAGGCTGCATGCTTCACAATAGGAGTGCGTTTGCCGGGAAGTAAGGTATGCCTGGGTAGTAGAAAAATATATATTTACCCTGCAACTACCAAGCTTGGCTTAGAGAATGGTAAGAGTCAGATAACACTTATGAGAGATTCCAGAAAGTACTGGAACTATGTCTCTCTATTGAAGATGATGGCGATTGAACCGGCAAATGCATATCAGAAATATGAGGTAACCTCATCCAATGAGAAGGTGGCGGCTGTGCCTACATATACAGATATTCCGGGTGGAATGACTGTTGAGGAACAAATAGAATATTTAGGTGAAAACGGATATATCAGCAGGTATGGTGATGGCCTGGTGCTTCTTGCAAGCGGTAAGACTACTATTACGATTAAGGCATTGGATGGAAGTAACAAGAAGACATCATTTGTATTAAATGTACTTGACATAGCACCGGATGAAAAAACTGTTGGCGGACTTACCGAGAAAAATGGCAGGATGATTATTTATCCCGGGGCTTCCTTACAATATAGCATTACATGTAATAATAATGATAATAATCCAAATATATTAAGACCTACGGGATATAGCTTTGATGGAATAGGCAGTAATTATCTGACTGTAACCGCTAATGGTCAGGTTAAGGCAGGTGCGTCCTTAAAGAATGCTTCCTTTACTGATAAGAAGTCCAGAGAGACTTTCCTTAATGCTACAATTGATGCATATCATTACGATAATGATAGTGGAGAAGGTGAATGGGTTGAAGGACCCGTAGTTTGCGGAGCGCCAATCTATATGTATTCGGCCGGTGTAAATAAGGTAATTCCGGTTGCCTCAGATACATATGAGGCTGAAGTCTCTGACAGGATAGCTAATTATTCCGAGATAGATAAAAACGGTATTATCTTCGATGAGATAAAAGATCAGAATAATAAATATAATTATAAGTACATATTTGCCAAGGTTGAGCCGGCAGGGGCATATGGTGACAGCTTTACCTACAAATCATCTAACGAGAAGGTTGTGAAGGTATATCCTAACGGCATGGTTAAGCCTGTTGGTTCAGGTAAGGCTACGATAACTGTTACTGCAGCAGACGGCACTAATAAGTCAGCTAAGATTAATGTTACTGTAAAGCAGCCAATTACACATATTGATATAAGTACAGATAAGGGAATCACTGATGTAGCATATGGCAAAACACTCAAACTAAAGGCAGAGGTTAATCCTGATGCAACTGTTAAAAAGGTTACATGGGGAATATATGAATGTACCACTGATGGTGAGGGTAATTATATTCCTGATTGGGAAAAGGAAATAACCGATAAAAATGAGGCAGTAATCAGTCAGGCCGGTGTTCTTAATGTTAAGAAGGATGCAAGCTTGAAAACTCTGGCAGTAGTAGCACTTGCTAATGATAATAATCTTGATGAAGAGGGCCGGATAAAGGTATGGAATTATCAGGTTATTAATCTGCATCCGATTATTACTGCAATTACTACAGAGGATGATTATAAAAAGGTTACAATTGCTACTAGGGATGTGACACCTGGGGAAAACAGTAGCGGAGATGAGTATCCGGTGAGCCTTGATATACCGCTCACATTTGCGCCTTCAGAGGGTGTCTATATTGATAAATGTGATGTAATAAGCAGTAATCCAAAGGCAGTAAGAACTGAATATATCTATGATGAAGAGCAGGAAACTGCCGTACTTCGTGTGACAGCAATTGGTTCAGGTAAGGCTAAGGCAACAGTTAAGGCCCTTGACGGCTCGGGTAAGAGTCTTACTATTGATGTTAATGCTATTATACCTGTAAGCAAGATAAGGATTGCAGGTGATAAGAATATTAACTATGTTGCCTCAGGCAAGACTCTTCAGATGAAGTCCTTTGTTAATGCAGATGCTACTAACAAAAAGGTTCAGTGGGAAATTATGAATGTAACTGTAGGTGGTAGTGCGCTTGAAAGTGATGAATATGACAACTATGTCACAATTTCACCAACAGGTAAGATTACTGCCAATAAGTATCTTAAGGGAACTAAGACTCCTATAACAGATTCTTATAATGTAGAAGTCATGGCATTTTCGACAGACCGTGTACATGATGGCAATAATCTGGCAAGTAATGCATATAATATTACAGTTAATAAGAGAATGGAGTCTGTGCAGATTGTAATGCCGGGAGATGTGGACTGTTTTACAGAAGGTGAAACAGTTAAGGTAAGTGCACGTACTAAGGAAGATGTGTGTGACAACAGAATCAACTGGTATCTTATTGAATGCGATGAAAATGAGGAACCGAAAAAGAATGAAGAGGGCAATTACATATTACTCGATAAGAAAATTGCCACAATAAGCTCTTCAGGTGTACTTAAGATTGGAAAGAGCAGTGCTAATCTTAATCTTGAATATACTTATTTCTATATATATGTTCTGGCAGCTGATGGTGGTGCCAATGATTTGAAGAAGGTATGTATTGGCGGTGAAGCTACTTCGCTTGATTGCTATAAGGGCAATGCTAAGGTTAACGAAATCAAGGTCGGACTTGAGGATAATATGAAGTTCACTAATGAGCAGGGAAAAGAGGATATGCACTGGGAAACTGTTTATTTTTATTCTCAGAATGCAAAGGGTGAGCTGGTTAAACCTAAGTATGGCTATATTTGTATTGCCAATGTAGAAGATGACGAATATATCCAGCCTTCCGATGAAACTAGTATGATAAAAGGAAGCAAGGGAAAGGTAATTGTTGAAGAAGACGATGACGGCATGCTTCAGGTATCTGTTATTGGTTGCAGAGCACCGGAGCAGTTTAACATTGTCGTATGGGAAAAGGACGCCCAGGGCAATGCATCCGGTCGAAACTGTAGCATTAGCGTAGAGGTTGATGCAACCTTAAGTGCAGGTCTTAAGTATAATGCAGATGGTACCCTTGCGCCTATTCTTGAAGTGGGAGATGCAACAGAATATGGATATACAAATGCGAAGAGTGATGTATATCGATTCTGTGTATGGGTTGAAACTGATTATGATACAGATAAGGATGGAAAGGCAGATTTAGTTAAGGCATATCTTCAGGTTCCTGAGGCTGCAGCAAGGGGCTGTTATAAGGCTCCGATTGTATATGATCCGACACCATATGATGCGGGAACAGTAAAAGGTCGCTTGTCATCAGACAGGCTTCTGTATAAATATGATGAGATATATGATGAGAATGATATAACAGAAGGAAGCAGACGTCAGGCTAAGGAAACTGTGAAAACAGCGGAGTATGCTTTGTCGCAGGATAATTCGCAGTTTGTATATCAGCCGGGAACTGATGGTATTATGATTCCTGAAAAAGCAGGTTATGATGTAGATGAAGGACTAAATTATTATCTTGAAAGAGGTTATGCTCTTGTTAACTGTTCCGGAATCGGAACATATGGTTCAGAGGGTATAGAGATGTGTGGTACCTCTTTTGAGAGAGATTCACATAAGGCCGTAGTAGAATGGCTTAATGGAAAAGAAGGCAGGAAGGCCTATACAGATCGTAGCGGAGAGACAGAGATTATGGCAACAGACTGGAGTAATGGTAACGTGGCCATGATTGGAACCTCGTATGGTGGTACTATTCCATATGAAGTTGCTACAACAGGAGTTGAAGGTCTTAAGACTATTATTTCTTCCGGTGGCATAGCTGACTGGTACAGTTATACTAACGGCCAGGGCATATCAGTATATGATAAAGGATCGTATACACCATGGTTGTCAGAATATAATGGCGGACGCTATTTTGACAGATTTAATGGTCTGATTGAAAACGAAGATACATATAGAAGATGGCTTGGTACAATAGATTACTATGAGGAAATAGCCAACGGTGATTATGCATATACGGATGATGATGGCAATGTAGTGCCGATATGGAGTAGGGTTGACTACTCTAAGGATACAGAAAATATTAATTGTACTGCCATGATTGTATCGGGAATTAATGATTTCAATGTAACAAGTAAGCATGCAGATCTGATGTATAGGGCTTTTGAAAGTGCAGGTCGTAAGGCCACCATGGTTCTGCATCAGGGTGGACATATATCACTTCATGGTGCTGATGGCGATGTAAGGAATATTATAAATGGTTCGGCCTTTGATGAGATTCTGGACAGATGGTTCTCTTATTATCTTCTTGATAATGAGAAGGCAGCAGCTTATGTGACAGGCCTTAAGCCTGTAATTGCGCAGAATAGTGATACAATGGCTTGGGAAAGCTATGATAATTGGGAAGGTTATGATAGCAGCAGTAAGCGTTTTACAGGTAATGAAGTTGTTAAGCTTAATAATTATAAGCTTAATGAGCTTACAAAGCTTACCGAGAGTAGTAAGGTCAGCAAGAATACATTTGGTGATCTGGATGAAAACAGTAAGTATACAGGTCTGTTTGCCAAGGTACATAACTTAGCCGGCCAGGAGGATTATTCGGTTGCATACTCTATGAAAACAGATTCGGATATGATAATTATGGGTTCACCGGTTATTAATTTGAAGCTTTCTCCTGATTGGAACAGCATTATACCGAGTGCTGAACCGGATGGAGACAGTAATCCGGATAGTATGAGTCTTGCAGGTATAGCTGAAGAAGATGAGCTTAATCTTGAGTGGCTTGTTAAAAGAGGTGAAGCTCTTGACGGTATGAAGGTAATGGCATACTTAATAGATGTATGTTATGACGAGGATGGTGAACTTGAAGAATTCGAGGTTACGACAACTGATATAGGTAGTAGGAAGAAAAAGGTTCCGGGGCAGATAGTATCCTTTGGATATCTTGATATCAATAACCCGGGTGGTGGATACTACTCTGATGACGAGGCTTATTATAAGGCAGCAGATATTGAGAAAAATGGAACCTACAATTATACAATGTATATGAAACCTACTTATCATACCTTGAAAGCAGGACATTCGCTTGTGTTAGTATTCTGTCAGTCGGATTTGGCAAATAATACACATATATATGAAACCTATGAGTTAATTAATTATGATGGAATAAACAGATATGTTGCCAGTGACAGATTTGAATATTCTTATGAGATTATGAATTCAGCAGATGAGGAATTCCTCGAATTGCCAATAGCCAACTAGGAATAAAGAATTTTTATTAGAGGTTTAGTATGAGCGTCGCGAATACCGACTATATTCAGGCAACAATTGAATTATTTGGGTTCATTATTACTGTAATAGTTGCAGTGATTTTCTGGATTATAACAGGAAATGAGCATAAGAGTGCAAAAGAACTGTTCAAATTATTATTATTATCAGGTCTTGCGCTTCTTTTTGATGCCGGTTGGTATATTTTTGATGGCAATGTGTCTACAAGTGCAGTTATAATCAATCGAATGGCCAATCTTTTGATTTTCCTGTGTAATCCAATTATTGTAATTATTGGTAATAGGTACTTCAGGTCTCTTTTTGCGGAAAGTGATACCGAACCCAACAAATATCTCTCTTTATCAGTTTATGGTTTTGCAGTGTTGGCAATTCTTATACCAATATCTAATATTTTTTATAAATGGATGTATTATTTTGATAATGGCAATGTCTATATCAGAATGAATGGATGGTATTTATATACAGCGCTAAACAGTATGGGTGTCATCATGTGTCTGGTTACTGTTATGATATATAGTAAGCATCTGTCACTTGGCCGCAGGGTAGGCATATATGTATTTCTTCTTGCCCCGTTTGTTGGAATAGTGATCCAGGCTGCGAGTATAGGTATTTCATTTATTCAGATAGGAGCAGCAATTGGGTGTCTTGGTATTGTCGCAAGCTATCTTGTTGAATGGATACATGAAGAGGGCAATAGATATGAGATATCCGATGACAGACAGAGATTGTGGATTATGGAATGTGTATTTGCACTAATGATTCTTTTCGTTAGTGCAGCTATTATTTCATGTGTCGTATCAGTGAATAAGGTCTCTGTCAAGAATTCACAGCAAAGTAGTACATCACTTACTTTTATGGTTAATGAGACTATTAATGGTGCATTAGAGGAACCGATTGTTGTCTCAAGAACTATGGCGCAGACACCTGTTATATTGGAAGCCTTGTCAACAGATGAACTTAGGGACTCAGAAGCAGAAGCAGAGATGCTGCGTTATATGCGAGGGCTTAAACAGGAATATGACTATCAGATGATCTTCGTGGCATCAGAGAAAAATAAGGCATTTTATACATATGATGGCTTCAGCCGAATTATGCAGACCGATCCGGATGAAATGGATGCCTGGTACAATGAGTTTAAGGGCAGTGGCGCGAAATACGAATTAAATATTGACGAAGATAAGGATAATGACATGTCGCTGGCTGTTTTTGTGAATATGGAGATAAGAGGCGACAATGGTGAATTGTTAGGTGTATGTGGTGTAGCTACGTCTATTGAGTCGTTAATGGATATTTTGTCAAAGTATGAAAAAGACTATGGACTTGATATTTTACTTACTGATGCGGATGGTATAATACAGGTGGCTACCGACAGAGAGGTATTCCATCAGAAGGTGACATATGATTTGTCGGAGAATGGTAAATCGGAAAAAATAAATTACAACAGACAGAAGGGGCAGGCTGTCCTTACTAAGTTCATGCCCGGCTTCAGATGGTATTTGGTAGTAACTGATACCAACCCTGATAAGTTAAAAATCCATGAAATAGTATTACCAAGTATGGTTATATATGTTATTGGTGTGATTTTTATGATTGTAGTGTCAGTTATATTTGGCATTCATGAAAAAAGACGAGATAAGGAACTTAAATTAAGTCGGGAATTATCCGGAACAGACGGACTTACCGGACTTAAGAATCGCCATGCCATGGACAGATTTGTTGGAAGGATGGCTAATGAAAAAATGTCGGAGGATATTGTCGTTCTGATGCTCGATATTAATGGGCTGAAGTATGTTAATGATAATATTGGCCATGATGCAGGCGATGAGCTGATAAAGGGCGCGGCAGAGTGTATGGTTAAGGTATTCGGAACTACCGGTGAGATATACAGAACCGGTGGAGATGAATTTGTTATAATTTGCTTAAGCAAAGAAGAGCCGGTTAAGGAGTTAGTAAAGGAAATGGACGAGGTTGTTGCCGGCTGGAAGGGTGAGCTTGCCGGTGAACTTGCCATTTCGGTAGGTATGGCATCTCATGAGGCTAATCCGGATTGTACTTTTGCAGAGCTTATGAAGAAGGCAGACGGTGAGATGTATAAGAATAAAAATGCATATTATGAAAGAACCGGAAAGGCTCGCCGAATATTATAATGTAGTTGATTAAAGTAAGAGAAGGCCTAATAAATAATAGATTTAATATATAAGAACCCATCATTCGAATAATCGATTGATGGGTTCTTTATATCTTGTATTTTTTATGAACTATAGTGAAAAATATACATCTATGTAGCCACTTTAAAAGGATTTACATATCAAGCTTAAGATCATCTTCCTTAATCCAGTTAAGCTTTCTGAAAATCTGTCCAAAGATTAGTGTGAGTATTGCAGGAAGAACTATACATACAAGAACAAGACCTATCCAGTCCATTGGAGTAATGCCTGTTTTAGTGCCTGCTGCAATGTCATTAAGCCAGCCTGTGTATACACCAATCTGACCTACAAGACCGCAGGTTCCCATTCCTGATGCAATGGCTTCGCCGTTCATCTGCATCTTGAAAATACAGGTTGCAATTGGGCCTGTGATTGCCGATGTAAGTATAGGTGCAATCCAAATCTTTGGATTTTTAATTATATTACCCATCTGAAGCATACTTGTTCCAAGTCCCTGAGATATGAGTCCACCGACCTTGTTTTCTTTATAACTCATTACTGCGAAGCCAACCATCTGTGCTGAACAACCGGCAACTGCAGCACCTCCGGCAAGACCGGTAAGTGAAAGAGCCGCACAAATTGCTGCGCTACTGATAGGAAGGGTAAGAGCTATACCAACGATTACAGATACGAGGATTCCCATAAGGAATGGGTGTAATTCAGTTGCCCACATAATAAGCTGACCTACTGCACTGGCTGCACTTCCGATTGCCGGTGCAATTCCCATTGCAAGTAATACACCAATCATAATCGTAACAAGTGGTGTAACAAGGATATCAATCTTAGTTTCCTTAGAAATAAGCTTGCCACATTCGGTTGCAACAATTGCTATAATTAAAACTGCGAGAGGTCCGCCTGCACCACCTAGTGCATTAGAAGCGGCACCAACTGCAAGCATTGAGAATAATACAAGGTTAGGAGCCTTGAGTGCATAAGCAATAGCAACAGCCATTGCAGGTCCTGCAACACCCTTGGCATATGTTCCCATATCAATAAGGGCCTGTATTCCTAACTGCTGACCAAGTGTTGAGATAATGGTACCAATTAAAAGCGAAGCGAAAAGACCGCTAGCCATAGCACTCATGGCATCAATGAGATATCTGCGCCATGTGATTTCTACATTCTTTTTCTTAAGGAATGCTTTTACCTTGTTGTCTGTGTTATTTTTTTCTTTCATAATTACTCCTTCTATGGGTAATACCCATCTATATATTAGTCGCTCTGTTCATTGCGACTGCGAATGCTTTCATTAAGTTCTTCAGGTTCATAGTCCGTGAGCTTTGCAAGGAATCCATGCTCCCAAAGTGCGTCCTCAATCAGATCGAGTGTTGCCTCATCCTTTGCAAGGACTGTATGGTAATGGTAACCGGAGGTCGCTGTCATTAGCGGAACTGATTTGCCGGTTCTGATATCATCACAGAACTGGGATGCATCTCTACGGGATGCGATTGATAGCATTGCGCTTATCTTGTTGTACATTTTGTGGAAAATAAAGACATCCTTTACTTCGCCACCAAGATCCACAATTAAATTCAGCTCTTTTTCGGTATCATTTACCTCATGATGAACCTTGAATACGCGACTCACATTGCCGCTGTTATCATATATATAGCCTTTTGGTGTTGATATTATATTGTGCCCCGAGGCTTTGAGCTCACTGATATCCTGAACTATAATCTGTCTGCTTACACCAAGCTCTTTGGATAGATGGGAGCCGGATAAGGGAACAGCGGATTTTTTTAACATATTAACCATAATGCGATGACGATCAACTACTGCCATAGGCTCTACCTCCTGTTAAAAATGTTCAGGTGAACTTGTTTTCTTTGTTTGACTGTAATATAACACATATATTTACAGGTGTAAAGTAAATCTGTAAAGTTTTTCTTTTTTATTTGTAAGAGGCGTTATGGTGAACAATCGGAAAGACGATTGCAATGAGTAACCGGACTATAATGCAAAGAAAATAGGAATGATGTATGCAATGGGTAATAGGACGATAATACTTTTCTTATTTTGGGAGGCATATTATAATGTAATATTAGTGTAGGAAAAAAGTGTAGAAGTAATAATATAGGCACCCTGGGTTGCCGATATTAATATGACGAAGATTCGGAGACAGGATACTTCGGTATGTTTTGGATTATTAGTTTAGAAAAAGAGACAGGAACAGAAGTATGAAACAGAGATGTATACAGTGTGGCAAGAAATTTGAGCACGCACCTGAATTTGTTAAAGTATATACAGATAAGAAGCTGGAGCCTCCAAAAAGGTGTCTGGAGTGCCTGCGTAAGAACAGAGCCCAAATGGGCAAGGTTAGTGGTGCCAAGGATTATAAGCACAGCACAGTTCAGCTGGAGGAGATTGTAGAGAAACCGGTCGCTAAGATTAACACCAGGTTCTTGATAGCTGTGATTGTGGCAGCATTGGTGGTTATTCTGTTAGCATCCTATGGCGGTGTGAAGATAGTAGATTCATATGTGGAGAATTATGAGGATACTTTTGAGATTCCGTCAGGTAATGGTGGAAATAACCAGATTGCAGCAATATCTGATAATGAAAAGGATACTTCGGATAATGAACAGTCGACAGACCCGCAGGTCATAGATAATAGAACTAATGGTCAGGAAGATGGACTTACAGAGACGTCACAGGAGCATGATGAGACAGGAACTGATGAGACTGCAGAGGAGATCGTTAAGGAGAAAAGTAAACAGGATTCCTTAAAGGATGTAATGGTAGAGAAGCCGACTGTTACGGAGACAGAGTCTGAGACTGAAGAGGCTGTGCAGGCGAAAGCATTCCGATTCAAGACTAAGACCCTTAAGGATGAGCATTATAATAAGCACGGCATTGAAATGGGTTTCTCAAGTGCGGATGAATATGAGAAAGCGGCATCGGCCGTTGTAAATAATCCGGCTGCTCTTCATAAGACAGAGGCAGAGGACGGAGATGATGTTTATTATATAGTAGATACTAATGAGTTTGTAATTGTATCCAAGAGAGGCTTCATAAGAACATACTTTAAGCCTGATGCCGGCAAGGCCTACTATGACAGGCAGTAATAATATATTGAGTTACTATGAATTGTAGTAATACTTAATATGAAAAAAAGGAAAGGCTGCGATAGCCTAAAAATGTTGAATTATCGCTTTTATTGGAGTAAAATTACACTGATATGTTGTTAGATTGTTCCTTTTTGGAACATAGTATATAAGATAGAGAGGATCAGGTTATGGAAAAGAAAAATATCGATTGGGCCAATCTTGGATTCGGCTATATGAAGACTGATTACCGTTATGTGTCTAATTATACTGACGGCAAGTGGGATGAAGGTTGCATCACAGAAGATGACATGATTACAATGAGCGAGTGCGCAGGTGTTCTTCAGTATGCACAGACAGTATTCGAGGGTATGAAGGCATATACAACTGAGAAGGGACAGACCGTTGTTTTCCGTCCTGACCTGAATGCATCAAGACTTAGAGATTCTGCTTTAAGACTTGAGATGCCGGCTTTCCCGGAGGATAAGTTCTTAGAGGCCATTGATAAGCTTGTTAAGGCTAATATGGCATGGGTTCCACCATATGGTTCAGGAGCTACTCTTTATATCAGACCATATATGTTCGGAATTAATCCTGTTATCGGTGTTAAGCCTGCTGATGATTATCAGTTCAGAGCTTTCTGTACACCTGTTGGACCATACTTCAAGGGCGGCGCTAAGCCACTTACAATTAAGGTTTCAGATTTCGACAGAGCTGCACCGAATGGTACAGGCTGCATTAAGGCCGGACTTAATTATGCTATGAGTCTTCATGCAATTGTAACTGCACATAATGAAGGCTTTGCAGAGAATATGTATCTTGATCCTAAGACACGTACTAAGGTTGAAGAGACAGGTGGAGCTAACTTCTTATTCGTTACTAAGGATGGTAAGGTTGTTACACCTAAGTCAGACAGTATTCTTCCTTCAATCACAAGACGTTCACTTATTCAGGTTGCTAAGGAGTATCTTGGCATTGAAGCTGAGGAGCGCGAGGTTTACCTTGATGAGCTTAAGGATATGGCTGAATGTGGTCTCTGTGGTACTGCTGCAGTAATCTCACCTGTTGGTAAGATTGTTGACCATGGTAAGGAAATCTGCCTTCCAAGCGGTATGGATGAGATGGGACCTGTTACCAAGAAGCTTTATGATACACTCACAGGAATTCAGATGGGACGTATCGAAGCACCTGAAGGCTGGATTAGAGTTATTGAGTAATTATAAATGTTGTCTGAACCTCTTTGCTAATTGGCAAAGAGGTTTTTTTTTAGTAAAATATATAAGGTGGTTTAGAAAAAGGAAATCAGTTTATGCAGACAATTAAGCAGGATATAGCCAACAAGACTTTTAAGCAGATTTACTTGCTTTACGGTGAAGAGGCATATCTAAGGGTACAATATAAGAACAATTTAAAAGATGCGCTTGTGCCGGAAGATGACACGATGAATTTTGCCTATTATGAGGGGAAGGATATCAATATTCCGGAGCTGATTGATTTGGCGGAGACATTGCCTTTTTTTGCAGACAGAAGAGTAATATTCCTTGAGAATACGGGACTTGTCAAGGATGGCTGTGACGAACTGGCTGCATATATTGATTCCGGGATTCCGGAGAGCACCGTTTTCGTCATAACGGAAATGAATGTTGATAAACGCACCAAGCTATTTAAGGCTATTGCTAAAGCAGGTAAATGTGTCGAATTCACGAAACAGACCGATGATACTCTTAAAAGGTGGATAGTCAGTAAGGTCAAAAAAGAGAATAAGATGATTACAAACGGTACCATCGATGTATTCCTTGAAATGGTGGGAACCGATATGCTGTGCATATCCAATGAGCTGGATAAATTGTTCGCTTATACCCTTAATAAAGAGCAGATAACTGTCTCAGATGTTAAGGAGGTATGTACCGTTCAGCTGGTCAATCGAATATTTGAGATGATAGGTATGATAGGTCTCAGGAAGAAAACAGAGGCTATAGAGATGTATCATGACCTGTTGGCATTAAAGGAGACACCATTTGGAATGCTTGCACTGATTGAGAGGCAGTTCAATATTATGCTTCAGATGGCAGATCTTATGGAACGAGGAATTCCTTTTGATACGATTGCTAAGAAGGTTGGTCTGTCAACATATATAGCAAAGAAGTATGTTCCGCAGATCAAATGCTTTACAAAGGATGAGATGAAGCGTGTGCTTAATGCCTGTGCCGAAGTGGACTACGGTGTAAAAACAGGTGATATTAAGGCGGAGCTTGGAGTGGAGCTTCTGATTATTGAGAGCTGCATACAGTAAATGGTCTACATCAATTAGGCCGATGCGGTTACAGTGAGAATTCCATACAGTAAATGGTCTACATCAATTAGGCCGATGCAGTTACAGGTGATATTAGAAAGAAATGGAGAGATAAGTAATGATGCCTAATCCAAATGAAGTTTATAAGCATTTTAAGGGTGACCTCTATAAAGTAATTGGAGTTGCCAAGGATTCCGAGACAGGTGACAGAATGGTGGTTTACCAGGCTTTGTATGGTAATTATGAATTATATGTCAGACCGCTTGATATGTTCATGTCACCTGTTGATAAGATTAAATATCCCGAGGTAAAGCAGAAGCAGCGCTTTGAATTAATTGGTATGGCACCTGCTGATGCTAACCAGCCCGGAGCAGAATTGGTTGGTGATGTAATTAATAGTAAGGCCGTTTGTGGGCAGGCTGCTTCAACCGGTGAAGCTATTACCGGACAGGCTTCCGTTTCAAATACAGAGGTAGCTAATGCTGAGGAGCAGGTCGTTCTTAAGCCACTTGTAGAGGCATTTCTTGATGCAGATACAATAGAAGAGAAAAAGAGGATACTTGTAGCCCTTCAGGATACAATAGATCAGGATGATGTTACTATAATGGCTACAGTTATGGATATTGAAATAGATCAGGAGCTGGAGCTTCCTGAAAGATATAGACAGCTTATGAAATGCCTTGATACAAAAGGTCGTTTTGAGACGCTTCGACTCAGATAGTTAATGAAAATTATGTGGAGGGAATAATGAAATTATTATCGGTTGCAATACCTAGCTACAATTCGCAGGCCTACATGAGAAAATGTATTGAATCGCTTCTTCCCGGAGGTGAAGATGTAGAAATAATTATTGTTAATGATGGCTCTAAGGATGATACATCCTTAATTGCTCACGAATATTCCCAAAAGTTTCCTAATATTGTTAAAGTGATTGATAAAGAAAACGGAGGTCATGGATCGGCTGTAAATGCAGGACTTGAGGCTGCGACAGGATTATATTTTAAAGTGGTTGATAGCGATGACTGGGTTAGTGAAGGCGCTTATGTAGCAGTGCTTGAAAAGTTACGTGAGTTTGCGGGGTCAGCTGAGGTGCTGGATATGCTCATATGCAATTTTGTATATGATAAGGAAGGTGCTGAGAAGAAAAAGGTTATGAGACTCGGTCATGCTTTGCCCAAGGATAAGCTTTTTGGATGGGATGAGGTTAAGCATTTCAGAACAGGTCAGTATATGCTGATGCACTCAGTTATCTTTAGAACCAAGCTCCTCAAGAAATGCGGCATTAAGCTCCCTGAGCATACCTTTTATGTAGATAATATATTTGTGTTTGAACCACTTCCTTATGTGAAAAATATGTATTATATGGATGTAAATCTGTATAGATATTATATTGGACGAGATGATCAGTCTGTTAATGAAAGCGTAATGATTTCCAGAATCGATCAGCAATTGCGTGTTAATCGGATTATGATTGATTATATGGTTCATAATAAGAAGCTAATCAATAAGAATGCAAGGCTTAAAGCATATATGATTAATTATCTTGACATTATTACAACGGTTAGTTCAATTATGCTGATATTATCCGGAACAGAAGAGAATCTGGAGAAAAAAAGAGCGCTTTGGAAATATCTGAAGGAATCTGATGCTTCTCTATATAAAAAACTTAGATATGGAGTTCTTGGACGTTCGATGAATCTGCATGGTAAAGTTGGACGAAAGATTTCGGTAGAGGGATACAGAATAGCTCAGAGATTCTTTAAGTTCAATTAGGGTTGGCAGATAGGGAATGTTTGGGACTTGTTGGTGACTTGTTGACTGGCTTTAGCTTGCAGGTTGACTTATTTTGGGCCTTGTGAGGTGTGGCGCTGCCTACAGAACTTGTATGGAGATTGAAAAAGCAATAAAAAGGCAAGTTTGGCTAGAAATATTGTGGTTGGAAGGCGAATTGGAAGGGAAACGCAATAAAAAGGCGCATAGAAGCCGGAAATTGTTGTGTTTGGAAAGCGAATTGGAATGGAAAAGCAATAAAAAAGGCGCATAGAAGCTGGAATTATTGTGTTTGGAAGGCGAGCCGTAAGGGAAACGCAATAAAAAAAGCAAGTTTGGCCGGGAATTATTGTGTTTGGAAAGCGAGCCGTAAGAAAAAAACAATAAAAAAGGCAAGAGAAGCCGGGAATTGTTGTATAGACAACTTGGAAGCATGCCAAATATCAGGAAAACACCAGAAAAGTAAAATCGGTAAAGTGGAATCAGGAAAAAGGAAAACAAAGTAGCAATATACCAAAAATGCCAGCCAATATTTGGCTGGCATTTTGCTTCATCTAATAGTTATGTTATATTTAATAGTTTTGCTATAACTTAATCAAGTAAGTGTTAGCTTAACAGTTATGCAACTGTTAGTTGAGTGGGTACTTGTCTGTAAGTGACTTAACAATTGCGCGAGCTTCTTCAACACCATCAGCGCCCTTCTTTACAACAAGTGAAATTGCTTCTGCTATCTGATCCATATCCTCTGTATTCATTCCACGGCTGGTTACAGCAGGAGTACCAAGACGAACGCCTGATGTAACAAATGGTGACTGAGGGTCATTAGGAACTGTGTTCTTGTTAGCTGTAATATGAGCCTGATCAAGAAGTTTCTCAATTTCCTTACCTGTAAGTCCCTGTGGACGGAGATCAAGGAGCATAAGATGGTTATCAGTACCACCGGATACGATTGAAAGACCACGGCTTAAAAGTCCTTTTGCAAGAGCCTGAGCATTATCTACAATGTTCTTGCCATATTCCTTGAACTCTGGTGAAAGAGCTTCCTTGAAGCAAACTGCCTTACCTGCGATAACATGCATAAGAGGACCACCCTGAATACCAGGGAAAATGGCCTTATTAAAGTTATACTTGTCTGCAGCTTCCTGATTACACATAATCATACCACCACGAGGACCACGAAGAGTTTTGTGTGTTGTAGTTGTAACTACATCAGCATATGGGAATGGACTCTCATGATATCCACTTGCTACAAGACCTGCGATATGAGCAATATCAACCATAAGAACTGCGCCAACCTTGTCACAAATCTCGCGGAATCTCTTAAAATCAATCTTACGAGCATAAGCAGATGCACCGGCAACAATCATCTTAGGCTTGCATTCAAGTGCAATCTTCTCAACCTCATCGTAATCTATAAATCCATCATCATTAACACCATAATGTACACAGTTGAAGTATTTTCCTGACATATTAACCGGTGAACCATGTGAAAGGTGTCCGCCGTGATCAAGGTTCATACCCATAAATGTATCGCCCGGCTCCATTACTGCGAAGAAAACGGCCATATTAGCCTGAGCACCTGAATGTGGCTGAACATTTACATAGTCGCAGTGGAAAAGCTCTTTAGCTCTTTCACGTGCAAGATCTTCTACAACGTCAACGCAATCGCAACCGCCGTAGTATCTTTTTCCCGGATAACCTTCTGCATATTTATTAGTAAGTGGGCTTCCCATAGCAGCCATAACTGCCTTGCTTACCCAGTTCTCTGAAGCGATAAGCTCGATATGACTATTCTGTCTTTCCTGCTCAGCAACGATGGCGTCAGCAATTTCAGGATCAACTGTTCTTACATCATCTAATGAGTACATATTAATTAAATCCTTTCTTTTTGTATTACTTTAATGTAACATAGCGTCACGCTCCATTATAACACATATTAATGAGTTTGTAAGTATAAGAAGGGATTTTACTTGGTTATTTATGCAAAAATTCCATTTACATAACATTTTTACTTTGTTAGAATGAGCGTGAAATATAGTAAGTGGGGTAGTTCATGTACGAAATTATTGTTAATCCTGCATCTCGTTCAGGTAAAGGAAAAAAAATCTGGGAAAAACTTGAGAAGATTTTTATTGATCATAAAGTAGATTATCGTGTTCATTTTACATTGGATTTCAGTAAGGAAGATACCACTGTTAAGAGACTTTACAGTGAATACCTTGAAAAAGGTGAGCTTCTTCATCTGATAGTAATGGGTGGGGACGGCACAATTAATGGTATTTTGCAGCAGCTTCCGGCATTTGAAAATGTACAGATGTCAATCGTACCTATTGGTTCAAGCAATGATCTTGCAAGGGACCTTAATATTAAAGGAAGCTTTAGAGATATAGTTAGTAAGATTATTAATAATCCCGAAAGTAAGAGTATAGATGTCGGCAATATTCATTGTGAGAATAAACTTGTGAGGACAGGTTCTATGGATATTCCGGATAGAAGATTTATTGTCAGTACCGGTATAGGTTTTGATGCAGGTGTATGTGAAGAAGCTTTGCATTCTTCAATAAAGCGCTTTTTTAATAAAATAGGACTTGGCAAGTTGACTTATGTTGGGATAGCGCTCAAGCAACTTGCAGGAATGAAATATATAACCGGTGAGCTTACTCTTGACAGTAACGAAGAATGCATTATTCCGCTTGACCGACTTATTTTTATTGCCGGTATGAATCATAGATTTGAGGGTGGCGGATTTATGTTCGGTCCGGAAGCAAGCAATAGTGATGGATTACTTGATTTGTGTGTTGTAACCGGAGTAAGTAAGGCCAGAGTATTAAGGATTTTACCAACAGCCTACAAGGGACAGCATTTTAGGTTTACAGGTGTTGATCATTATAAAACAAATAAGTACACTGTTCGTACTTCAGAACCTCTTTGGGTTCATGTCGATGGTGAAGTTGGAACGAAAGCTGATTTTATTGAAGTCTCAGTAAATAAAGAGGCATTAAGAATTGTATATTAGCTTTATAAAATTACTTGTTTTGATTCAAGGAATGTGCTAGAATATCCACTGGTGGCATACACATGTGCGTGATACACGGACAACGAAAAACAGATGTGTGTCGGAGGAAGACAGTGGATAAGGAAAGTTCAGGATACTTCCTTGTGAAAAAAAGAGCAGTGCCCGAAGTGCTGCTTAAAGTAGTCGAGGCAAAGCGACTTTTGGAATCCGAGAAGGCAATCAGTGTGGCAGAAGCTACAGAGAGAGTAGGGATTAGTAGGAGTTCCTTCTATAAATATAAGGATGACATTTTCAGATTTCATGATGATTCACAAGGAACCACAATTACAGTAACATTTAATATGGATGACGAGCCGGGGCTATTATCGGATGTTCTGAAGATAATAGCAGAGTTTGGAGCGAACATACTGACAATTCACCAGAGCGTTCCAATTAACGGAATTGCAAGTCTGACACTTAGTATTCAAATACTTGAGAATACTAAGGATGTGTCTATGATGATTGAAAGCATGGAACACCAGAAGGGTGTTCATCATGTTAGAATAAGAGCAAAGGAATAGGAGACAGCAAGATGGCTAAGGTAGCAGTATTAGGATATGGAACAGTCGGAAGTGGTGTTGTTCAGGTTATTCAGGACAACAGTGCACTTATAGAAAAAAGAGTCGGTGAGGCAATAGAGGTAAAGTATATCTTAGACCTTCGTGATTTTCCGGGCGATAAGAATGAAGATAAGGTAGTTCATGACTTTAATATAATACTTAACGATCCTGAGGTTTCAATTGTATGTGAGACAATGGGTGGAGTTAAACCTGCATATCAGTTCTCTAAGGATGCTTTGCTTGCAGGAAAGAGTGTATGTACATCTAATAAGGAACTTGTTGAGAACTATGGTCCGGATCTTATTAAGACAGCAAGAGAGAATGGAGTTAATTATCTCTTTGAAGCAAGTGTAGGTGGTGGTATTCCGATTATCAGACCGATGAATACTTCTCTTGCATGTGAGAAGATTGAGCGTATTATGGGTATCCTTAATGGTACAACCAATTTTATTCTTACAAAGATGGCAAAAGAAGGAGCTTCTTATGAAGAAGTACTTAAAGAAGCGCAGGAACTTGGATACGCAGAGCGTAATCCTGAAGCAGATGTAGAGGGACATGATGCGGGACGTAAGATTGCGATTCTTGCTTCTCTTATGACAGGAAAAACAGTTAAGTTTGCAGATGTTGCAACTAACGGTATTACTAAGATTGATACCCGTGATTTTGAGTATGCTGCTAAGGCAGGTAAGTCAATTAAGCTTATTGCAATGGCTGAGAATAAGGATGATAAGGTTACAGCACTTGTAGCACCGTTTATGATTGGTGCAGACCATCCACTCAATGGTGTAAATGGTGTATTTAATGCAATATATGTAACAGGTAACATGTTAGGTGATGCAATGTTCTATGGACAGGGTGCTGGTAAACTTGCAACAGCCAGTGCAGTTGTATCTGATGTAATTGAACTTGCACGTAACAAAGACAAGGCGCTTCCTTGTGTATGGGATGAAGAGAAGATTACACTTGCAGACTATAAGGAAACCGAGAGGACATTCTTTGTAAGAGTGGCAGCAACTTCAAGAGGAGAAGTATTGAATGTATTTGGTCCGTCAAAGGTTGCTGATTTGTTTGATGAAGAGTTTGCTTTTGTTACTGCGCCAATGACAGAGAATGAATTCCTTAAAAAGGCAGAACAGGTTAAGGGCATTATTAAATTCATCAGAATGGCTGAATAAGTTTTTAGATTAAAAGAAGTGAGAACTTTTTTATAATAAAAATGCGTAAGTGAGGATTAGGGAGAAATGAAAAAAGTTGTTAAGTTCGGTGGTAGTTCTTTAGCAAGCGCTGAGCAGTTTAAGAAGGTTGGAAATATAGTAAGAAGTGATTCTGCTAGAAAGTATGTTGTTCCTAGCGCACCGGGAAAGAGATTTTCGGATGATATAAAGGTTACAGATATGCTTTATGGCTGTTATGCGCTCGCAGAAGCTGATAAGAACTTTGCAAAGGAATTAAAAGCGATTAAGGAAAGATATAATGAAATTATCAAAGGTCTTAAGCTCGATATGACCCTTGATGCTGAATTTGTAGAGATTGAAGCGCAGTTTAAGGCGCATGCCGGAAGTGATTATGCAGCAAGCCGTGGAGAGTTCCTCAATGGAAAAATAATGGCTAAGTATCTAGGTTTCGAGTTCATTGATGCTGCCGAGGTTATTTTCTTTGATGAGGATGGAATATTTGACTCTGAGCGTACAAATGATGTACTTACAATGAGACTTGCCAAGGTAGATAATGCTGTAATACCGGGATTCTATGGTGCACTTCCAAATGGAAAGGTTAAGACATTCTCAAGAGGTGGTTCTGATATTACAGGTTCTATTGTATCTCGTGCAGCTAAGGTCGATTTGTATGAGAACTGGACAGATGTATCAGGTTTCCTTGTAACAGATCCAAGAATTATTGATAACCCGGCTCCAATTGAGACTATTACTTACAGAGAACTTCGTGAGCTTTCTTATATGGGTGCGTCAGTTCTGCATGAAGATGCTATTTTCCCTGTAAGACGTGAGGGAATTCCGATTAATATTAAGAACACAAATGCTCCTGAAGATCCGGGTACATGGATTGTTGAGAGCACATGTCAGAAGCCAAAATACATTATTACAGGTATTGCAGGTAAGAAGGGCTTCTGTTCTGTAGGTATTGATAAGGCAAAGATGAACAGTGAAATCGGTTTCTGTAGAAAGGTTCTTCAGGTATTTGAGGATAATGGTATTTCTATAGAGCATATGCCTTCAGGAATTGATACGATGACTGTATTTGTTCACCAGGATGAATTCATGGATAAGGAGCAGCAGGTTGTATCCGGAATCCACAGACTTGCACATCCGGATAGTATTGAGATTGAGGCAGATCTTGCACTTATAGCAGTAGTTGGTCGTGGAATGAAGTCTACCCGTGGTACAGCAGGTCAGATATTCTCATCTCTGGCACATGCTAATATCAATGTAAAGATGATTGACCAGGGCTCTTCAGAGCTTAATATCATCATTGGTGTAGCAAATTCAGACTTTGAAGCAGCTACAAAGGCAATCTACGATATATTCGTTAATACAGCATTATAATATAGGGTAGTGCAAAATAGAGCGATGCAGGCATAATATGAAGCAGCGCGAAATGAAGTGATGCGAAACAGAGTTATGCTGTTATTGAAGAAATCTGTGATAGCAGATTTAGAATTAAAGCCATATTGTTATTGCAGAAATCTGTGATAGCAGATCTGGAATTAAATATGGTAGTTTAGATTTAAATAAGTAAGTTGTTTAGAGCCGGCCGTTAGTGGCCGGCTCTTTTTGATATAGTGCGCTGATAAATTTGAGTATAAGTGTAGGCCGGAAGTCATTGGAAAGTGCGGCAGGCCTACGGAAAACCGGAACAGGTAGGCTGGAAGTTGGTGGAAAGTGCGGCAAGCCTACGGAAAACCGGAACTGGTAGGCTGGAAGTTAGTGGAAAGTGCGGCAGGCCTACGGAAAACCGGAACCGGTAGGCCGGAAGTCATTGGAAAGTGCGGCCGGCCTACAGAAAACCGGAACAGGTAGGCTGGAAGTTGGTGGAAAGTGTGGCCGGCCTACGGAAAATCGTAACAGGTAGGCCGGAAGTCATTGGAAAGTGTGGCAGGCCTACAGAAAACCGTAACCGGTAGGCCGGAAGTCATTGGAAAGTGCGTCCGGCCTACGGAAAACCGGAACTGGTAGGCCGGAAGTCGGTGGAAAGTGCGGCAGGCCTACGGAAGTCCGGAACTGGTAGGCCGGAAGTTGGTGGAAAATGCGTCCGGCCTACGAAAAACCGTAACAGGTAGGCCGGAAGTCATTGGAAAGAGCGTCCGGCCTAATTAGAGCTAGAAACAATATGAAGTAAGTATATGCAAGTGAAAAGACTTTTTGAAATATATCGAGTTTGTGAGGATATTATATATGGTAGAGAGGAA
>JAGHUN010000029.1 GCA_018064805.1 Candidatus Colinaster scatohippi
ATGAATTCATCAATACAGTTTGTTGCAGGCTCTACAACATCCGGAGTCTTAATATTAAGCTTGGCACAGTCTGAGAAAAAAGCATCCGTATAGAACTTTGCGATTTCCATGACTGTCTTGTTTTCCCTCTTAGCGCCCTTAAGCATCTTATCCTCACCTGTATCGGCATCGCTTGAAAGGTGTCCAACATCAGTAATATTCATTACTCTCTTAACATCATATCCGCTATATCTGAGAGTCTTCTCCAGAACATCCTCCATAATATAGCTTCTAAGGTTACCTATATGTGCAAAATGATACACTGTAGGTCCACAGGTATACATAGCAACCTTCCCTTCCTCATTTGGTTTGAATTCCTCCACTCTTTTTGTAAGTGAATTATAAATTTTCATAATCTATCTCCTCATCTGCCCTTCGGCCATATATCATTTTCGACTGTCACCTGCCGTTTTGTTGCTCGGCTTCTGTATATTTGTCAAGACTACTTAAGACCTGCTGCAACCGCTGCAGCCATTACACTTATCATTTTCAAGTGACGCCAGGTCAATAGTAGCAAAATCCACGGGACTATTAAGCATACATATTGCATGAGCTGATATCCCCTCTTTGCTTCCTGTAAAACCAAGCCCCTCTTCTGTTGTTGCCTTGACGCTCACTTGCGATATATCAATCCCAAGTGCATCCGCAATATTTTGTCGCATCTCATCAATATACGGCCTCATCTTGGGTGCCTGCGCTATAATGGTAGCATCAATATTCTCAATCAGATAATATTCCTTTTCAATTAGCTTACCAACCTCAGATAAAAGTTTAAGGCTGTCAGCCCCTTTATATTTAGGATCTGTATCCGGAAAATGCTTTCCTATATCTCCCAGCGCAGCTGCTCCAAGCAACGCATCTGCAATCGCATGTAAAAGCACATCCGCATCCGAATGTCCAAGCAACCCCATTTCATACGGAATATCTACGCCACCTATAATCAGCCTGCGCTCCGGCACCAGTCTGTGAACATCATATCCCATTCCTATTCTCATTATCTACCTCACTGTCCGAGAACTTCATTACAGAAAGCAGTGCATTCAGCCACAAAGGCTTCAAAATCCTCATTGATAAAATCAATTCTCTCTTCCTTTGCCGCAAACTCATGCTGCTTCGCATGCTCTCTAAGTGGCTCATAGTATATTGATGCCATCATTCCCTTAATTCCATGTGCATCAATCGCATAATTTTTATAATCACCACTATCCTTCTGTCCCTTTAATCTATCCAATGCAAGAAGTGTATCCTCCGCAACCTTGTGAATAATTTCATCCACAAATTCCTCATCACCAAACAAGCTTATTAGCTGCTCCCTGTCAATAGCTTCAATCATATTAATACCTCCACTTTAACTATATTCTGACAACCTTTTCCTCCGGCAAATATCTCATAATTGCTTCCTCAAATTCTTCTGCATCCAGAGGCTTCGTTATATAATCATCAAATCCCTTTTCAACATAGAATTCGCGACTTCCTGCTATAGCATTTGCAGTAAGCGCTATTATTATATCCTTGGAATTGGCGTTAGCTTCATTCTCTCTTATTTTTTCAATGGTCTCAATTCCATCCATTACCGGCATCATGTGGTCCAGAAGAATAATGTCATATACATTCTCAGCACACTTTTCCAACGCTTCCTTACCGTTATTACACATATCAATATTAATGTCTGTCTTCTTCAGATATTGCTTAATAATGAGAAGATTCGTATTATTATCATCTACAGCAAGTATTCGACCCTCCGGTGCTTTGAATTTCTCCTTATAACCTCTGATTGCCTTCTTATCCGGCACCTGTTTCCAGCTGTTACCTATAACCTCTGCAGTTTCGATTTTCTGAGGAAACTCAACCATTACGCTTGTTCCTCTTCCGTATTCGCTTTCTATGCTTATGTTACCGCCAAGAACATCTACCAAATTCTTAGTGATTGCCATACCAAGCCCGGTTCCCTGTACATTTCTGTTTTTCTTTTCATCAAACCTTGAGAATGAATCAAATATATGATCCAAATCATTCTTCTGTATTCCTATTCCGGTATCACTTATTCTAAAGCAAAGTACACAGTTCTCATCATCCTCTTTTCTTGCATTAAGGCTGAATGTAATACTTCCCTCTTCCGTATACTTAACGGCATTAGATATAAGATTGATAACTACCTGCTGAATATGAATTCTGTCACCTGTAAGCACTGCCGGAAGTGACTCCGATATTGTAACAACAGACCTTAAATTCTTCTGTGAGGTATGTACATCCAAAAGGCCCGTAAGGTCTCTTATCATTGTTGAAAGCTCATATTTCTCAGTACATACTTCGATTTTTCCTGCTTCAATTCTGGAAAAATCAAGGATATCACTGATTATTCCAAGAAGTAGTCTGCTTGATCTGTCTATATATTCAGCGTATTCCTTAATAACCGGCTCCTCATTCTCACGAAGAATCATCTCATTCATACCTACTATACTGTTAATAGGTGTTCTGATTTCATGAGACATATTTGCCAAAAATGTAGACTTCATTAGGCTGGCGTTCAAAGCATCCTGCCTTTCTCTTTCAATTCTGTTAAGTTCATTAACAGAATGAACAAATGCTGCACCAACCAGCAGATATAATCCAATTATAATAAAAAGACCATATGTCTGTTCCTTAAACAAATTAATATATATAAGTTCAGCACATCCGCATATAGCCAGTGCAATCATTCCCCAGATTACGTATTTATAATCACCGACATAGTTCTGCTTCTTATCAATTACCAATGTAATAATTATAACTACACACACAATCGCTATCATTGTATTAACATATGGTCTTGTCAGTTCAAAGCTACATATACCGGTAAAATGAAGTATATATGTCAAAGTAGCAATCACAATCTGAATTCCGCTCATTATCGCCAAAAGTTTTTCATATCTTCGCTCCTGAACCTTATTCAAATAATGAATAAATGGCAGTGTTGCAACACACATTATCATATATGCAACAACTCCATCTACATAGTAATTCCTGAAAACAAACTGATATGCATAAGAATCGCAGATTTCCCATATTGAAAGAAGCATAACACCATAACTCATCGTCTTAATCTGGAAATCCGTATGCATCCTGTACTTAACAAGTACTCCCGAGATTATAATTGCAACCGATATCATAAAAAGCAAAACAGCAAGTATAAATGTAGGACCATACAATTTAAGTATTCTATAATTCATAGCCCCCAAATCGCCATACATTATTTCGTTGAAATTACCGCTTACTGCCCCTTTTTCCTGTTTTACAAACTTTATTTCCTTACCGGCATCTTCTTTATATAAACGTATGGGAATATATATACCTTTTACAATCTTGCCCGGCAGTTCCATATCGGACTGTTTAAGTTCAAATCTACATTCACCATCCAAAAATACCTTTATATTTCTACCCACAAGAATATACATATACATTCCGTCAGTAACATCTCCCGGAACCTGTGAGGTCAGAACAACCTCCTCCCCTCGCGCCGTATGCAGATTGCATGGAAACTCCACTTCCTGCGTAGTTCCATCACTTTTATGCCAGGTCCAACCGGTATTCATATAGTTATATGTTCCGGTCTGATTACTATGTTTGAATGCAAACTGTCCAATAAGATAAACTAGCAAAATACCTATTACAAACAAACTTGTAATAATACCAATTACACTAAAAATGCTCTTTTGTTTTTCTTCCTTCCTGTAAGCTTCTTCCCAAAAAGACATTGATTGTTAGAATCCTTTCAAAACACTTTGCAAAACACTATTCCTTAATCCACAATGACACAGTAAGCAGACCTGTATCCGCAGATGATGTTATCATGAGTGGCTTGTCATATATATTGATAAATTTCAAATCAAGCGTTGTCCCTGAAATCGTAGCATCCATTCCTTCCGGCAAATAATGCACCGGCAACGAATGCGGATGACGTTCTGTAGCAGGCAAACCAACTGTAAGCATACATGCATACAATGTTGATGAAACCTGACAGATTCCTCCACCGACTCCTGAACCAACCTTTTTATTTATATAAACCGGAGCTACCACATATCCGTTAGCAGCTGTTCTTGGCAAAATTGTATTTGAATATGAGAATAATTCTCCCGGCTTAACAACTGTTCCGTTAATGCGCGCTGATGCCAGTGACACATTGGTTGCCCTTGCCACCTTATAATCATACTTTGTCGAATATGAACCTAACAGTCTGTATCCGTTCAAGTCTGCATTTTTCTGTGGAACGACTGTTGCTGCCATCATAGCTGCCGGATCCGGCTTGGCATTTCTTCCTTCCTTTTTACCGTACTGAGCATAATGTCTGCAATATTCAACCCAGTTATCGCCATACAAAGCATTAAGATCTGAATACCTGTTCCTGTAGGCTGTCGCATTAAATTCAGCACTGGCACTTCTACCCTCAAGTATTCCATAATTCATATAATGTACAAGCAGTGTATTTGCATCAGTTCCGTAAGTCATAACAACATCCGGATTATTTTTAGCATAATACTTGGCATTAAATACTGCCTGGTATGCCTGTAAATCTGTCAGTTCTGCCGCTCTAATATTAATAGTATTCACTGACACTGTCATAATAATGACAAATATGGTCATTATCACTGCTACAAGTCTTTTCTTTTTCATAATTATCCCCTTAAAAAACATAAATATCCAATTTGTTATTTTACCACAACTTAAAAAAATAATCTTTACTTTCTTACATTAAATCGCAAAAATTGATTATCTCCCCAGACAATCCGGTGATATAATACCTAGGAATACAATTAACTTTTGTATCATTACATTTAAGAGAGGACAAATTATGAATACTATTAGACGCGCTGAAACACGGGATATTCCTGGGATTAACAATCTTTTAGGTCAGGTGCTTTTGGTACACCATATGGGACGCCCCGAT
>JAGHUN010000069.1 GCA_018064805.1 Candidatus Colinaster scatohippi
TATTTCCGCATTTATAGCATTTGTCAGGATTATCAAGTTGATGCCGAACCTTATATACAATACATTCTTCACAACATAGTTTTTCATATTCCATGGTAATCACCTATCACAAACTACTTCGTTCTTATAAAAGAACTATAAAACTTTTATCTGTCAAAAGTTGAGACTCGTAACTAAAACTCGTTCCTAATTAAAGACAGACACCCATAAGGTGTCTGCAATACTGTGATATTATTATGAACAATTAATACTAATATTACCTACATCAGGATCATCCATCCTTCTACCAGCATCAACTACATAATTCCATATCGCAATAATATCTTCCTTTGGCACCTTAGGAAACATAGCGCAAAGTGAATCGAATTCGCATCCACAGCGTGCCATAGTTTCTATTGCTCTTTTATCCTGATTATTTATCATCTCAACACCTTATGCCTTACGAAGGACACTCTTATATCGCTCGATAGGCAACCCTAATTCACTTTCATATTTATCTGATACTTCTACAACTTCTACAGCCTTCTCACCATCGTATCCATTGATGATAACCATATCACCTGGCTTGACGGTCACATCTTCACAAAGATAATCATATACACGACCTGTGCCTTCAAATCTTACAGATGCAAAATGATACTTCTCACCGGACTTTTTCGCAGCCTTATTAGCAGGCGCTGTAAAAGTATAATAATCCGTATAGAGTTCAGCCACTTTATCTTCAAACAGATAAAATGTAGTTCTATGCTTTCTCAAGTCATATTCAATATGATCAAAGATTATTTCTTTCGCTCCATCCTTAGCTTCAAATCTACTAAGTGGAGCGGTCTTAATACGAATCTTTTTCTTAAGCTCACAATAATCAGCTCTAGGAACTGTAATAAGCATCATAGGTGCTTCATCTTCGTCATATCTTTTCATTGGAGAAGCATCAAGTGCCAGCATTCCATCTTTCAATTCCTTGACAGAAAGCTTACATCTTCTATGCTTAATTAATGTCCACTTGGTCCATCCTGGATATTCATACTTCTCAGTGCGACCGTGGTCCTTATACTCTTCTCTTACTGAAGCAAGCGCTTTCTGAATACCTGTATAAACAACATTATCGCCATAATGATTTGCTGCTTTTACACGCTCTCTAATTGCAAGATCCGCTTGCAGATAATAGTAATATGCAGTCTCAAGATCCTTAGGTGCTCCAATTTCATCTCTGAAGCAGTTACCCATACGCAGAGCTGCATCAGCAAACTTTCCAATCATATCACCTTTCATAAAACGCTTGATACTCTGTTTGTATACTGACCAGTAAAGGTGATTAGCTGTTTCACCGTCCTTGACAACTCCATATCCGTGAGCAAACATATCTGCCAGTTTATAAGTACTTTCAAAATATGTATATGCATGTCCAATGCTGAAGTACTTGAACGCTTCCTCATATTCTGGCACTCCATCATTGCAGCGGCCATAATAATAAATATATCCAAGTGTATTTGCTGCCGATGCATCTCCTGTCATCTGATAATATTCAATAAATGCATCTCTTGCCTTAATCCAGTCATTCGGATATATCTTCGTTCCGCAGTAATAACAATATCCTCTTTTCTGAATGGCTTTTGTATCTTTCTTTACATCACAGAAATAATCCAAACATTCCTTAAAGAGTTTCTGAGTAGCTTCCGACTGCTTATCTATAGAATCTTCATCATACTGAAAAGCAATTCTCTGCTTAATACTTTCTGGGTATTCTTTACCTTCTGATTTAATCCATGTTTCGAGAAGATTTCTTAATGGTGCATAGTCTTCTGGCTTTAATTCTGGAAATTCACCATCAAGAATCAACCACTTAAGATCATAAACCTCATCATAGGCAAGATTTAAGATATCTTTATCAGTAACAGCATCTTGAATTTCTTCCCAAGGATCATTTACAAACGACATTGATTCCTCAAAAAGATCCAATGTATCAAGCCAGCTATATACTTCTTCCTCTGATTTTCCTTCATAAACATTTAATCCTGCAAGTAAATCAGCCACTGTAATTTTGTATTCTTTAGTATCTGTTTCTATATAATCCGGAATAATATTTGTTCCATTTGTAATATCACTTACAGTAATTTCACCTCTAACAAAAGGCCCAAGCTGTGATGTCTTCAATCTTGGAAGTTCCACAACCATTAACTCATGGTCTTTAAAAGAAAAAATCTCTGGCTCAATCATGGATTTATCATAAAATTCCACTGATACCTTTGTTCTTTCTCTGCTATATACAACACCTATTCTGCCAGTTTCTATAACCTTGGCATATGTTCCCTGTTCAAATCTTGCCATTATAAATACCTCCAACTTCACTTGATGGTATATTTATCTCATATTTCAAGGGTAAAAGTATGGACTCGGTGCTTAAATATGCTTTTTTATATGATTATATATATTTAATCCCTTATTCTGTCCGTACTTCGAAATAATAGTTCTATATATCTGTTGCTTTCCGTTTTTTACACCCATATTTTTAGTAACAACAGATGCAACATAATTTATAATGTTACTCTCAAAATTTGCTTTACTTAATAACTGCTGAATCTGCATATTTGTCGATGTCTTAGCTGCAGACATATTAACAACATCATCAGAATACTTACTGATTACTGGCTTAATTGCTTCATATACCTCAAGATAATTAGTGTATT
>JAGHUN010000086.1 GCA_018064805.1 Candidatus Colinaster scatohippi
CATACACCCACCTTACCTGTAGATCTTGCATAACCATCAGCTGCATGGCTTGCGCCCTGTTCATGGCTGGTAAGCACATGATTAATTTCAGGATGCTTATATAATGCATCATAAATATTAAGTATTGTTCCACCCGGATAACCAAATACTGTATCAACGCCCTGTTCCTTAAGGCATTCTACTACTATTTCCGAACCTGTTAACTGCATATATTCCTCCAAACTAATAAATTATCTTGGCAATTCAAGAACTGCGCCACGATTACCACTTGTAACAAGAGCACGATATCTCTTAAGATAACCCTTTACTTCACCCTTATCTATCGGTGTCCACTTTTCCTTACGCTTTGCAAGTTCCTCATCTGATACTCTTGCATTAATTGTATTAGCAGGAATATCAATATCAATAATATCACCTTCTTCAATAAGCGCTATTGGTCCGCCAACAGCAGCCTCCGGTGATACATGTCCAATTGACGCTCCACGGCTTGCGCCTGAGAATCGACCGTCTGTAATAAGTGCTACAGTGCTTCCAAGTCCCATACCTGCAATTGCTGATGTAGGATTGAGCATCTCTCTCATACCAGGACCACCCTTAGGTCCCTCATATCTAATTACAACTACATCACCTGCAACAATCTTACCACCCTTAATAGCTGCAATAGCATCTTCTTCGCTGTCAAATACTCTTGCAGGGCCTGAATGAACAAGCATTTCAGGAACAACCGCAGATCTCTTTACAACACATGTATCCGGTGCAATATTACCACGAAGAACGGCAATACCACCAACTTCACTGTATGGATTATCTATTGGTCTGATAACTTCAGGATTAGTATTAACACATCCCTCTATATTTTCACCAACTGTTTTACCGGTTGCTGTAATAAGATCCGTATAAAGAAGGCCTTTTTTGTTAAGCTCATTCATTACCGCATATACACCACCAGCCTCATTAAGGTCTTCCATATATGTAGGACCTGCCGGTGCAAGATGGCAAAGGTTAGGTGTCTTTGCGCTCATCTCATTGGCAATGCTTAAGTCAAGATCAATACCACACTCATGTGCAATAGCAGGAAGATGAAGCATTGAATTTGTTGAACATCCAAGTGCCATATCAACAGTAAGTGCATTAAGGAAAGCCTTCTCTGTAAGAATATCTCTTGGCTTAATATCCTTCTCAATAAGTTCCATTACCTTCATACCTGCATGCTTTGCAAGTCTTATTCTCTCACTGTATACTGCAGGAATTGTTCCGTTACCTCTAAGCCCCATACCAATTGCCTCAGTAAGACAGTTCATTGAGTTAGCTGTATACATACCTGAGCATGAGCCACATGTAGGACATGCCTTACATTCATACTCATAAAGCTTCTCTTCTGTAATCTTACCTGCAGCCTCAGCTCCAACAGCCTCAAAAAGGCTTGAAAGAGATGTCTTATGGCCATCAACATGACCTGCAAGCATTGGTCCTCCTGAAACAAATACAGTTGGAACATTAACTCTTGCTGCAGCCATCAATAATCCGGGAACATTCTTATCACAGTTAGGTATACATACCATACCATCAAATCTATGAGCTTCCATCATACACTCTGTGCTGTCAGCAATAAGATCTCTTGTC
Organism: Candidatus Colinaster scatohippi; assembly: GCA_018064805.1. Lineage (GTDB taxonomy): Bacteria > Bacillota > Clostridia > Lachnospirales > Lachnospiraceae > Colinaster > Colinaster scatohippi. The sequence goes on from JAGHUN010000086.1 coordinate 1,624, forward strand.
ACAAGAGAATACTTCATACCAACATGTCCCATTGCAATACCATCACATACTGCAATAGCAGGGAACATAACAGGTGTACCACCTGCCATAGCAATTCCCATCTTAACCGCATCTGCAATTTTATCGAGATTCATATGTCCCGGAACTATCTCATTATATGAGCATACCACTGCGATAAGTGGCTTATCCAACTCTTCCTGTGTATAACCAAGTGCATTATATAATGACCTTCCCGGTGCCTGCTGTTTTCCGCATTTTGCTTCATCACTTCTCATTTCTATTTCCTCCAAACATCTTATATTCTTGCTGCCACAAGGTCACCCATACCTGAGCAGCTAACCTTTTCCATACCCTCTGACATTATATCAACAGTTCTGTAATTATCTGTCAAAACAGAATCAATTGCTTTTTCAATCGCTGCAGCCTCTTCATGTAAATCAAAGCTATACTTTAGCATCATTGCCGCGCTTAATATAGTTGCAAGCGGATTAGCAATATTCTGACCTGCAATATCAGGTGCAGAACCATGACTTGGTTCATAAAGACCAAATTTGGTATCATTCATACTTGCTGAAGCAAGCATACCGATCGAACCGGTAACCATGCTGGCCTCATCTGAAAGAATATCTCCAAACATATTCTCAGTCAGAATTACATCAAACTGTGCAGGATCCTTAACAAGCTGCATAGCACAGTTATCAACTAACATATGCTCAAGTGTAACATCAGGATAATCCTTAGCAACTTCTTCAACAACCTTTCTCCAAAGTCTTGAAGAGTCAAGTACATTTGCCTTATCAACACTTGTAACCTTTTTACCTCTTACATTAGCTATCTCAAAGCCCTTAATTGCTATTCTTCTAATCTCACTTTCGCTGTATGAAAGTGTATCTGTAGCCTTTAATTCACCATCACATTCAACAGTCTGTCTTTCACCAAAATAAAGACCTCCGGTAAGTTCACGCATAATAAGCATATCAAAGCCTTTTGCACTGATTTCCTCCTTAAGAGGGCATGCTCCACGAAGCTGTGGATATAAAACCGCCGGTCTTAAATTAGCAAAAAGATTAAGAGACTTTCTAAGCTTAAGAAGTCCGGCCTCCGGTCTCTTTGATGGCTCAAGCTTATACCATGGCGAAGTCGATGTATTACCACCAATAGATGCCATTAATACGGCATCTGAGTTCTTGCAGATGTCAATTGTCTCATCAGTAAGCGGAATACCATGAACATCAATTGAGGCTCCTCCCATCAAAACATCCGTATACTTCATCTCATGACCATATTTCTCTGCAACTTTATTCAAGACTTTTTTAGCCTCTGTTATAATCTCAGGACCAATTCCGTCTCCACCAATACAAGCAATATTCAAAACCATAACTAACCTCCATACATAATAATAGGCGTGAGCACACAACCCACGCCTATTATTTTAACATATTTAAAGATATAGTAAAAATACATACCTTTTATATTTTTTATAACCCTAGGTTATACCTTATCATTTTATACCATAAATTTATTTATGCTTCCGGCTTTTCAACCTGACTAATTGCAGCCTTCTGCATTGGTATACGACAGTTCTTATTATTACCGAATTCAATGATAACTGTATCATCCTGAATATCAATAATTGTTCCATAAAAACCGCTTGTTGTAAGTACATAATCACCCTTCTCAAGGGAATTCATTAAAGCCTGTGCTCTCTTCTGTTCGTTCTTCTGAGGACGAATCATTAAGAAATACATGATTGCAACAAAAATCACAATATATATTACAAGCACAACACCTGAGTTACTCTGCATCCAATCTGCCATGTTTTTTCTCCTTAACTATAAATATTATATAACATACTTGATTATATTAACCTATATTATTAATCTTATCAAGCAATTATTCCTCCGGGGTATTCATCGATTCAAGCATATCCTTCTTATACTTTGCAAAACATCCGTTATCAAGTGAATTTCTGATTTCCTCCATCATTTTATTATAGAAATACAGATTATGAATAACACACAGACGCATTGCAAGCATTTCCCCTGCGACCATCAGATGTCTTATATACGCTCTTGTATACCTTCTGCAGGTAGGACACTGACATCCCGGTTCTATTGGTCTGTCGTCTCTGGCAAACTTGGCATTCTTAATATTAATCTTGCCGTGTTTGGTATACAGATGACCATGTCTTGCATTACGCGAAGGATACACGCAATCAAAGAAATCAACACCTCGTTCAACACCTTCAAGAATATTAGCAGGAGTCCCTACCCCCATAAGATATGTGGGCTTATCCTTAGGTAGATATGGAACTGTCTCATCAAGAATATGATACATCTCCTCATGAGTCTCTCCTACAGCCAGTCCACCAAGTGCATAACCATCAAGATTCAGCTCGGAAATTCTCTTAGCGTGTTCAATTCTTATATCTTCATAAACAGCTCCCTGATTAATTCCAAAAAGCAATTGATTAGGATTAATGGTATCCTCTAATGAATTAAGACGTTCCATTTCCTTTTTGCATCTTTGAAGCCATCTTGTAGTTCTGTCCACAGAAGGTTGTACATAGCTTCTCTCCGCCTTAGCCGGAGGGCATTCATCAAATGCCATAGCTATAGTCGAACCAAGATGCGACTGAATCTGCATACTTTCCTCCGGCCCCATGAAGATAATTCTGCCATCCACATGACTATGGAATGTAACACCTTCCTCTTTAATCTTACGAAGTCCCGCAAGGGAAAAAACCTGAAATCCACCGGAATCCGTAAGTATAGGTCGGTCCCAATTCATAAATTTATGAAGACCACCCATATCCTTAATCAACTCATCTCCCGGTCTGACATGCAAATGATATGTGTTTGAAAGTTCCACCTGGCAACCAATCTGTTCAAGATCTTCCGTAGATACAGCACCTTTAATTGCCGCTACAGTTCCAACATTCATAAATAACGGTGTCTGTACAGTTCCATGCACTGTCTTAAACTCCGCTCTTTTTGCTCTTCCTTCAGTTTTTAGAATTTTATATTCTGCCATACTAATAATTCCTGTACCCCAAAGTCCTCTTACAATCCTTCAATAAACTCTTCCAGGGTTATATTTTTCTCATGAATAATCTTTGCAGCATCTACACCAACATACCGATAATGCCACGGTTCATATATTATTCCAGTTATTTCCTCTTTACCCTTAGGATACCTGAGAATAAAACCATACTTATAAGCATTAGCTTTAAGCCATTTTCCTGCATCGGTTAATTCAAAGGATTCATCTAATTTGTAGTAATTATCACTAATAATATCAAGTGACAGACCTATCTGATGTTCACTGGCACCCGGCACAGTTACAACTGCAGAGCTTTCCTTATATGCATCAATATAGGAGTATCCGTTGTTAAGATATCCCTTCATCTTTCTGTCAAAAAGATACTCCTGCCTTGACATCTCTCGATACGGTGAACACACAACCAACTGCACACCATCTTCCTTTGCCATTTCAAACATCTCATTAAGTGGCTCGAGAATTCTGACATCGCATTCCATACTTCCTGAAATTATCCCCAATTCAAAAGAATAATCGTCCGGTATTGGATGTTGCTTATTAACCAGTATAAGATTCCAGTCTGACTTATTAAATTCCAATTCCTCTTTTGTCACCTCGGCTTCTGTCTGTGTAGCTACATCCACATCAGCTGTCGCAATTATTGCTTCTTCATCCTGAATACTATCCGTTCCGTCAGCCACTACAACTGTTTCATCATTTGCAACAGTATTTTCTTCGTTCTCCTGCCCCATCAGAGTGCCACCGGCTGCTTCACTGTTAGCAACTACAGCCTTATCACTTTCATCGCTAATCCCTTTAATAAAACCTGCCTTGCCATAAAAGCCCACACCGACAAATACTGCCAAAAATACTGCCAATATAATCAAAATCCAAAGTGCTTTTTTTATATATTTCACAATTTTATTAACTATTATCTCTATTACAATTAATACTTTGGCGACTGCCATACCTACCTTGCCTTTAGTCGCCAGTTTTTTCGCAATTTTAGATGCCAAACGTTCTAGTCCTCAATCTTATGAAAAATAATGCAGTTAGGTTCGTCTACCTTAATCTCCTTCTGATTCATTACAATAAGTCCCTGTTTAGAATCAACACTAAAGAAGGTCATTGTGTTAGACTCATGATTAAGACTAACCAGATGCTTATTATCCGGGAAAAGTGCTACATCCTTAGGATAATCACCGCTTACAGGTAAACAGAATAATTTGTCAAGCATTCCTGTTTTCTGATTAATCTTATACATAACCGCGCTGTTATCACCTGCATTTGAGCTTACAAGGAACTTATAGTCCTTGCTTATTTTAAGTGCACTTGCAGCTGATGAAGTTGCATGGTAATCATTGAGTGTGCTTACTGTCTGAATCTTTTCAAACTGAGGTATTCCATTGTTATCTGCATATGAATATACATCAATAATATTCTTAAG
>JAGHUN010000063.1 GCA_018064805.1 Candidatus Colinaster scatohippi
AAAATGTCGATAATATGCTGGGTGACGGTCTGCCACAGATTATATCGGATTTTATATCCGATAATTTCCGTAAATTTGCTCATTTTGCTCTGTTTATGCTGCTTGGACTGACAGCCTTTGGAGCGGCTGTGGAACAGTTTTGGGAGAGGTTCGGAACAAAGCTTACGGCCGAACTTACACTGTGTGGCTGTATACTGTATGCTATGACTGATGAACTTCATCAGCGATTTGTACCGGGACGCTCTTGCGAGTGGCGAGATGTATGTATTGATGGACTGGGAGCAGTAATAGGAATTGTTGTACTAATAGGAGGAAACAGAGTTATGAAAAAGAGAATGACAAGTATGCTGATGATGTTGATGCTACTTTGCACTACTATTGTAGGTTGTGGTGCGAATAGTGATGAGGCTATGCCGGCTGAAGAGGCTGCGGTGGAAACAGTGGCAGAAGTTGCTTCACAGGCGATAGCAGATGACAAGGTTGCAGATGATGCCGGTCAGGTTGAAGCAACAGACGAGGTTGACACAGAGGTACAGGCCGATGACTCAAAGCCGGTAGGAACCGGAAAAAATATTGATTTTAGCACAGTGGACATATACGGTAATGCAGTAACAACAGCCGATCTTCAGAGTGCTAAGCTTGTTATGCTTAATCTGTGGGAACCTTGGTGTGGTCCATGTGTTGGTGAGTTGCCGGAGCTTAATAAGCTTTATCAGGACTATAAGGATAGGGGATTGCTTATTATTGGCGCATATTCGACATTCGAAATGGATGCAGATGCTTTGGAGATAGTAGAGTCTGATGGAATATCATATCCTATCGTCAAGTGTGATTCTGTACTGGATACACTTGAGCAGGATTATGTGCCTGCAACATATCTTTTAGACAGTATGGGCAATCTTATTACAACAGAGCCTTATATTGGTTCGAATGATTACAGTGGATGGGAAGAGATAATTAAGGAGTATCTTAATTAATAGGCAAGAGGAACAGCTATTATGGAAAAGAGAAGCCGACTGCTGACAATTGGAATACTTACAATAGGTCTGATTTTTATAACAATTGGAATAATTAATGGTCAGCAGACTGATGTAATGAATAAGGCGATAAGGATTTGTTTGGAGTGTATAGGAATTGGATAATAAGAAGAGGCATGCAATACAGGCTATTGCAGCATTAATTCAAAATTGTAATTTTAAAGGTTTCTTTACAGGAGATATTTATAAAGGACAATCGAAGACAGTGTGTGTGCCGGGGATTAACTGCTATTCCTGCCCGGGGGCAGTTGGAGCGTGTCCGATAGGTTCATTGCAAAATGCTCTCTCAGCACGCAAATTCAGGTTTCCGTATTATGTTGTTGGGTTGCTGATTCTTTTTGGAACTATAATGGGACGACTGGTGTGTGGATTTCTATGTCCCTTCGGTCTGTTGCAGGATTTAATTAATTATATTCCGTTCCCTAAAAAGATAAGAACCTTCAAGGGAGACAGGTTGCTTAGGAAGCTTAAATGGATAGTTCTGATAGTATTTGTTGTTGTTCTGCCGATTCTTGTAAAGCTGACACCTTTTTTTTGCAAATATATATGCCCTTCGGGAACAGTAGCGGGACTGTTACTTGCATTTGAGAAAACGGAGCTGTTTGCTGTACTTGGCAGCAGATTCATTTGGAAGCTATGCATACTGGTCAGTATCGTACTGTTTAGTATTCTGATTTACAGACCCTTCTGTAAATACTTATGTCCGCTTGGGCTGATATATGGATGGTTCAATAAGGTTAGTGTCTTTAGAATGAAGCTTGAGAAGGATGACTGCATACAGTGCGGAAAGTGTGAGGCAGTATGCGGTATGTGTGTGAATCCATCCGAGACTCCTAATCATAGTGAATGTATAAGATGTATGAAATGCGTTAATGCCTGTCCTAAGAAGGCATTGTCATTTACTTTTTCTCTTTAAAGTGTTAGTATTTTATTGGTAGCCACATGGGGTGGAATAGTAAAAATCAGAGGGAGTACAAATATGCCAATTACAGAGATTCTTGAACAGAATTGTCAAAAATTTGGAAATGACATTTGTCTTGTAGAGATTAATCCGGAGCTTCCGGATACCAGACGTGTTACATGGAGAGAGTATGAACTAACAGAGCCTTCACATACATCTCATTACAGACGCGAAATTACCTGGAATGTGTTTAATGAAAAGGCTAACAGATTTGCTAATACACTTATGAGTCGTGGTGTGGGTAAGGGAGATAAGGTGGCAATTCTGCTTATGAATTGTCTTGAGTGGCTTCCTATCTACTTTGGTATTCTTAAGACAGGCGCGATTGCTGTACCGCTTAACTTCAGATATGCATCTGATGAGATTAAATACTGCCTTGATTTGGCAGAGGTTGATGTGCTTGTATTTGGACCTGAGTTTATCGGTCGAATTGAAGAGATTGCGGACGATATCAGCCGTAACAGATTGCTTTTTTATGTAGGAGTTAATTGCCCTACATTTGCTGAAGATTACAGTGAGGCAACAGCCAACAGTTCGAGTATATCACCTGATGTTAAGCTTATAGATGAAGATGATGCAGCTATTTATTTCTCATCTGGAACAACAGGTTTTCCTAAGGCCATTCTTCATAATCATGAGAGCCTTATGCATGCCTGCAGGGTAGAGCAGAATCACCATGGACAGACAAGAGATGATATATTCTTATGTATTCCGCCTCTTTATCATACAGGTGCCAAGATGCACTGGTTTGGAAGCTTCCTTGTAGGAGCTAAGTCAGTAATTCTTAAGGGAACTAAGCCTAAGACAATTATTGAGGCTGTCCATAATGAAAAATGTACAATAGTCTGGCTTCTTGTTCCGTGGGCACAGGATATTCTTGATGCTGTAGACAGGGGCGATATCGTACTTGAAGACTACGGACTTTCACAGTGGAGGCTTATGCATATCGGTGCACAGCCTGTTCCGCCAAGCCTTATTGCAAGATGGAAGGAGAAATTCCCTCATCATGATTATGATACTAACTATGGACTTAGCGAGTCTATCGGTCCGGGTGCTGTTCATCTTGGTGTTGAGAATGTACACAAGGTTGGTGCAATCGGTAAGGCAGGCTTCGGATGGAAGACCAAGATTGTAGATGAGGATGACAACATTGTTGCGCAGGGAGATGTTGGAGAACTCTGTGTTGCCGGTCCCGGTGTAATGACTTGCTATTATAATGATGAGAAGGCTACTAATGAAGTTCTTAAGGGCGAGTGGCTTTATACAGGTGATATGGCTATGGAGGATGAAGATGGTTTCATTTTCTTGGTTGACCGTAAGAAGGATGTAGTTATCTCAGGCGGTGAGAATATTTATCCTGTTCAGATTGAGAATTTCATCAGAGGCTATGATAAGGTTAAGGATGTAGCTGTAATCGGTGTGCCTGATGCAAGACTTGGTGAGGCTACAATGGCTATAATTGAGATTAAGGAAGGCATGAGTTGTACAGAGGATGAGATTAATGAGTTCTGTCTCAAACTCCCGAGATATAAGAGACCTCATCATATTGTATTTGAGGACATTCCTCGTAATCCTACCGGTAAGATTGAGAAGCCGAAGCTTAGAGAAAAATACTGTGGTGAGAGCGTTGTAGCAACACAGAACAGAGGCTAGTTTCGTATACTTCAGTTTTTTTACAGGTTATATAAGCCCGGGAGGGCCAGGTAGTAATGATTTTAAATAATAAAATGAAAAAAATAACTCCAATCTTAATAATTATGAGTGCGGTTCTTATTTGCGGATGCGGACTTCCAAAAGCCAAGGAAAATACTGCAGCGGCAATTGAACAGATACAGAATTATGAGTATGAGGGTGCTCTAATGGCACTTGAACTTGCTGAAGAGGCCGGTGAGAATCAGTTACTTATAGAGAGAGCAAGAGGAATTGCCAATCTGGGGCTTACTAATTATGAAGAAGCAGTAGGTAATTTCATAAAAGCGTTATCATATAGTGACTGGAAGGTTGATGCACTGGATTATGATATAAACTTTTATCTTGCAGATACCTATGAAAGGATGCATGATTATCAGGCGGCAGTAGATACTTATACATCAATACTTGAGCTTAAGAAAAAGGACACACTTGCTCACTACCGAAGAGGAACAGATCTGCTGCTTCTGGGCGATCATGATGCGGCACTTGCTGATTATAATACAGCACTTGAACTGGAACCCGATAATTATGATCTTCGTATTGAAATAGCCGGAAGACTTAGTGAATCTTCATATGAGGATGAGGGTCAGGAATTCCTTAAGAATTTCCTCGAAGAGAAGGAAAAGAAGCTTTCTGATTTCGATAAGGGAAGAATATATTTTTATATGGGCGATTATGAGAATGCCAAGTCCTTCTTTGAAGAGGCGAGGGATGATGATGACCAGAATACGGTTCTTTTTCTTGGTAAGACATATGAGATGCTTGGAGATTATAATTATGCTACAAGTACTTATCAGAATTATCTTACCAAGCATCCGGAGGCTGCGGTTATCTATAACCAGCTCGGACTTGCGAGAATCGAGTCTCAGGACTATGAAGGTGCACGAGAGGCTTTTTCTACGGCGAGAAGTCTAGGTAATACTGTAATTGATCAGACTCTTTCTTATAATGAGATAGTTGCCTACGAATATACCGGAGATTTCAGGCAGGCAGCGGTATTAATGGAGTCTTATCTTAAAAAGTATCCGGATGATGCGGATGCAATAAGAGAATATGAATTTTTGTCTACAAGATAAGTGAATTGCATTTTTTTAATAAAAAGAGACGAAAGACAGAGCACAAGATATGTTGTGTGTACCATAAAATGTACACAATATCTTGTGCTTTTTATGTTGACTAGACTAAGTGTCAGATGCTATTATTGATATAGTGGTGTTTGGGAAACACTTAGTTATATTTTGGAGAAAGTTGGGGAGTAAAATGTTCCAGGTTATCAAGAGAAATGGTGAAGAGACAGATTTCACACTTGCTAAGATCAGTGATGCTATTATGAAGGCATTTCATGCTACAGATGTTAGTTATACTAATGATGTAGTTGATTTGCTTGCACTTCGCGTTACAGCTGATTTTCAGGAGAAGGTTAAGGATGGTGCGATTCATGTAGAGGATATTCAGGATAGTGTTGAGAAGATTCTCGAACAGGCCGGATATACAGAATCTGCAAAGGCTTTTATCCTTTATCGTAAGCAGCGTGAAAAGCTTCGTACAATGAAGTCTACGATTCTTGATTATAAGGATGTTGTTAATAGCTATGTTAAGGTTGAAGACTGGAGAGTTAAGGAGAATTCTACCGTTACATATTCAGTAGGTGGACTTATCTTAAGTAATTCCGGTGCGGTAACTGCTAATTATTGGCTCTCTGAGATATATGATGAAGAGATTGCGCGTGCGCATCGTAATGCAGATATTCATATTCATGATTTGTCTATGCTTACAGGTTATTGCGCAGGCTGGTCACTCAAGCAGCTTATTAAGGAAGGACTTGGCGGTATAACCGGTAAGATTACATCTGCACCGGCTGCACATCTTTCGGTTCTGTGTAATCAGATGGTTAACTTCCTTGGAATAATGCAGAATGAGTGGGCAGGTGCTCAGGCATTCTCATCTTTTGATACATATCTTGCTCCTTTTGTTAAGGTTGATAACTTAAGCTATAAGGAAGTAAAGAAGTGCATTGAAGCATTTATTTATGGTGTGAACACGCCTTCAAGATGGGGAACACAGGCTCCTTTTTCTAATATTACTCTAGACTGGACAGTTCCGGCGGATCTTGCAGAACTTCCTGCAATTGTAGGTGGTGAGGAGATGGATTTCTGCTATAAGGATTGTAAGGCAGAGATGGATATGGTAAATAAGGCATTTATCGAGACTATGATTGAAGGTGATGCTAACGGTCGTGGTTTCCAGTATCCTATTCCTACATATTCGATTACACGTGATTTTGACTGGTCAGATACAGAGAATAACAGGCTGCTCTTTGAGATGACATCGAAATATGGAACACCATATTTCTCTAATTATATTAATTCAGATATGGAGCCGTCAGATGTGCGTTCTATGTGCTGCCGTCTGAGACTTGATCTTAGAGAGCTTCGTAAGAAGTCAGGTGGTTTCTTTGGCTCGGGAGAGAGTACAGGTAGTGTTGGCGTTGTTACAATTAACATGCCTAGAATTGCTTATCTTGCAACAGATAAGGACGACTTCTATAAGAGGCTTAATAAGATGATGGATATCGCTGCAAGATCTCTTAAGATTAAGAGAGGAGTAATAACCAAGCTTCTCGATGAAGGCTTATATCCATATACAAGACGATATCTTGGAACATTTGATAATCACTTCTCTACAATCGGTCTGATTGGTATGAATGAAGTTGGATTAAATGCTAACTGGTTAAGAGCTGATATGACAGATCCTCGTACACAGGAATTCACTAAGGAAGTGCTTAATCATATGCGTTCACGTCTGTCAGATTATCAGGAACTCTATGGTGACCTCTATAATCTTGAGGCTACACCGGCTGAGAGTACTACATACAGACTTGCAAAGCATGACCGTAAGCAGTGGCCACAGATTAAGACAGCAGGAAAATCGGGTGATACACCATATTATACGAACTCATCGCATCTTCCTGTTGATTATACGGCAGATATATTTGATGCACTTGATATTCAGGATGAGTTGCAGACATTATATACATCCGGTACTGTTTTCCATGCATTCCTCGGTGAGAAGCTTCCTACATGGGATTCGGCAGCTAATCTTGTAAGAACTATTGCAGAGAATTACAGACTTCCATATTTCACCTTGTCTCCAACATATTCAATCTGCAAGGAGCATGGTTATCTTAATGGTGAGCATTCAAACTGTCCTGTATGTGGAGCGCCTACAGAGATTTACAGCCGTATTACAGGTTACTACAGACCTGTGCAGAACTGGAATGACGGAAAACTTCAGGAGTATGCGAACAGAACAGAATATGATGTTGAAAATTCGGTTTTGAAGAGACCTGTTAGTTCGGTAGTAACACTTTCTGATTACGCAAAAGAGGTAAAGGTTGAGGTTAAACAGCCTGAGGATGTGATGTATCTCTTTACTACCAAAACATGTCCTAACTGTAAGCTTGCCAAGGAATATCTTAAGAATATTAATTATATGCTTATTGATGCAGAAGAGAATATGGAGCTTGCTTCTAAATATGGTATAATGCAGGCACCAACATTAGTTGTAGTAAATGGCGATTCCTTTAAAAAATATGTCAATGCAAGTAATATTAAAAAATATGCTATGGAGCTTAATATGACGGTTAAATAAATTAACAATAGTATATGATATACGATAGGGCTGGGGGCGTTTTGCTCGAAGCCCCTTCGTTATGTTAAGGGATAGATAAATGTTTGTACGCAGCGCGTTGCTAGACGTGTGTTGCATTACACTAATAGAGATGAATGGAGAATTATTATGATTAACAAACTTGTTGAAGGAATTAAAAAGACTGAGGCACCAATCGTAGTAGGACTCGATCCTACAATGAAGCTGATACCTAAATTCATAATGGATAAGGCAATCAAGGAGCATGGTGAGACTCTTGATGCAGCCGGTGCGGCAATTTGGGAATATAACAAGGGACTTGTGGATGCCATTGCCGGTCTTGTTCCGGCAGTCAAGCCGCAGATTGCCATGTATGAGCAGTTTGGAATTCCGGGACTTGTGGCTTATGATAAGACAGTTAAATACTGTAAGGAGAAGGGACTTGTTGTAATCGGTGATATTAAGAGAGGTGATATCGGCTCTACATCAACAGCATATGCAATAGGACACCTTGGAAGTGTTAAGATTGGTAATACTGTCTGCAGGGGCTTTGATGAGGATTTTGCAACTGTTAATCCATATCTTGGTTCAGATGGTGTTAATCCGTTTATCGATGTTTGTAAAGAAGAGAAGAAGGGTCTTTTTATCTTGGTTAAGACTTCTAATCCAAGCAGTGGCGAGTTCCAGGATCAGTTAATCGGAGATAAGACATTATATCATCTCGTTGGTGAGAAGGTGGCTGAGTGGGCTGATACACATATGGGTGATGATTATAGTTATATTGGAGCTGTTGTAGGTGCAACATATCCTGAAATCGGCAAGATTATGCGTGAGGTTATGCCTAAGAGCTATATTCTGGTTCCCGGATACGGAGCACAGGGTGGAAAGGGTAAGGACCTTGTACATTTCTTTAATAAGGATGGACTTGGTGCAATCGTTAATTCGTCAAGAGGAATTATAGGTGCATATCAGCAGGAAAAATATGCTTCATTTGGTGAAGAGGGATATGCAGATGCAGCTATAGCAGCTGTTAAGGATATGAAGGCTGATATTCAGTCAGCATTGAAGTAATCCGGTTGGATTTTAATTAATATATAATCATTGTAAAAAGGAAAATATTTTCGGAGGGAAAAATGGAAAATTATAAGCAGGAATTTATTCAGTTCATGATAGATAGTGATGTACTTAAGTTTGGAGATTTCACATTAAAGAGTGGAAGAAAATCACCATTCTTTATGAATGCAGGAGCATATGTAACAGGATCACAGCTGATGAAGCTCGGTGAGTATTATGCGCAGGCTATTCATGAAGCATATGGTGACGACTTTGATGTTCTTTTTGGACCTGCATATAAGGGTATTCCGCTTTCTGTTGCTACAACAATTGCCTATAGCAGACTTTATGGCAAGGAAATCAGATATTGCTCAAATCGTAAGGAAGAGAAGGATCATGGAGATGCAGGTATTCTTCTTGGCAGTAAGATTAAGGATGGTGACAGAGTAGTTATCATTGAAGATGTTACAACTTCGGGAAAATCAATGGAAGAGACTGTTCCGATTGTTCGTGCTCAGGGTGATGTTAAGATTCTTGGACTGATGGTTTCTCTTAACAGAATGGAGAGAGGAAAAGGAACAAAGTCAGCGCTTGAAGAGATTAAGGACCTTTATGGATTTGAGACAAATGCTATAGTTTCAATGGAGGATGTAGTAGAGTGTCTCTATAATAAGGAATGTAATGGTAAGATTCTTATTGATGATGAACTTAAGGGTAGAATTGATGCTTATTATGCAGAGTATGGTGCAAAATAAGTTTTATTAGATGAGATAGAATGAGCAGAAAATATATTTTTACTGACAAAATTCATACACCTGTTGGAATAATGTCTACAATAATGGGCTTGATTAATGTTGGATCCATTTTATATGTGGTTTACAAAACCTACCAGGCGGGTGGAGATGCACCGGATAGATATGCGTCAACTCTGGTGCTGGCTCTTTTTATGGCTTTTTTGGGTATAATTCTTGGACTTGTCGGTAAAGCAGAATATCAGAAATTTTACTTTTTTGCTTATCTTGGTATGGTAATTAATATCCTTGCGATAGGAATGATAAGTGCAATATTGTATGCAGGAGCATATGCTATATGAGTGAACGCTATGAATTGGCACAATTGAGAATTGAAGAGATTAATAAGTGTCCTGAAGCCGAGGGGGCACTTGCAGAATATTTCAAAGCAGTAACGACATTTCTTATTATGGTTATGGAGACATACGCTCTTGTACGTGATGGCAGGATGAGGGAGTCTACGGAAGCTTCTAAGGCTGTCTGGAATAAGAGATTATATGAGGAGCTGCTTAACAGGTATGAAGGAAGCTTTCTAAATCCACAGTATGCAGTTAATGAACTTGGAGAATATGGTCAGGTTTTGTCTGCTGTATATGCAGAATGCAGAAGTATGATCGCGTTTGCATATGAGATGAAGGAAGAGAAGCTTCTTATGAGAATGGAACTTTTTCTTGAGATATACAGTATGTTCTCTATGGCATATGCTTCAAAGGAAAAGGTTGATACACAGGCACTTAACAGAATATATGCATCCTTTGCTTATGATTATATTGCTGATAATACAGAGGACAGTATTCTTGAACTTATAGATACAGATAATGGAATTGCCGGAAGAATTATTGCGGGTGCTGACTTGTCAGCCACAGAATATCTGTATGATTATGGCGAATATATATCAGAAAATGAGCTTAAAATGGTACGATTCCTGGCTACGCTGTCAGATGAGGAAATCGACAGAATGGCAAGAACCTATACAGAAGGTTACAGGATTGGTTTTATAACAACCGGTAAGGACTTATCAATTAAAGAAACTGTTGAGATAAGATATTTTATCGGTATTGAGCGTGTAGTAAGACGTGCGGTTGAACTGTTTGATGAGCTTGGACTTAGGACCAGCATAAGGCGAGCACCTGCAAGCTTTGTATGTGGAAGAAGACTTAGCAAGATTGGATATTTTGGTGCCATTGCCAATAAGCAGTTTGAATGTGACCATGAAAATGATCGTGTATTGTATATAGACAGAAAATATACAGAGCGTAAGCTTGAGGCACTTAAAAATGTTTATGAAAAGCATAAGCAGCAGGCGGCAGTTTTCGGCGGGCCGGCAGTTATAGAAAGCTTTGGTGAGGAACCATTCTGTCTGGTGGAAAAGGCGGAGGTACTTAAGCCGGATGCAGCGACAAGGGAGTTAATTACCGAATATACGGTGAGATCCGGAGATATTGTTAATCAGTATATAAAGGGAGAAGAAAGAAGCTTTACTATAATTGCTTTTCCAACTCCTGAAATTGGAGATAGATTCGAAGAAATTTTTGCAGAGACGATGCAGGTTAATACTTTGGATTATATGTTATATCGTGATATGCAGCAGATAATTATAGATACCCTTGATAAGGCCAAATATGTTAAAATTGAGGGTACTAATGGCAATCTTACCGATTTAAAGGTGAAATTGTGGGAAATTGATAATCCGGATAAAGAGACGATTTTTGAAAACTGTGTTGCAGATGTCAATATTCCTGTAGGTGAGGTGTTCACATCACCTGTACTTGAGGGGACTACAGGTGTCTTAAATGTTAAGAATGTATATCTTAACGGTATGCCGTATAATAATCTGAAGCTCACATTAAAAGATGGAATGATTGACGATTATTCTTGCGAGAATTATGATAATGAGGCAGTAAATAAGGAATATATAAAAGAACACTTGTTATTCCAACACAAAACTCTTCCAATCGGTGAATTTGCAATAGGAACCAATACTACTGCATATGTAATGACCAAGAAGTATGGACTTGAGGCCATTATGCCAATACTGATTGCAGAGAAAACGGGACCGCATTTTGCTATGGGGGATACCTGTTATTCTCATGAAGAGGATATGATGACATATAACCCTGATGGTAAGGCAATTGTTGCCAGGGAGAATAGCATTTCAGCATTAAGGAAAAGTGATCCGCTTAAGGCATATTTTGGATGTCATACAGATATTACTATTCCTTATGATGAGCTTGGAAGACTATATGGCGTCATGGACGATGGAACGGAACTTGAAATAATTAGAGAAGGTCGTTTTGTGCTTAAAGGAACAGAGGCGCTTAACGAACCACTTAATAATGCATAAATAATGAGGAGGAGTGCAGATATGGCACAGGTAGGAATTGTAATGGGCAGTGACTCAGATATGGCGGTAATGTCTAAGGCAGCCGACATTTTAGAGCAGCTGGGAATTAGCTTTGAGATGAATATTATTTCAGCTCACAGAGAGCCGGAAGAATTTTTTGAGTATGCAAATACTGCTGAGGAGAGAGGCTATAAGGTTATTATTGCCGGTGCGGGAATGGCAGCACATCTTCCGGGTATGTGTGCAGCAATCTTCCCAATGCCTGTAATCGGTGTTCCGATGGGTGGCGGTGCACTTGGTGGACAGGATGCGCTTTATTCGATTCTTCAGATGCCATCAGGTATTCCTGTTGCTACTGTAGCAATTAATGGTGGAGCCAATGCCGGTCTCCTTGCAGCAAGGATTCTTGCAACAAGTGATGAAGCTATTTTAGCAAGGCTTAAAGAGTACAAGGTCGAACTTAAGGATCAGGTTGTGGCTAAGAATAATAAGCTCCAGGAAGTTGGATATAAGAATTATACAAAGTAGAAAAAGATAATAGGTATTATATAGGAGGAACTATGGCATTAGATTATAAAACAGCAGGTGTTGATATTGAAGCCGGATATAAGTCGGTTGAACTTATGAAGGAATATGTTAAGGGAACGATGAGAGAAGAAGTTCTTGGCGGACTTGGAGGCTTCTCAGGTGCATTTTCACTTAACAAGATTAAGAATATGGAAGATCCTGTTCTTTTGTCCGGAACAGATGGATGTGGTACAAAGGTTAAGCTTGCCATTGTTATGGATAAGCATGATACAATTGGTATTGATGCTGTTGCAATGTGTGTGAACGATGTTGCATGCGCAGGTGGTGAGCCGCTGTTTTTCCTTGATTATATTGCATGTGGTAAGAACTATCCTGAAAAGATAGCTGAGATTGTTAAGGGTGTTGCAGAAGGCTGTAAAATGTCTGATGCCGCACTTATCGGTGGTGAGACAGCAGAACATCCGGGCCTTATGCCTGAGGAGGATTATGATCTTGCCGGTTTTACGGTAGGTGTTGTTGATCGTAAGGATATGATTACAGGTGAAAATATTAAGGCAGGCGATACACTTATCGGAATTGCCTCAAGTGGAGTTCACAGTAATGGCTTTTCTCTTGTCAGAAAGGTATTTGATATTACAGAAGAGAGCCTTAATACATATTATGATGAACTTGGAACTACTCTTGGTGAAGCTCTTCTTGCTCCAACTAAGATTTACGTTAAGTCAATGAAGTCCATTAAGAATGCAGGGGTAACAGTTAAAGGTTGCAGCCATATTACAGGTGGTGGTTTCTATGAAAATATTCCGCGTATGCTCCCTGATGGTGTAGCTGTAAGAGTTAAGAAGGACAGTTATCCAATGCTTCCAATTTTTCCATTAATGCAGAAGGTTGGTGGAATTGAAGAGAAGATGATGTATAACACATATAATATGGGACTTGGAATGGTACTTGCAGTAGATCCTGCAGATGCAGATACAACAATTAAGGCAATTGAGGCTGCAGGAGAGAAGGCTTACATTGTTGGTGAAGTGATTAGCGGTAATAAAGAGGTAGAATTAGTATAGTATGAATATTGTTGTTTGCGTATCCGGCGGAGGAACTAATCTTCAGGCAATTATCGATGGAATTGAGGCCGGGAAGATTACAAATACAAAAATAATAGGTGTTATTAGTAATAATGCCAATGCATTTGCTCTCGAAAGAGCTGAAAAAGCCGGGGTTCCCGGTATTTGTATTAGTCCTAAGGACTATGAGACAAGAGACGTATTTAATGATAAGTTCCTGGAAAAGATGAGGGAGTTAAATCCGGATTTAATAGTGCTTGCCGGCTTCCTCGTTAATATTCCGGCAGCTATGGTTGATGCTTTCAGAAACAAAATAATAAATATACATCCATCCCTGATACCATCATTCTGTGGAACAGGTTTCTATGGATTAAAGGTTCATGAGGGTGCGCTTGCAAGAGGTGTAAAGGTTACAGGTGCGACTGTTCATTTTGTAGATGAAGGAACCGATACCGGTCCAATTATTCTTCAAAAGGCTGTTGAGATTCAGCAGGATGATGATGCCAAGACTCTTCAGCAAAGAGTAATGGAGCAGGCGGAGTGGATTATCCTGCCTCAGGCGATTGACATGATTGCCAATAATAAAGTGGAAGTAATTGATGGCAGGGTTGTCATAAGATAGTTTTTAGTGTAGTATCACCGTTGGTGGTTTGTTTGTTTAATTATGGAGAGTGATATGAGAATTCTTGTTGTAGGCGGTGGTGGCCGTGAACATGCAATTTGCGAGAGCATTATTAAGAGTGATAAGGTAGAGGAATTATTCTGTGCACCCGGTAATGCCGGAATTGCTAATATTGCAAAGTGCGTAGATATTGGACCTATGGAATTTGATAAGCTTGTTAAGTTTGCCAGGGATGAAAAAATCGATTTCTGTGTAGTAGGAATGGATGACCCTTTGGTTGGCGGACTTGTTGATCTTATGGAAGAAGCCGGAATAAAGACTTTTGGACCAAGAAAGAATGCAGCTATCTTAGAGGGAAGTAAGGCTTTTTCGAAGGATTTGATGAAAAAGTATAATATTCCTACTGCCGCATATGAGAATTTTGATTCATATGAAGAGGCTGTAGAATATATTAAGTCTTCAAAGATGCCAATAGTACTCAAGGCTGACGGACTTGCCCTTGGTAAGGGTGTTCTTATCTGCAATACTTTAGAGGAAGCACTTGAGGGTGCTAAGGAAATTATGCAGGATAAGAAGTTCGGTGGTGCCGGTAACAGAATGGTAGTAGAAGAATTTATGACCGGCCGAGAGGTATCTGTTCTTTCTTTTGTAGATGGTAAGACAATTCGTATTATGACCTCTGCTCAGGATCATAAGAGAGCCGGCGATGGAGATACTGGACTTAATACAGGTGGTATGGGTACTTTTTCGCCGAGCCCATTCTATACAGCTGAAGTTGATGAGTTTTGTAAAAAATATATTTATCAGGCAACTGTTGATGCAATGGCTGCTGAAGGCAGAGAATTCAAGGGTATTATTTTCTTTGGACTAATGCTTACAGAGAATGGACCTAGAGTACTTGAGTACAATGCAAGATTTGGTGATCCGGAGGCTCAGGTTGTGCTTCCAAGAATGGAAAATGATATTTTAGATGTCATGGAAGCATGTGTTGATGGAAATCTTGATAAAATTAATTTAAAATTTGAAGACAATGCCGCAGTTTGTGTTATACTAGCAAGTGACGGTTATCCGGTTGCCTATGAAAAGGGCAAGGTTATCGAGGGCTTTGAGAACTTCGATAATAAGGAAGGATATTATTGTTTCCATGCAGGAACCAAGCTGGTTGATGGAAACATTGTTACTAATGGTGGCCGTGTTCTTGGTATTACTGCTAAGGGTACTAATCTTAAGGAAGCCAGAGCTAATGCTTATGCAGCAACTGACTGGATTACCTTTGAGAATAAGTATATGCGTCACGATATAGGAAGGGCCATTGATGAGGCTTAGAATATATTTGTAATGTCGGAAGCATATTTGCAGGTAGTGTATTTTTATAAGTTGTGTATTTGTAATAGGAAGAAGTATATACGGGAGGAATTATGAAAAAGAAGTTAAGAGTATTGGTCGCAGGTGTGGCAATTGTAGCAAGCCTTGCTTTTATGGGAGGTTCTGTAATCCCTGCTTTGGCGGCAACTGCAACTGTTACAGCGGATAAATGTAATGTACGAAGTGAAGCAAGTACAAGTTCAGATGCTGTATTTAGTGTTAGCAGTGGACAGAAGCTTGAAGTTGTTGGTTCGGTATCCGGTAGTGATGGATATACCTGGTATAAGGTTGAGGATGGTGGTAAGACCGGCTATATAAGAGCTGATCTTGTAAGTGAGCCTGATGGAACAGTTAAGACAGAAGGCGGTGAGAAGCCGGCAGATGAGCCTAAGGCAGATGATGAGCCTAAGGTCGAGGAAGTACCTGCAACAGTAGGTAGCACAGATGCAACTAAGGGTGTTGTTACAGCTGAGACAGTTACTGTAAGATCAGGAGCATCTAAGGAGACTGCAAAGGTTGCTTCAGCTAAAAACGGACAGGAGGTTTCTATTTCCGGAGAAGCAACAGATTCAGAGGGAATGAAGTGGTATCAGGTAAGCTATACTGATGGAGATAAGGGTATTGATGGATATATCAGATCAGATTTCCTTCAGATTACAGCTACAGCCGCTGATGAGGCACCTGTTGAAGAAGTTCCTGATGTAGATGCTGAGCCTGTAGAAGTAATTGTTCCTGAACAGCCTGCAGATTATGAGTGTAGATTTGAAGCAAATTCTGATGGTATTGAAGAGTGGTTCCTTTATGACCATGTTAATGGGACTAAGCAGAGCATTAATAACATCCAGGCAGTAATGAAGCAGAGCCAGGAGGCTACAACAGATTCTTCGGATTCTTCCGGAATATTTAAGATTATCATTATTATTATGGCAGTAATAATTGTTGGTCTTATTGCGGCAGTTGTTGTTCTTTTACTTAGATCTAGAGATCATTATGAGAATTTCGTAGATATTGGAAGAGATGATGATGACGATTATGACTACGAAAGCGAAGATGATACAATAGAGGTTGATGACTATGCAGATGAGTCAGATGACTACTATGCTGATGAAGAAGAGGACGAGGATGAGTATGTTCGTCCACGAAAGTTAGGCAGGGGAGCTAAGAAGAGTCGTCGTTCTAAGCGTGGAGCATTTGATTTCGATGATGAAGATGATGAGGATGACGATGATTCATCATATAAGCGTCCTACAAGACGTGGCAGTCGATCATATAATACAGAGAACGAAGCCTGGTCAACAGCTGGAATGCTGGATATCGATGATGATATGGAATTTGAGTTCCTTGATTTAGACAAATAATGAGTTATTCTGGAACGAGGTCTTTATGGCCTCGTTTCTTATTAGGAGATGAACAATGAGACTTGATTTTACAGATAAGGCGAAAACTGCTCTGCATTTGGCAGAGCTTGCCGCCAAAAAACTGCATCAGAGTTATGTTGGAACAGAGCATATTCTGCTTGGTCTCTTGCGTGAGAAAACCGGAGTCGCTGCAAATGTTCTTATGGAGAACGGAGCGACAGAAGAAAAAATTAGTGAGCTTATTAAAGATTTTGTTGCGCCCGGTGGAGATACTGCTATTAAAGAGCGTAATGGCTATTCTCCAAGAGCGATTAGTGTTCTTGAAGAAAGCGAAGCACAGGCTGAGCAGTTTCACAGTGATACTATCGGAACTGAACATATACTTCTTGCTATTATCAAGGAAGGCGAAAATGTTGGTGCACGTCTGCTTAATACATTAGGTATCAGTCTTCAGAAGATATATATTGATGTGGTAGTAGCAATGGGCGAAGATATGGCTATCTATGCTGAGGAATTAAAGGCTAAGGGTGGCAAAAAGAAGGGCGGTCATTCTATGCTTGAGCAATATAGCAGGGACCTTACTGCACTTGCAAAAGCAGGAAAGCTTGATCCGGTAATAGGAAGAGAGACCGAGATAAAGCGTGTAATTCAGATATTAAGCCGCCGTACCAAGAATAATCCTTGTCTTGTCGGAGAACCGGGTGTTGGTAAAACCGCAATAGTAGAAGGGCTTGCTCAGAGAATCGTGGATGGAGATGTTCCTGATACAGTTAAGGGCAAAAGACTGCTTACTCTTGATTTATCAGGAATGGTTGCAGGAAGTAAGTATCGTGGTGAATTTGAAGAAAGAATAAAGAAGGTAATTAAGGAAGTAATTCAGGACGGAAATGTTCTTCTTTTCCTGGATGAGCTTCATACACTTATTGGTGCAGGTGGAGCGGAAGGTTCAATTGACGCTTCCAATATTTTGAAGCCGTCTCTTGCAAGAGGGGAGATTCAGCTAATTGGTGCAACTACAATTACCGAGTATCGCAAGTATATTGAGAAGGATGCAGCACTTGAACGTCGTTTTCAGCCTGTAACGGTGGAAGAACCGGGTGAAGAAGAGGCAATCAGAATTCTCAAGGGTGTTGTACATAAATATGAAGAGCATCATAAGGTAAGCATATTAGGTTCTGCAATTGAAGCCGCAGTAAGATTATCTGCTCGATATATAAATGATAGGAATCTTCCGGATAAGGCAATAGATCTTATTGATGAGGCCGCAAGTGCGGTGAGATTGTCAACCGGTGGTAACTCACAGAAAATAAGGGAGCTTGAGGAGGAGATAGCAAGGGTCGATAATCAGATTGAACAGGCTGTCAAGCTGGAAGCCTTCGCGCAGGCAGGTGAACTTAAGCGTGAAGAGGATGCGCTCCTTAAGAAGCTTAATACTGCAAGGAAAAGAGATGCTGCAGCAAAATCCGGAAAACAGTATGTAGTTGGAGAGGATGAGATAGCAGAGGTAGTAGCAGCCTGGACTAAGATACCGGTTGTAAAGCTTACAGAGAAAGAGTCAACTAAACTGCTTAAGCTTGAGAATATACTGCATAAGCGTGTTATCGGTCAGAATGAAGCTGTTGAGGCTGTTGCTAAAGCGATGAGAAGAGGAAGAGTGGGCTTACAGGATCCTAAGAGACCGATTGGTTCATTCCTGTTCCTTGGTCCTACAGGTGTAGGAAAAACAGAACTTTCAAAGGCTTTGGCAGAAGCAATGTTTGGTTCTGAAGAGGCACTCATTCGCGTGGATATGTCGGAATATATGGAAAGTCATACCGTATCTAAGATGATAGGTTCGCCACCGGGATATGTAGGCTTTGATGATGGCGGTCAGTTGTCTGAGAAGGTTAGGCGTAATCCATACAGTGTTGTTCTTTTTGATGAAATAGAAAAAGCTCATCCGGACGTCTTCAATATTCTGCTTCAGGTACTTGATGACGGTCATATAACAGATGCAAAGGGACGTAAGGTAAGCTTTAAGAATACGGTAATTATTATGACTTCCAATGCCGGCGCCATGAGAATTATTGAACCTAAAAATCTTGGCTTTGAAACATCAAAAAATGCGGATCGCGATTATGAGAAGATGAAAGCCGGTGTTATGGAAGAGGTTAAGAAAATGTTCAAGCCGGAGTTCCTTAACAGAATCGACGAGGTAATGGTTTTCCATACGCTTACTATGGAAGATATGAAGTCGATTGTAACATTGCTTGCAGGTAATCTGAGTAACAGATGCAAGGAGCAGATGGATATTACATTAAGTCTTAATGCCACAGCCAAGTCATATATTGTTAACAAGTATTCAAATCTGAAAATGGGGGCAAGACCACTTAAGAGAGCTATTCAAACCCAGATTGAGGATCCTCTTGCTGAAGAAATTCTTCTTAAGAATGTAAAACCGGGAGATAAGGTGACTGTAGGTGTAAGTGGGGAAAAGATTACATTTAAGGTAAAGTAGTTTTTTCGGGATTGACTGACAGTAAATTCAGATTGGAAAATTTGCTCTGTTTAGCAGTAAGTTTTCTATAGAAATAGAGAGTAATTTATTATATAATAATTGTAGGATTTGGGGTGGGCATAAGCTCATTTAATAATAGTATAATGGAGGACATTACGATGGCGGTAGAGCAGTTGATTCGTACAGAGCAGGATGGTAGCTTAAGCTTTGGTAATCACACACTCGCAGAGAAGGCTAAGTTGGAGGATTATAAGTATGGTGGAGACCTTATGAAGGTCAAGACACATAAGCCTATGACTAAGCTTGAAAAGAACGGATTATTTGTATATGAGTCTGTACCGGGAACAAGCGTATATAATTTCGTAGAGAATGAAGATGGTGTTTCTTTTAAGGTAGAAGGAGCAGAGGACGCTCAGATTATTATAGGCCTTGAGGAAAATGCAGAGTATGAAGTTATTGTAGGTGGTAACAGTTCAGGCGTTATGGCTACTAATATGGGCGGCAAGTTAAGTCTTAATGTAGAACTTGGTGAGGCAGTAGCAGATATAGTAATCAAAAAGGCATAAATAGAAATGAGAGGACTCGGTTGAGTCCTCTTTTTGTAATGAGGTGATGGTGGCCTATGGCAAAAATGAAGACTGCTTTTTTTTGCAATGAATGTGGATATGATTCTGCAAAATGGTTTGGAATGTGTCCGGTGTGTAAGGCGGCGGGAACGGCTGTTGAGGAGAAAATAGATGCAAGACCTGTTGTTAAAACATCAGCGGGAATAAGTAGTGGCTCGGATAATAAGCCGGTAGTACTTAAGGAAGTATCACTTGAGGAAGAGGACAGAATTCAAATTAAAATAGATGAACTGGACAGAGTGCTGGGAGGAGGAATTGTACCGGGCTCTTTGACGCTGGTTGGAGGAGATCCAGGAATAGGTAAATCTACTCTGCTTTTGCAGGTTTGTAAGAAGCTTGGTGATGCGGAGCATGAGGTCCTTTATATATCCGGAGAGGAAAGTCTTAAGCAGATTAAGCTGCGTGCAATCCGAATCGGAGATATGACTGAGCATATTAAGCTATTATGTGAGACCTGTCTCGAAAGAATAGCAGAGATAATCAGGCGGAATCCACCGGAGGTTGTTATAATCGATTCTATTCAGACAATGTACAGTGAGCATCTTGAGGCAACTCCCGGAAGTGTATCTCAGGTAAGGGAGGCTACTAATATACTGATGCGTATTGCCAAGGAACAAGGTGTTTCTGTTTTTATAGTAGGTCATGTGACGAAGGAGGGAACTGTTGCCGGTCCCAGGGTTCTTGAGCATATGGTTGATACAGTTCTGTACTTTGAAGGTGACAGGCATGCATCCTACAGAATTCTTCGTGGTGTTAAGAACAGATTTGGTTCAACTAATGAAATCGGTGTATTTGAGATGAAAAATGAAGGTCTTGTAGAGGTTCCTAATCCATCTGAGTATATGCTTAACGGGCGTCCTCTGGATGCAAGTGGCTCGATTGTGTCATGTGCTCTGGAAGGGACAAGACCAATTTTAATAGAGATTCAGGCGCTGGTATCAAGGACTAATTTTGGATTTCCAAGAAGACAGGGAGCAGGTAGTGATATGAATAGGCTTAACCTGCTTATGGCTGTGCTTGAAAAAAGAATGGAAATACAGATAGGTGATTATGATGCATATATAAATATTGCCGGAGGCATGAAGATTACAGAGCCTGCGATAGACTTGGCTATGGTTATGGCAATTGTTTCAAGCTTTAGAAATAAGCCTGTAGACGGTGATACTGTAGCATTTGGTGAAGTTGGACTAAGTGGAGAGGTGAGAGCCGTTAACGCAGCTGCTTCCAGGGTAAGTGAGGCCAAAAAACTCGGTTTTAAAAAGGTAATCCTTCCCTATAGCAATCTCGAGGCTGTCAAGGATATTAAAGATATAAAAATAATAGGTGTTCATTCGCTTAAAGATGCAATAGAAAACTTGTAAAAAAAGTAATCGAATATATTCAAGTTATATTTGTATGTGATATAATTGTAAGCGCAGTATTTATGGATAATACTGTAATTGTGTGTATTATGGAGGGCAAAATGACAGAAAAACAGTTTAAAAAGGCGACCGGGGTAATGTTCCCCATTGTTACAATTATAATTGTATTGCTGATTCTATTTGATGCTGCAAAGGTTATTAGAGGCAATGCACTTAAAGTCGGAGATTTCATTTGTATAGGAATATCCGTAGTTGGACTTATTATGTGTATTGTTGCTAAGATTTTATGGTCCAGTCAATACATAGGTGGCATATTAATAATGGTTGGTGGAGCAATTGCATATCTTGCCGTATGTATTAATTCACAGCAGGTTGCTATTTATGCTATTGGTATTCCTTTTGTAATGGCTTCCATAATATATCTTCGTAATAGACTTACATCTATTGGAGCAGTTATTGCGACAATCGGTACAATTATACTAAGTGTGCGACTTGCAATAAGCGGAGTTATCAGTACTGATGTGGCCTTTATTTCAATTATTGTTATGATAATGTCATCGGTAATTGGTATTGGTGTAATAACTGTACTTACAAAGTTTAATGAAGAGAATCATGATATTATTTCAGGTGCAATGGAAGATGCTAAGAGTACAGCAGAAAGTGTTGTAGGAATTGCATCTGAGATTACAGAGCAGTTTGAAGCTTCTAAGGAAGCTTTGGATAGTTTAAGTGAATCAGTAAGTTCTAACCAGGAGGTTATGAGCGATATTGCATCAAGTACAGAGACAACGGCTCAGGCTATTCAGGAGCAGGCTATTAAGTGTGCAGAGATTAATGATATTACTGATAGCGCTAAGAAGATGATGGATGAGATGCTTGCAACATCTTCTGCAACAATGGATAGAGTTGCTGAAGGTATGGAGCTTCTTGATAATCTTGGTAAGCAGTCAGTAAGTGTTCGCGAGGCCAGTGATGCTACTGTAGAGAGTACAGATAAGCTTACAAAGCGTGTTGATGATGTTAAGGATATTATTGGTGTTATTTCCGGTATTTCATCACAGACTAACCTTCTTGCACTTAATGCATCTATCGAAGCAGCAAGAGCCGGTGAAGCAGGTAAGGGATTCGCTGTTGTAGCTGATGAAATCAGAGGACTTTCAGAGCAGACACAGAGTGCAACTAATCAGATTGCTGAAATTATTAATGAGCTTAATGAGGATGCTAAGACTGCTAACAGAAGTGTAAGCGATACAATTGCATGTGTAGAAAAGCAGAATAATCTTATTGAGGAAAGTCGTAATAAGTTTATTGAGATTAAAGAAGATGTAAGCGGGCTTGCTAGTGAGATTAGCGGTACTGAAGCATGTGTTAACAGTATTATCAGTAATACAGAGGTTATTAATGATAATATTACACATCTGTCCGCTACATCAGAAGAGGTTGCTGCCGGTTCTAATAATGGACTTGTGACTGCAGATGCTGCAGCAGAAGGCATGAAAAATGTTGTTGGAATTATGGAAAATATCAACAAGCTTGCAGGTGAGCTTGCAGCTGCAATTAAATAAACATTAATTCAAAAAAAACTTGCCACAGTGCAATTGTTTTGATATAATGACATTCGTTGGTGGTTTCTGCCGACGAATACAGGGGATTGGTCAAGTGGTATGATAGGGGTCTCCAAAACCTTTGGTGGGGGTTCGATTCCCTCATCCCCTGCTAAATAAAAAGGCCGTAAAATCATTGATTTTACGGCCTTTTTTCGTACTTTAACACATCTAAATGTATTCCCGTTTACTACCTAAAAACTTAATAAATGTTAAAAAAAGTGGTGACAAATCATGAGAAGTGGTGACAGAAGTGGTGACAAAAACATGTTTTGTGGACCCTAATCGTTAATGTGTCTGCTTTTGTTTTTTGAATTCCATATTTTAAATGACGCAAAAAAACATTTGATATGGAATCTAAGAAAGGAGCAGGTAGTATTGGAATTATGTATGCAAATAAACCCAAGGAATAAAGTATTTATCTGCTTGACACTAAAAAGTGTAAAAAGTAATATATGTTTAGGCAAAGAAGTCCGTGATTATCATGGACTTTTTTTAATACATAGTTTGTATGCGAGGTGCCCAAAAGGGAATTATGGATAGTTTAGATGAGTTAATATTTGCGATAAAATCAGTTAATGGTAATGAGGATAAATTAACTGCCAATACAGTTACAACTATAAACGGAAATATTGATTTGTCTGTTTATGCAGATGCTATTACCAATAATCAGGATGAAGTTATAGATGTGCTAGAAAAGAATTTTGGAAATGGCAGTAATATTTATAAAATCTTTACTGCTGAGATTTATTATCAAAAGAATGAATGTTATAAAGCATTAGTTCAAGCCGTTTCAGCTATACCATTTCTTCAAACAGCAGGAGAATATGAATTGCTATTTTCTGCAATGTATATCCAAATGTGTGTCATGATAGTAACGGGGCAGGTTAATGCTATATATCCAATGATTGATAGTATGGGAGATTGGATAAACAAATCTAAAAATGATGAACTTATTAGCAATCATAAGGCTCTAGGGGCCTGGTGCGCATTATATGATGATGACTGGTATGTTATTGATGATTGGTTGAAACAATATGCACCAGATGAAAATGCAGAAATTAAGATAAATAATGTATTTTCATTGTTTGTAAAAGCTAGAATATATCTGGTTAAGCAGAAAAACATGGCAGCAATTTCTTTGCTTGAAATGGTTAAACCATTGTTAGAAAAAGAAAACAGAGTGATGTATCTATGCGAATTGAATATACTATATTCACTGGCCTGTTATGCAGAAGGAGAGATGCTAGATGCATTTAATAAATTTAATATAGCTTTTGAAATATCTAAAGAGTATGGTTATGACAGGCTTGTTGCGGATGAAGGTGAAATAATGTATAAATTTCTTCTTGATTATGAAGAATGGATTAAGAATTTACCAGATTTTGATATTAAAAAGGAAAGTGATAAGCTTGATTATATCAATAGGCTAATTAATCTCTCTAAGGAAATGGCGTTATTATATCCAAGATATCTAAGAATTCATAAACTTGACTATGAAAAGCTTACGTTATCAGAAATTGAAGTGCTTAGACTGATGGCTGATGATAGAACAAATGATCAAATAGCTAAATTTCTCAGAATTACAGTAAATACAGTCAAGTTTCATTCGAAAAATATCTTCAAAAAGTTAGGTGTTAAAAACAGACATATGGCTGTACGTATAGCTAAGGAAGAAGGCTTTATTTAATATAATACTACACTTCGGTGTAGTTACAATATCGCAATATGAATGATAATATAATTAAGACAGTGGGTTGTCCCAAGGGAGGGACTAGGATTGATAACTCGCTGTTTTTCTTTTTATAAATAATAAAGAAAATTTAGGAGGAGATTGTTGTGGGAAAGACAATAAGAAGTAAACTTACATCTGCAGTCATTGTTATTGTTGTGGCTATTATTATTGTAATTACAGTGGGAATTGTAAGTATTGCGAGCAGAAATCTATTAAATGCACAGAAGGATGAACTTCAGATTCAGGCTGATAAATATGCTAATGAAGTTAATACCTGGATATCAACCGAAAAGGAATGGGTTACAGGCGCTGCTAAGAGCATTGAAAGTACAGGAGATACTTCTGACGAAGGGTTATTCAATGTAGTATATGCATATTATGATGGAAGACCAGAACTTCTTAATATGTACTTTGGTAGAGAATCAGATGGTGTATTCTTTCAGGGAAATAAAGATGCAACAACACCAGAAGGATATGATCCAAGAGCCAGAGGCTGGTATCAGGCAGCTGTAGCAGATGGTGGAACAATTGTTACAGATCCATACTGGGATGTACTTACAAATCAGATGTGTGGTACAATTGCTTGTCCTGTATATGTTGATGGTAAACTTGTTGGTGTACTTGGTATAGATATGACACTTCAGACTGTTACAGATCTTACTAACAGTATTAACTATGAAGAAGGCGTATACGGTTTCCTTGTTGATAGTAGTGATAATTATGTGGCACACAAGAACGAATCTTATTTACCAACAGAAGACACAGCAACAGCTGTAAATGATGTATCACCTTTCCTTTCAGATATTTTAAGTAATCCAGGAAGTTCAATTGTTAGAGCAACAGATTATGATGGCTTAGATACATATTTTGCCAATTCATTAGTTAATTCCTGTGATTGGCAGGTAGGTATTACAATTCCAAGTGCAAATATATTTAAGACAATATGGGCTATGATTATTACAGCAATTGTTGTAGCAGTTGTAGCATTGGTATTAGTAATCATTATTATGACTTCTATTATAAAGAAGATGCTTGCACCAATTAATACACTTAAGCAATTTGCTTCTGGTGATTTCTCAGAAAATGAAGCTGTAGAAACAGGTATTCCAGCTGAATATAAAGATGAAACTGAGCAGATTATGAAGGCAACTCAGTCAGTTAAGTCACAGATTAGAGATATTATTCTTACAACTAAAAATGAATCCGAAGAAATTAAGAGTATAAGTGATGATGTTCTAGATAAGATGTCAGAACTTAATGGAAATGTTACAAATATTAGTGAAGCTACTACAGAAGTGTTATCACAGGCAGAGAAAGCTTCTCAGATGACAAGCCAGATTAATTCAACTGGTGAAGAACTTGGTAGAGTAATTGATATATTAGCAAGAAAGGCATCTGATGCAGCTGGTCAGTCAACAGAAAGTAGAGAAAGAGCGCGTGCATTATATGATTCTTCTGTTGAATCAAACAATCAGGCCAATAGTATTTACAATAATACAAAGACTCAGCTTGAGAGTGCTATCGAAAGCAGTCATGCAGTAGATGAGATAACAGTTCTTACAGATGAAATTTTAGCAATTAGTTCACAGACAAACCTTCTTGCACTTAATGCATCAATTGAAGCTGCAAGAGCAGGAGAAGCAGGAAAAGGATTTGCTGTTGTTGCTGATGAAATCAGAACACTTGCAGATAATACAAAGTATGCAGTTGATAAGATTCAGACTGTTACAAAGACGATTGTTGATAGTGTAAGCAATCTTTCAGCTAATTCGGAAATGCTGCTTAAGTTTATGAATGATAAGGTTGTTGCAGACTATCAGAATATGATAGGTATAGCTAAACAGTATGAAGAAGATGCAATTTTCTATAATGATATATCTTCGGATCTTGGTGCTTCATCAGAAGAGATGAGCGCAAATATGGCAGAAATTAATACAAATCTTACATATATCGATGAAATGGTTGCTGCCATTACAGCTAGTATGTCAGAAATTGGTAAATCAGCAAATCTTTCTGAAGAAAGCTCTGAAAAAGTTCTTGGGCAGATTCAGGAACTTACAAAGATGAGCGAGCAGTTAAAGGAAACAGTTGCTGCATTCAAGATTTAAATGATTGTAAGCTTTAATTAATAATGAGCTAAGGTGGTTATAGATGTATAAAAAGAATGATGTTATTAAAATATTAACCATGAAGCCGTTTTGGAGTGATCAGGACGTAACAGGGCCTATGAGCTAATGCAGTCAAGTGGATTTCCTGCCACTAAACTTGGACATACATATTTTGTTACGGCTGATAATTTCAAAAGGTGGCTGGACAGATATGCTGGCAAGGAATTTGAAATATAAATAATGTAATTATTGAATTAAGAGCTCTGCACAATGTGTGGAGTTCTTTTTGTATAGATGACAATATGAAATATTGACTTTTCATTACCAATATCATACACTATTGGTAATGAAAGGTGAAAAAAGATGAACTAATCCCAAAGAAATATCATCTCTTTTCAATAAGCATGATATGAACATGGATGTAGTAGCCTACTTAGATTCTTTTCCAACAGGCTATGAAGATAGGGCATGTCTGATAGATATACCTACTGAAAAGGTTAAGTTTTATACATTATCTTTGGAGGATTTAGTTATAGCAAAGCTGTGCACAACCAGGGGTAAACAAGATGTTGTTGATATAGATTCTGAAAGTGTAATAAAAGATATTGACTGGGAACGATTAGAATCTTTGGCTAATTTACTTAGAAATAATAAAATATCTGGAATAGATAATTTTGATTACAATTATAAAGAATATAAAGATAAGCATAGATCATGAGAAGATTAACATATGAAGGTTTTTTAGAAAAATATATATGTGAGTTGTCAGGACTAAATACCAGTAGTGTAAGTAAGACTTTGAAGGTATTACCAGACAACCCGAGAATACTCGAACCATTAGCATTATATGCAGTAATGACAAATGTTTCATATAACATTATTAGTAAAAACAAAGATTTTATGTCCGAGTGTTCAATGCTAAAAGAACATAGTGATTCATATAGTGAGCTGCCAGGAAATTATCAAAAGTTATATAAATCGTATATATATGCATCATCGAAGAAGTCTAGGGAAGATGATACGAAGAAACTAATGCATAAACAAATCCATATCCTATTGAATAACAGTGGGATTTCTACATATAGAGTGTCAAAGGATTTACAAATAGATGTTAGCAATTGCAATGCATTTATTAAAAATTGCGACTGTGATCGTCTATCGAAATCTGATGTTGAACGAATATGGAGATATCTTCAGAAAATTGAAAAGGAAAAAGATATGGAGTATATTGTTACTAAGTAAAGTGTTATAGCAGACATATTATAATACTTATTAAGATTTTAACCATTTTTAAGAAGTGGTGACAATGAGTACTGAGGGCTGTGAGATGCCCATAAATAGCGGGGTGTGAGGAGTGATGATTGCGGCCTCCAAAACCTTTGGTGGGAGTTCGATTCCCTCATCCCCTGCTACTAATGAAAAGCCGTAAAATGCCTAGTTTTACGGCTTTTCATTTTTGTTATGGCGACGAGGAAGATGGAATGCATGCTTGCATGCAATGACATCTGACGACCGCTAAACATAGATGGTATTGATGATAAAAAGGATATGAGAAGTGAAGAAGAAATGCATAGTAGTTTTGGGGGTTATATGTATGTCGTTTTGTATGACTGGCTGTATTACTGTAGGAAAATCGGCTAGTGAAAAGAAGGCAAAGGAAGATGTTGAAGAAATCTTTGGGTATGAGTTGAAGTTAACTGATAGCATGGTTGAGCAGAGTCAGCATAAAAAATATAAGAAGAATTATTATTATGAGTTTGAAGATGCAAACGGAATGCAGTTTACATATGCTTCTACGATAGAACCTGAAGGGTTAGACGGTGCGACATTTTTTTATCAGTATTGTAATGAAATCAATTATAGAAAAAGAGTTGTTCCATTCTACTCACAAAGAATGAAAGAAATTTGTGATGAATATGAAAAAGAATTTTTGATGCCGGAGTATCGTGATGAGGATGCCGGTTTTCATCAGGATGTGTTTGGAAACCGGACAGAGTATGGAGGCGCAACGATCTTAGTACACAATGTAGAAGAACTGAGGGATGTTGCTGCTATTTTGGATACGATTTTAAATGAGTGCCAAATTCATAGACTAAAAAGTTCAAAGGTTATGCAGAGTGTAGGAAATATGGAAATTGCAATTGCAGTACATAAGGATGAAACTCATAACACGCGCTTTTCTGTTTTTCAGCTTTTATATGAAGGTGAAACATTGGACAAGGATAGTATTTATGGAAAACTTTTTAAGGAATACATTGAAAGCGTTAAGAAGGGGCATATTCCTAATGATCTTGATGATGGAACACTTAGCAGAGTTTGTCCGGAAATCTTACATGGCATTTATCAGGATAAAGATTACCCACTTTGGACAGCCGGGTTAATCGATGATAGTGATTCGGATAATCCAAAGTATGAGTTTGAGATGTTATATCGCGAACCATCTGAACGTGAGAAATATGAATATCATGGCGGATATTATGCAGAAGATTTGCAAATTCAAAATTTTATTGCCGTATTAGGTGGTTCCTGCTCTTTTTGTGAGGCGCAAGTGGATGGTGACAGTGCAGGCTTCACGGCTTACTTAGGTGATGATAGTTATTTCTTTGGTTTTATAAATGATAAAAGTCAGGTACTTATTCGAAAGAATGATGAAGAATATTTCTTTGATTTATCGATGAAAAATCCGGCAATGGATGAGTACTTATATAAGATTTCGAGAGAAGACGTGGAAAAGATTTTTGGTGTAACAATTGAAATTCAAAAAGAAACAAGTAACTTTTATGTGAAAAAGAATTAGCTAACGCCGAACAGCGATGATGCTTGACGTTCTTCCTCATAAGAAAGCATAAAGTTATTTAATAGCAAAGTCATATTATTTTTGTCAGTACCTTGTCACAACTATATAGCAATATATATAATGACCTCATAGAGGTACAATTCAGGAGAATTCGGAGGAAAAGATATGAATAAAAAGGGAAGTGTATATATTAGAGATAATATGAGTGGTTTGAAAATAATAATGATAATATTATGTCTTATTACAGTATGCGGATGTGGAGAGGAGAAAAAAGTAGTTCACTGTGACCGTTGCGGAGCAGAGGTGCAGGTGAAGTCCGAAAGTAAGGTTGAGGAAAGCTGGACTATTTACTGTGATAAGTGTGATGAGGAATTAGGCCTTAATAAAAAGATTATAGAGATAATTGAGAGCAAAGAAGATTTGACAGAATAAGAATGAACGGCGCATTTTATCAGAAAAATGCGTCGTTCGTCAGTTTTATGATAATACCTTAAATTGCGATGTATTATTAAGATACAAAATATATAGAAAGAGGTGCGACAATGGCTGATAAAATTCGTGTGAATGCAAATAGGTTAAAGGCTGATGGGGAAGAGGTTAAGGAATTAAATGAGAGCATACCGATTCTTGTTGATGAACTCCAAACGGCTATGAGTAAGCTTGCCGATTGCTGGGAGGGACCGGCTTGGGCAGGATACCAGGAAAATATGGCCCATTACATAGATATGCTTAGAGATACATATGAATATATGGGACGTTTTTCAGGTAATCTGATGCAGGCAAGTCAGGATTACATGAGAGTCGAGCAGGATATAAGTGCAGATATATAATATTATATGAAAGTGAGTGTTGTGATATGGATACAGATATTGGAAGCGTAAAACTTAAAGTTAAATCAGAGGTATTAAAGGATGTTTCCTTTGAGGTAGAGACAAAGGTTGCTAAGGTTAGAAATGCTTATGAGAGACTTGACGGAATAATAAGAAGCACCGGCTCTTATTGGGAAGGTGATGGAAGGGTAAGCATGTATAATGCCTATGATATAAGACAGGATGATTATGAGCGGATGTTTATATCAATTATGAATCATGTGAAAAATTTACAGGAAATAGCCGGTGTATATGAACTTACAGAGAGTACAATTGTCAGTGCAGAGAGTATGCTGCCGGGTGATGTCATCTTTTAGGAGGGATAAGTCGTGGGAATAATAAATATAGATTTTGCTGATGTTGCAAACAAAGCATCACAGATCAAAGAAAAGGCGGATACGATATCCAGTATTTCAAGGTCGGATATGGCAAGTGATGTGGAGACACTGGTAACTACCTGGAAGGGTGATAGCAGTAGTGATTACTATAAAAAATATTATAAATTGAATAATACTGTTAATTCCAAAGCTAAGGATATCTCTAAGATAGCGAAAGAACTTGAGAAAAAGGCGAAGAAGCTTAAGGATACAGAAATATTCGGTGTATCACTGTTTGGATCTTGATGGGGAATACGTGATATGAACAAAGGTAGAAGAGTTGCATTAATTATAATTTTAGGAGTAATGGTTATGGAAATATTTGGATGTGGTCAGCTCTCAAGTAATGAAGAGGTTGCAAGAGAACTGCTAAATAAAGAGTATAATGAGGAATTTGAAATAGAAAAAATAGTAAATATTAGTGTTATGGATGGCTACTATACAGCGGTGGCTTATCCGGTTAAGCAGCCTGAGATGTTATTTACTGTAAGAGTTAATTCTGATGGCTCGGGCGAAAGTGATAATTATATAAGTAAAGCAAAATGTCTGGAGTTATCGGATAAGCTGGCAAGAAATCTGGATGGCATTGACGGACTGTACTACGTGTATTCCGAGCCTTTGTATGATCCGGTTATTAAAGACAAAGATATAACTTTGGAGGGGTACTTAGCAACTAATCCAGACAGAATATATAATGTTTATCTTGTGCTTGATCCCAACCAGATGGATATGGAAAAGTCTTATAAATTGATAGCAGATATGTGTAATGGTATATCACCTTTGAATCTGAATGTTTTGGTATATGCAGCAGATGAGAATGGTCTTAAGGAAATCAGCAGTTATATGGAGAATCACGATATTGTATATGATGATTTTGATCATTCCGGTGGTCAGTATTATAAGGATAGCTTTAAGTTCAGAAAAGGGAAAATTGATATTACAGTAGAAGAGTTGGCGAGAATGTTAAGGGGTTAGTAGTTATGGGTTACGTATATAGTGATGAACAGATGATGATGGCTACACAGGTAGCATATCTTGATTTTAAGAATAATAGTGGAAAATGTAATCAGAATGTACAGGAAGCGATAGATGCATATATATCCGAGCATTGTACCTATGACAGTTCAGGTAATTTATGTCTTAAGGATGCATATTCGGGAGACAAGTATGTTGAAAAGCAGTTTGAAGTAGTATCTAATATAGTAGATCTTCAGAATTCATCAGATGGCAGAATTAATCTTAATGAATGGACTATTAAGAATGTATGTAATGATGAACATGGTACAGGCTATGTAGGAATGCTTATTGATACAGGAGACGGCAATGCTATTATTGGTAACAGAGGTTCAGAAAGTTATGATGCAGAACAGTTAGCCAAGGATTGGGGAATAGCAGATATTGGTCTGCTGGAATCTAAGCTCACTACCCAGCAGGAGAGAGCACAGAAGTATATGGAGGAGCTGTGGTATACATATGGTGACGAATATGATAGCTACAGCGTGACAGGACATTCTCTTGGTGGTAATCTTTCTGAACATATGGCAATTAATGCACCTGCTGCGATGAGAGAAAAAATAGATCATATAATCAGCTTTGACGGTCCGGGATTTTCTGATGAGTATATTAAGAAAAATCTTGATAGAATAAATAATATGGCGGGAAAAATGGACAGATACCAGTGGAGCTGGGTATCAGCGCTTTTACTTCCGCTTCCCGGAGTGACAGATCGAATTATTAAGGCTCATAATGAAAAGGGTAAAATTTTTCCTGTTAATCTGTTCTACAGACATGATACGCATAATGTTGAATTTGATGGAAACGGAAATGTTCAGGATGGAGACGAGAGCAGTCTTTCGCAGTTACTTGGACCAATTGTTGAATATATAGAAAAAGCAGGAGATGATCCGGTACAGGATATATTGTCTTTGCTTGGTTTTACACTTGCTGCAGTGGCAGGATGCAAGGTAGTAGCCTTCGCTATAGCTGCGGTATATGGATTAAAGCTTATAATAGCTGCGGTTCAGTTATTTGTTAGTGTAGCATCTTCAATTGGGGAGTTTATCCAAAATATATATTATAACTATATTGCACCACAGGTATCAGGTATATATGAAGTCAGCATATCTTCAATGAGAGCCTGCAAGGCTGATATGCTTCAGGATATCAGAAGTATGGAAGCGCTTAATGCCAGTATAGATAGCCTTGCAAAATCAATTAGATATGATTCGGCAACAAGTAGCTATTATAAGTCAAGACTTTTGCTGGCCCAGAATAGTCTTGAGAATAATATTAATAAAATAAAGAAGCTTGTTAATAAGCTGGATACATATGCTAACAAATATTCTTCTGTAGATAGCAGAGTTGCCGGTTATTTCGTATAATTCGGGAGAAAAGTATTATTTGAACTGTATATTAGTGTAGTGTTTTGAGCCATCTTGAATAGATGGCTCTTTTTTATTAGAATATATATAGTGATAAAATCTGTTCTGTATTGATA
Source organism: Candidatus Colinaster scatohippi (assembly GCA_018064805.1). GTDB lineage: Bacteria > Bacillota > Clostridia > Lachnospirales > Lachnospiraceae > Colinaster > Colinaster scatohippi. Next base: position 32,935 of record JAGHUN010000063.1, read on the forward strand.
GAGTTATTGCCATACAGTGTAACATAATCAACCGGCATAAATGAGGATTAATATAATGAATGATAAAAAGGGACGAGGCAGTAGGAAGTATATGAGAGTTATAAGCATGATTATGACAATAATTATGCTTATTTCTTCTGCTAATATGGGAATTTTTGCAGAGGAACTCAGGAATGACAATTTGGACATTGTTGAAGCTGTTGATAATGTGGACGAGGCAAATTCTTTTGAAGTAATTACAACAGAGGAGAACTCGACGGAGGCTATGTCAGCTACAGAAGCGTCTACCATAGAGGTAACGGAAGAGGCTGATGCTACAGTGACTATAGACGATGTTGTTACTGAAGAGACGGAAGCTTCAGAGGAAGAACTTACACTAGAGGCGACAAGAAAGACTAAACTTTATGTTACTCCTAAGATACACTCAGATATAATTAGTGGTTATCCTTTTGAGTATTTGGAGTTTGAATTTGAGAACCGCGGAACAGAGGCAATTGAAGGAATAAAGGTTAAGTCTTTTGAATGTAATAAAGGGACAACTCTAGATGGTGTAGAAGATATTCCACATATTAGATTTGCTGTATCATATTGGCCTAACCCCTTTGACCTGTATAGAGAGAATACTATGAGTGTTACTCTTGAACCAGGAGAAAAGTTGTTGGGTAAAATATATACTCGGTCCTTTGCGGCAGGAACCAAGTTTAATGCTACTATTACATTTGCAGGGGATAATTTTGATGATTGTACTACCCAAATAGAGCTTAATTATTATAATCCGGATAAACCGGAAGCGGAATTTGCAGAATATAAGCATAATGGATTTTACTATGAATACGACCGTCCAATTTCCAGAATAGATTTGGGAACAGTGCCGATTGGAACCGGTGAATTTATTACGCTTGAGGACCCGTATCGCAGAAAATTTGGAATTAAGAATATTTCATCAGTTATAGATAAATATACAGATGATTATCCGGTATTGGATTTCCAATATGAGATAATTGGTGAAGATGCCGATGTATTTGAAATATATACAGGAGGTCCCTGGTCCACCAGCGGTCTTTTGAAAAAAGACGAATGGTTTGAATTTGCAATAAAAGCGAAAGTCGGCGGGCTTATGCCGGGAACCTATTCAGCATCTCTGCATTTTTACAATATGCTTCCGCTTAATACTAACTGTAGTGGAAAAGTGCTTAATGGTGACCTTTATATTCCTATTACGATAAAGGTTGAAGGTGGATCAGATTATTATTATGTTGCTCAGGCAGTAACAGGACTTAAGGCAGAGGCGGGAGATGGATATAATTATATCTCCTGGGATGCTGTAGGTGGTTCGGACCAGCGATATTATGTAGAATACAAGCCGGAAGGTTTTGATTACTATAGAATGCTTAGTCCTGATGAAGGTATCCTTGGCGACAATTATATTTACGACTTTGATATTGAAAATGGTGTCAAGGTGCAGTATCGTGCGTGCGCAGCTTGCGACGATGATTCTGAATCTGAGAATGCTGTCTGGGCCTGGTCTGATCCGGTAGAGGCAACGCCTACTTCCGGTGCAACAAAAAGGATAATGCCTGTTTATTTCGTTCATAACTGGATAGATCCTGATTATTATAAAGAAGACGGCAAAAAGTATGCGAAGATAGAATGGACACTTTATGACCATTTTGATAATGGCGATGGTGAGGATCGATATATAGAAGATCCGGGTAAGTCATATTATTGGACCAAGAATTCCAACTTGGATTATTTTTATGTTTTGCTTGATGGCAAAAAGGTTACAGATAAGGACGGGAATCTGATTAAAATATATCAGGATAGTTATAAAGTAGGCTCTGAATGGCATTTTTTTGAAGAGTATGACTGCGGACAGTATGTTGACACATTTAGCTGGTCATATGACATACCAATAGAAGATGATTATGCCCATTACATAAATGTGGTTCCTGTTGCTAAGGATGGAACCGAAGGCATTATAAGTATATATCAGCAGCTTGATTATAACTATTTTGATAATGATAAAAGAGAACCTATTCCATATCCGGAAAAGCCTGTAGATGAGAAAAGAAGAATTGTAAGATTTGATGGAAATGGTGGATTTTCAAGAGCTGCATCAAAGGAAGTCATTAATGGTGAGTCTTATGGTGCACTTACTACTGCGGTAAGAAGCGGTTATAGATTCGTAGGATGGTTTACAGCTAAAACGGGTGGAACCCAGGTTCTTCCGGAGTACATAGTAAATATATCTACAGAACAGACACTTTATGCCCATTGGACATCTATATCGCATAAGGTTACACTCAATGCCAATGGTGGAAAGACAGATAAAAAGACTATTACTGTTATTGACGGAGAGACCTACTATGAATTACCTGACCCTACATATAACGACCATGAATTTGTAGGCTGGTTCACGGAGCAAAATGGCGGAACAGAGATTACCAGAGAGACAATAGTTGATCTTAACGGGGATATTACTCTGTATGCCCATTGGCTGGCAACATACTGTATACTTTTATATCCGGAGCCGGGAACAATGGATGCTGTCCCTGCCAAGATTGTAACAGTTGGTAAGCCATATGGAGAATTACCTGTTCCAACCTATGATGGCTATGTATTCATGGGCTGGTATCTGGAAAAAGCAGGTGGGGAAGCAATAAAAATAACTGCAGATACCATTGTTACAGAGCCTAAGAGTCATGACCTTGTAGCATATTGGGGTGGAGCAACATACACAATATCCTTCGATGGAAATGGCTTGGATATTACCGAAGAAGACAGAGAAGTGAATTTTGGCATTCCATATGGGGAATTGCCGACACTTACCAGAACAGGATATACATTTGATGGCTGGTTTACAGATCCTGTAAACGGTGAGCAGGTTACGGCCTCTACCAAGGTCAAGATTGCTGATAATCATACGCTGTATGCACATTGGTCGAAGACACCGTACAGGATTATCTTCAATACTATGGCAGACACAGTTCCGGTTCCTGATAAGACTGTCTATTATGATAATGAACCGTTCGGTGAACTTCCACAGGCAGTACTTGCAGGTGGAATATTCAAGGGCTGGTTTACGGAAGCCTTCGGAGGCGTTGAGATAACTGCAGAATCCAAACTTCAGTCAGAGGCAGATTTGAATGTTTATGCTCATTGGGAATACAAATATACTGCGGAGGCGCCTTTTGCAGATATAGAAGAGGGAGAGGTAAAGGCAGGAACCAGAATTAACCTCTTTAGTGAGACTGTTGATGCAAGGATATATTATACAACTGACCCTGCAATTGGCATGGCTGTAGATGAAAACAGTGGTATGCTGTGGGAAGAATCATATGAGATAAATGATGATGTTACCATATATGCAATTGCTACAAAAACAGGTGTTAATAACAGTATTGCAAAAGCATTCACCTATACGGTTATGGATGAAAGCTCAGATTGGGGAGAGGTAGCAGTAGGTGACAGAATTGGTATAACATCTCCTGATAATATTCCAAAGGAAATCTGGGTAGCAGGAGTTGAGGACAGAGTATATAATGGCAAACCAGTTACCTTTGACACGCTAAATGTATATTGGAACAAAAAGAGACTGTCAGAGGGAACTGATTACAGCATAAGATACAACAAGAATACCAATGCAGGTAAAGCTGAAGTGGCTATTACAGGTAAGGGTGAGTATACCGGTAAGTTAAGTGTATTCTTCAATATATTGCCACAAAGTCTGGGTGATGGTGAGAATAATAGCGATAGGCTTAAGCTGCCGAATGTAAGTGTGTCTTATACAGGAAGAACTCAGAAGAAGACTACATATGTTGCCTATAATCTGGCTGCTGATGATGAAGACAGTAATTTTGTAGAGCTTAAAGCCGGAAGAGATTTTAAGTATGTATATGCTACAGATGATGAATATAAGGGAAAGGGACCACACCGTATTGAGATAGTCGGTATGGGGAATTATGTGGGAACTGCCTTCTTCTCTGAACTAATAGAAGAAGATTTATCAATGTTAAGCAAGCTTAAGATCGCTCCGATTCCGCAACAGAAGGCGCCAAGGCTTGGTGATGAGGTTAAGCCTGACATAGTAGTAATGGATGGTATAAATACTGTTAATGATGAATATTATTCTGTCGAGTATATGAATAATACCAAGCCGGGGACAGCAACGGTCATTATTACAGGAGATGGAATTCATTATAGTGGAAGTAAGACGGCCACATTTAAGATTGTTGCATTATCAATTAGAACTGCAACAGTATCTGAGCTTGAAAGCAAAGTATATACAGGTGGAAAAGTTACTCAGGCAGGATATGAGCTGACCTATAAGGAAAACAGAAATGCTGACATGGAAACCTTAACTGAAGGGACAGATTATGTAGTAAGCTACACCGGTAATGTTAATGCGGGTAAGAAGGCTGCTATTGTTTTCGAAGGAATAGGAAGGTTCAGTGGAAAGCTGACTAAGAACTTTGAAATCAAGCCATATAACATTAGTGACAGCGAGGTTGTGCTTCCAACTGATATGGGAACATATCCTTATCAGAAAAACGGAACCATGCCGGAGATTAATATAACCGTTAATGGCAGTCAGTTAAAGGCAGGTACTGATTATACGGTTAAGTATTATAATAACAAGAATATTAATGATGCAGCCGGAATTAATAAGCCATATATGGTAATTACCGGCAAGGGCAATTATGCCGGCACAGTTACAAGATATTATAAGATTGCAGTTGCAGATATATCCAAGGCAAAGCTTGAAGCATCAGATATTGTATATGTTAACAAGAGTGGAATATGTAAGCCGAAGCTTACAGTTACGGATACAAATGGCATTAAGCTAATCCCAGGTACTGATTATGACAAGACAAGAATTGAATATACCTATGTCTATGATACTTATGTAGTAAATAATGGTGTAGGTGTAGTCAAATCCGGAGAAACCTCCGTAGACGGTAAGGATATTATACCGGCCGGTTCAGCTATCAGAGTTACTATTCATGGAATACGCAATTATGAGGGTTCTGAAAACTCTGCTATTTTCAGATTTGTGGAAAATGACATTGCTAAGGCTAAGGTAACAATAGCTGCCAAAACTTACACAGGTAGGGATATCTTGTTATCTAAGGATGATATAAATATATCCTATAAAAATGTGCCTCTTGAAAAGTCTGATTATGAGATTATAGGCTATAATAAGAATCAGAAAAGTGGAACAGCTCAGGTTATTATTAAGGGTGTTGGCAATTATGGTGGCGTAAAGGCAGTTAACTTTAAGATCAATAAAAAGCCACTACCATATACAATTTCATTTGATGCCAATAATGCATATATGAGTGAGACAAAGCCATATGCTGCAAAGGCCACCGGTACAATGAGAGATGTTCAGCTTCAGACAGGAAGCAAACTTCCTGTAGGGGGATTTAAGAGGAACGGATATAAGTTCAATGGATGGAATACCAAGAAGGATGGAAGCGGTGCATCATACACAGATAAAGAAGCTTTTGAACTTAAGGAGAATCCATTTGCAATTCTGTTCTTTGGCCATACTGTTAAGTTGTATGCACAGTGGGTACCGGTAGAATATATGGTAACCTATGTCGGTGCTGAGGACGGAGTGTTGAATGTAACTAATTCCAATCCAAAGATGTACAATGTTGAGAGTGACATTGTATTTGCAGATCCTACACGGGAAGGGTATGACTTTGACGGATGGTATGCAGATTCTACTTATAAGAAAAAATTAACGGGTATCGAGCAGGGAACATTTGGCAATAAAAAGGTGTATGCAAAATGGATTAAAAAGTGATGGGATATACCATAGTTTTCTTGACATTTTGATATTTCTATACGATAATACATTAGAAAACGATGACGAGGACAGTAGCCCGTGAAAGGTCATAGAGAGGGAACCCAATGTAGTCGATTATGGAGACTACAGAGGCTGGAAGGTTTCTGACCGGAAGCGACGTGAAGACCACCTCCGAGTGACCCCAATCCGGTCCGTGTAGCCGACGTTATATGGCTTAAGTAAGTGGCTGTCTTATAAATAAGCAGCAAGCTGGGTGGAACCGCGTGAATTAGTATTTGCGTCCCAGATACATCTTAATGGTGTATCTGGGATTTTTTATTGGTATGGCGAAGCGTGTTACATCTATGTAATGGCAACGAGAATAATGAGCACATATGTGCAACTAACAAATTACTTGATTGATTTTTGAAAGGAGATCGAGATGAAGATCACATTAAAGGATGGCTCTGTAAAAGAGTACAGCGAAGCAAAAAGCGTAATTGATATTGCATTTGATATCAGCGAGGGACTTGCAAGAGCAGCATGTGCCGGTGAAGTTGATGGTGAAGTGGTAGACCTTAGAACTACCATTGATAAAGACTGTACATTAAGTATACTTACAGGAAATGATGTAGCAGGACTTAGAACAGTAAGACATACATGTTCACATGTTCTTGCTGAGGCTGTTAAGAGACTTTATCCAGAAGCAAAGCTTGCAATCGGACCTGCAATCGATGATGGATTCTATTATGATTTCGATGTAGAGAATCCTTTTTCGCGTGAAGAACTTGATAAGATTGAAGCAGAGATGAAGAAGATTATCAAGGAAGGTAACAAGCTTGAAAAGTTCGAGCTTCCAAGAGCTGAGGCAATTAAGTTCATGGAAGAGAAGGGTGAGCCATATAAGGTTGAGCTGATTCAGGACCTTCCTGAAGATGCAGTTATAAGCTTCTATTCTCAGGGAGAGGGCTTCACAGATCTCTGTGCAGGACCTCATCTTATGAGTACTAAGGGTATTAAGGCATTCAAGCTTACAAGTAGCTCAATGGCTTACTGGAGAGGTGATTCTAATAAGGCAAGACTTCAGAGAATCTATGGTTCAGCATTTACCAATAAGGATGATCTTGCAGCATATCTTGCACATCTTGAGGATATTAAGATGCGTGATCATAATAGACTTGGACGTGAGATGAAGCTGTTTACAACAGTTGATGT
>JAGHUN010000082.1 GCA_018064805.1 Candidatus Colinaster scatohippi
GTTATCACTTGGAATAATGGTGAGATAGATATTGCTCCTGAAATGGTATATGGAGAGAGTTATCCATATGATTCTATTGAGAATGCAGTGTGATTTAGCTAACGAATAACTAAAAACAATGGGGGTTCAAAAGCAACAAATAGGGGGTCAAAGCTTGGGACTGGTGCCTCAAAGTGCTTTATTTACTAGGGTTACGGGATGTTGTCGCGGGTTCGATTCCCGCGTGGCTCATTAAAAAAGGTATGGCATTTGTGCCATACCTTTTTTAATATTCTTCTAATTGTAAGTGACCCCATATCCATCACTTTTGATGGCGAGCGATTTGCAGAGCAAATCAGTATGATTCCCGTGTTCTATATGCCTGTTTGAGGTTGCAATTGAGTCTCTCAAAGAGTTATGATGTCTTTTCCCAAATCAGCCTAGCATTATTTATATCAGCGCTTATTGACAGGAACTTTCCGTCATAATCAAGAATTCTTTCCTGGGACTGATTTTCCCAGCATGGATTCATAGAAATTTCAATATTATGCATGACTTTTGAGTCTTCAAGCATAAGTGTATAGGTCCCACAGTATGCCATATAGGTGTGTGCTGCTTCTGCCATTTCAGCAAGTGTTCCTTCGTGAAGATCACCAGATGCATAAGGCTTGCGACCGACCGCTGACATTTGGGCTGAGACATGCCCATCTTCTGTATATATCAGATAGGCTTTGCAGTCTTTTCCTAAAGGGTATATTACAGAACCTTCTTCAGTTATAAGAGTATAAGATACCAGTTTCCATGTTCCTATTAAATCTTCTTTTTTCACAAATGCGATCCTCCTTTTTGAAAATCTCTCTTTACATGTATATATTTATAGTTTAAAGTCTTTGTGAGACAAATAAAGAGCTGGAGAAAACAATATTTTCGTGGAATATTGTGCGATTCAGACAAGGAGATTCAAAATGTTTGTTACTTATATGGAATTATTGAATATTCCCGAGATGAAGGATGTGAATGTTATAGCCGGAAAGGAAGGAATGGGACGCTATATCAACTGGTGCCATGTGGTTGAAGTAGAAGATGCCAGAGAATGGACGACACCAGGTATGCTTGTGTTCACCACAGGAGTAGGAATCAAGGATACACTTGAGGAGTCACTTATAAATATAGTGGAAAGTCTTGCGAGGAAAAATTCGGCAGGACTTGTACTAGGGATTGGACCTTACATAAATGAAATTCCCCCAAGTATTATTAAGTTGGCAGATAGTCTTTCATTTCCATTAATGACAATACCGGGTAAAGTCAAGTATGCAGATATTTCGTATAAAGTGGCTAATATGATTTTTGATAAGCATGCGACATTAAATAGGCAGCAGCTTATGATGGAAAATATTATTAACGATTCAGCCAATGATTACAGCGCAGAGCTGGAGTACTATGGATACCTGCGCAATGTGTCTTATAGATATGTAACTATAAGGCGTCATGGTAAGGGACGAGTCCCGGAGAAAATGACGGATGCAGTAAATATATGTATCAATAGAATACGTGAGAAAACGCATAGAAAGATATTTTTTCTTAATAGAATGAATCAGATAATACTTCTTGTTCCAGATCCACAGACTTCAGACGAAGAATTCTCTTTTGAGATGATAATAAATACTATTAAAGAAGAGATAGACTCGTATAGCTGTTCGGACAGGTATGTAATTGCGGTAAGTAATAAGGGGAATGATGCAAGTAAGTTATCAGAATTGTATCAGCAAACCCAGGCCCTTTTTATAAGAGGACAGATACTATTTCCGGATAAGCAGGTTCTATATTACTCGGATCTTGGTGTACTTGCTCTTCTTGATTTTGGAAAAGAGGATGAAGCTAAGAGTATTATTGCAGCTACACTTGGAGATGTGGCTAAAGACAGAGAACTTATAGAAAGTCTTCATACATATATTATGTGTGGTAATAATATGCAGCAGGCGGCAGACGAATTGTATATTCATGTTAATACAATGAAGTACAGGATGAAAAAGATTGAGTCCATGCTTCCGGAAGGTATTACAAAAAATAAGGTATTCGAGCTTGAGGGGGCAATATATATGGCTAAGTATTATGGTATGTTGTCTGAATCAGACAAATAATAGTAGGAAATATTGTATGAATAAGTTGTTTACTTGTCCTGTTAGTAGAAATATAATTGGTACAAGTTAAACGGCAAGAGCGTCATTCACAAACTGTGGGTGGCGCTTTTTGTTTTATAAAAGAAGCAGGAGGAAAAGGCAATGGCTAACAATCATGAAAACATCTTGTATTTTGAAACGGAATTTGATTATCCCTTAATCGTAAAGGGTAAGGGAATATATTTATATGATGAAGATGGTAAAAAATATATTGATGGCTGCGCCGGATCAATTAGTACCAGTTTGGGTTACGGAAGAAAGGATATGGCAGAGGTACTTAGTAAGCAGGCTGAGGAAATATCTTTTGTTCACAGACATCATGTAAGCTCGAAGATATGCAATGAAGCAACAGATACATTAAAGGAATGTTTCCCAACAATGGATAAGTTTTTTATGGTATCGGGAGGAACGGAGGCAACTGAATGTGCGACAAAACTCGCAAGACTCCATTGGTATCACAAAGGTAAGCCTTCAAAAAATAAAGTTATAGGAAGATGGATGTCTTATCACGGATATACAACGGATGCTCTTGCATATGGCGGTAATCCCGGAAGAAGAAAGGAATTTTCAGCAATACTTAGGGAAGATGGTCACATAATTCCACCTTACTGCTATAGGTGCTGGGCATCAAAAGAACCAGAGAGTTGTTCATTTGAATGTGCAAAGGCTCTTGAAGATCAGATACTTGCTCAGGGACCCGACACAGTAGCTGCTTTTATATGCGAGACAGTAGTTGGAACAACAATGGGATGTGTTACTCCACCGGATGGATATTACCAGAAGATTAGAGAAATTTGTGACAAATATGATGTGCTGATGGTGTTAGATGAGGTTATGTGCGGATCGGGAAGATGTGGAACAATGATGGCCATTGAACAGTACGGAGTTGTTCCAGATATAGTAGCCTTGGCAAAGTCAATGGGAGGAGGATATTTCCCAATAGGTTGTGTGGCGTGCACAAAGGAAGCTGCAAAGCCAATAGAAGATGCAGGTGGCTTCCCGGTAGGACATACATGGGCAGGTAATCCAATTGCTTCGGCAGTAGTTAAGAAGACTTTGGAAGTGATTAAAGAAGAACAACTTCTTGATAATTGTACAAAGCAGGGCGACCACCTCAGGAAGCGTCTCGATGAGCTTAAGGATAAATATCCTTTTATAGGAGATGTAAGAGGAAAAGGTCTAATGCAGGCAATTGAGCTTGTAAAGGATAAAGCTACAAAGGAGAGTTATCCAAGAAGTGAAAAGATAGCTGAAAAGGTATTTAAGGAATGTATGGCTAACGGTCTTATCATTATGACATCAGTCAATATGGATAAGGGTCAGAAGGGTGATGCAATTATGATGGGAACATCATTTGATGTTACTACTGAAGAAATAGATGAGTTAGTAGATATTTTGGAAAAATCGCTTGTTAAGGTTTTTAGCTGAAAGTAAGTGAGGAAAGTAGAGGACACTTATGGAAGACCAGGTAGTATTTAGAATAAACAGATTAAAGAAGAGCTTTGGAGATTTGAAGGTATTGCAAGATGTAAATATGCAGATACGAAAAGGTGAAGTCGTCACTATTATTGGTCCTTCCGGATCCGGTAAAAGCACTTTTTTACGATGCTTAAATCTATTGGAAATCCCTTCAGGCGGTGAAATCTATTATAACGATAAAAACATACTTGATAAAGGATTTAACAGAAGTGCATATCGCAAAAAAGTTGGAATGGTATTTCAGCGATTTAATCTTTTTGTGGGAAGATCGGTTCTAGATAACATTATGGTTGCCCCGGTTAAACTTAATAAGGTTTCAAGAGCCAATGCTCTGGTAGAGGCTAGAGAATTGCTAAGTAAAGTTGGGCTATCAAGATTTGAAAACACATTTCCGGACACCTTATCAGGTGGTCAGCAACAGAGAGTAGCTATTGCCAGAGCACTCGCAATGCATCCGGATGTAATGCTTTTTGACGAACCAACATCTGCACTCGATCCTGAGCTAGTAGGTGATGTACTTAGAGTAATGAAGAATATTGCTGCATCAGGAATGACAATGATAGTTGTTACACATGAAATGCAGTTTGCAAGAGAAGTATCTGACAGGGTTATCTTTATGGCTGATGGATATGTGGCTGAAGAAGGAACTCCGGATGAAATATTCTCACATCCAAAAAATCCAAGAACCAAAGAGTTCTTGTCAAGAGTACTTAAGGAGGAGGAATAAGATTATGACTGTACATTTTGGTGATACATTCGCAAACTTGATGCCTAAACTTATGAATTCTTTATTAACAGTACTGGAAATTACCGGACTCGCTTTCTGCATAGCTTTTTTTCTAGGATTTCTTATAGCAATTGGCAGAATGAGCAAAAGCAAGATTTTAAGAGGATTTTTGCTTTGTATCGTTGAATTTTTCAGAGGAACACCTCTTCTTGTTCAGTGTTTTTATATATACTTCGTTGTGCCTGCTCTTTTTAAGCTTGCGGGCGGAAGCGTTTCAATAACGGCCTTTACCGCAGGTGTAATAGGTTTTGGCCTAAACTATGCATGTTATATGTCAGAAGTTATAAGATCGGCAATTCTTTCAGTAGATTCAGGTCAGAGAGAAGCCGGCTTGGCACTGGGATTTTCAGAGGCGCAGGTAATGCTAAAGTTTATTATTCCACCTGCTGTAAAGTCGTCACTTCCGGTATTTGGTAACTATCTAATAACAATGATTAAGGATACATCTATTCTGGCTTCAATATCGGTAGCTGAAATGTTGCTTATAACAAAGAATTATGCTGCATCAACATTTCAGACAATTGAATCATATACACTCCTGGCTCTTTTATATCTTGTAATTAGTTTACCGCTATCACAGTTAGTAAGAGTTCTTGAGAGAAAGTTAAACCGCACAAAGCGTGCATAATTTTGAAACTTTTTAAGTTTAGTTTTATATACATAGGAGGACTTATATTATGAAAAAAAGATTAGCAGGAATAATTTTGGTTGGAGTACTGGCCTTCACATCACTAGCTGGATGTGGATCTTCAAAGGAAGCAGCACCTGTGGCTGAGTCAGCAACTACAGAGACACCTATGGCAGAAGATGCAGCAGCACCTGTAACTGATGTTGCACCGTCAGATGGTGTTAGCGCAACACTTGCGAAGTATCAGGCAGAGGGGTTCACGATTGGAGCTGACTTGTTTGCTCCATATATCTATGAAGGTACAGATGGCAACATGACTGGTGTAGATTATGACATCTTAACAGAGATTCTGACACAGCTTGGAATAACAGATATTAAGGTTGCACCTACAGCTTATGAGTCAGTAATTCTGGAACTAAATAACAACAATGTTGACTGTACATGTGATGGTATGTATATCACTGAGGCAAGAATGAACCAGGGCGTATACTTCTCAGATGTATGTTACTTTGAAAATGACTGTGTTCTTATAGCCGAAGATTCAACAATTGCGACAGAGGCTGATCTTGTAGGTAAAAAACTTGCTGTTTGTACAGGCTCGGTTGCTGCAAATATAGGTGAGGAAATGGTAGCAGACGGAAGAGTAGGTTCACTTGATTACTATACTTCAAATGATTTAACATTCCAGGCAGTTTCATCAGGACAGGCAGATGCAGTATTATGCGACTGTTTTGCAGCATCACCTGCTATGGGTGAAGATTCAAACCTAAGTCTTAAATACCTTGACAGCTATACACCACAGTTAACAGATGCTGTTGCAGGATTTGGTTTCAGAGCAAGCGAAAAAGATTTTGTAGCTGAGTTTAATGTAGTGCTTAATGAGATGAAGGAAGATGGAAGGCTTCAGGCAATATTTGACAAGTGGAATATGAGTTCATCAGTATTCTGTGGTGTTGAAGAAGGACATACAGTAAATTTGGCACAGTAAGGTACAACCTATATATTTATTGATATTTTTTGAAAATTGAGTCGCAGTCTGCCGCACCTATCGTTAATAGGAGCGGCAAACTGTGAAAATAAAAAGATTGTTAAAAATAAATCAGCTCGAAAGGGGATAGGTATATGAAGTATGTAATAGCCCTAAATCGCCAGTTTGGAAGCCTTGGCAGACAGGTAGCCCAGAGGGTGGCAGCATTACTTGAGATTGAATATTATGACAGGGATATTGTGGAGGCTACTTCGAAGAAGATTGGTGTACCTGTATCTAAGATAAGCGATTACGAAGAAAGCCATGGAGGAAGATTCTTAGGAATGCAGTTCCCTCTTGGAAACGGCAATGACAGCATTAAGGATGAAATCTTCGATGAGCAGGAAAAAATTATAATGAGCCTTGCGGATAAGGGTTCATGTATTATTGTAGGACGTTGTGCAGATTATGTTCTTAGGAATAATGAAAACGTTCTAAATGTATTCATATATGCATCTTATGGAAGCAGAATCAAAAATGCGGTAGATGTGCTTAATCTTGAGGCTGAGGAAGCTTTAAAAAGAATTAAAGGTGTTGATAAAGCCAGAGATAATTACCATTTGAGATATGCAAAGTATCTTCCAAATGATATGAATCATATTCATGTTATGCTTGACAGTGGAACACTTGGTGTCGAAGGTACAGCACAGGCCATTGTAAAAATAGCAAAGGACAGATTTAAGTTAGAGTAATAATTGTGCTTACTTATTCTGCCGATGATATTTGACTTTAGCAGGATTCACAGGATGATTTAAATTTGGGAAGGCGCAAATTATGAGAACAAGTGAATATTATGAAGTAATAAAAAAGGAATATATGGATAGAACTCCAATTTCAAGATTGGCGTTTGAAAAAGCGAAGAAGTATCTTGCCGGCGGCGAAACACGTACAGTGTCGTACTACTCACCATATCCGCTTACCATTGAAAGTGGTAAAGGGACAACGATTATTGATGTTGATGGAAATAGGTACTATGATTTTATCAATAACTATACTTCACTTATTCACGGACACGCCAATGAGAAGATTACTCATGCGATTATAAATGCAGCAGAAAGAGGTACAGCAGTTCCGGCCGGTATAGAAGAACAGGTTAAATTAGCTGAACTTTTGGCAATGCGTGTTCCTTGCGTTGATACAGTCAGATTTTGTAATTCGGGAACAGAGGCCACTCTTTTTGCGACCAGAGCAGCTAAGGTTTTTACCGAAAAGAATGGAATAGTAAAAATATTTGGTGGATATCATGGCACAACAGATATGATGGAGTACAATGTATCACCTGCAAGTGTGGATTACGATGACCCGGCAAATAATCTTATTCCTAAGCCGGATATTAGAGGTGTCAGCAATAAAATAGCATCAGAAATGTATGTTATTCCTTTTAATGATTGCCAAACAGCAACAGAGGTTATAACTGAAAATCATGATGATATAGCAGCGGTAATAGTTGAGCCATTCCTTGGTGCAGGTGGAGTAATACCGGCAAAGAAAGAGTTTTTACAGACACTTAGAGATTTGTGTAATAAGTATGGTTGCATTCTTATATATGATGAGGTTCAGGCTCTTAGATTATCTGAGGGTGGAGCTCAGAAATTATATGGAGTTATTCCTGATATTGCTGCTTTTGGAAAAATTATTGGTGGTGGTCTTCCGGTTGGCGCACTAGGTGGACGGCGCGATATTATGGATGTGTTTAATGCAACAGGGATAAGCCCTGTTACTCAGTCAGGAACATTTAATGGCAATAGAGCAACTATGGCAGCAGGTTATGCGACACTGATGCAGTACAAGCAGGCTGATTGCGACAGACTGGAAAAGCTTGGAATAATGCTTAAGGATAATATTGATGCAGCATTTGCTAAATCCGGTATAGATGGTTGTGCTACCAGAGCAGGATCGTTGCTTAATTATCACTTTATCAAAGGTGAACCTAATAACTATCTTGAGGTTACAAAAGAGGATAAGAGTCTTTGCAAAATAATGCATCTGGAAATGCTAAAAAGAGGATTTTTTATTGCACCAAGAGGTTTGATAGCATTATCTACACCAATGACTGAAGAAATTATAGGGGACTTTACTAGTGCATTCGCGGATAGCTTAGAAGTAATAGCCGGTTTGTTGTAAGTAAATGGATTAGATTTGTAAAGCAAATAGACTCAATAGACCATTTTTTCGGGAGTGGTTGTTGGGATGTGCAATGGATTTATAATGAAAAGATTTTATAAGTTTATTGTTGCAGCAATCAGATTTGTAGAATATAGTGGCCGTGAAGTGATTCACGACCATTATTTTTTTGTGGAGATATATGATTTCAAAAAGTAACTATGAATTAGTTGAGCTGGTAATAAAAATATATAGTCAGCTAAAGGATTGATGAATCTTCTTGATAATGATGTGG
>JAGHUN010000011.1 GCA_018064805.1 Candidatus Colinaster scatohippi
AGAAGTTCCTCTGTAGTAGCTACATCAGTAGCATATTTTTTACCGTCCTTAGGCGACTTCAATTTCAGTTGGTTACAATTTGTAACCAACTGATTTCCCTCTTCGACCATTCTCAATTTTGTAACTTTCCAATAATTACGTGCAGCATCATAATCTTGTGATTCAACCAATACAGCTACAACATCGATTATTGAAAAATACCATTCTTCCTTTTCCGAATCCCATGCGGTTCTAATCTTCTGATTCTCAAATATTTGGATTTTTTCCTGTTCACTCATAATCATATCCTCCTATTTGTTTATGCATTGCATATTTTCATTGTAATATTATGCAATGCATATGTCAATATAGAAATATTATTATACATCTCAGAATTGCTTTTTCCATATTCCTCATGGGCACTAAAGATTATCTCAAGCATGCAAAAACACCCTTTCGGACTGTTACGTTCAAAAGGGCGTTTCGTTATTTTACTTTAGTTTTGTAATAGTTATCTAAACGATAGTAGTAAAGAGCATTGTAAATTTTTCAGTCTTTATCTTATTTCGCACCGAAAGCCCATGCCATTTCAGGGTTTTCAGCTGCTAACTTCTTAAAAAGCTCCCTCTTTTGAGCGATAGCAGCCTGTGGAGCGCTCCAAAGAAGGTGTAGCTATCTCTTAAATAATCTCGCCTTAACCGCTTATTTTTTAATCTTAACATATATAAAAATGACGAACAAATATAACTACATAGAAAATCCGGCACTTATCAACACCGGATTCTCTATATTCATTCCTATTCACGATAATTACTTGCCTGAACCTGCCACATTTCAGCATACTTTCCATTCAGCGCGAGCAGATCTTCATGACTTCCCTCTTCAATTATTCTTCCCTTTTCAAGCATAATGATTCGGTCAGCATTTCTTGTAGTAGAGAGTCTGTGCGAAATGTAAAATACTGTCTTTCCTTCCGCTGCTTCCTCCATAGCCTTATTCAACTCATATTCGGCAATCGGATCCAATGCACTCGAAGGCTCATCCATAATCAGTATATCCGCATCCTTATAGAACGCTCTGGATATAGCAATCTTTTGTCCTTCACCTCCTGAAAAATCAGTTCCTTTTTCATCAAATTCCGTTGTTACGGAAGTCATCAGTCCGTCATTCAGTTTTTCCAGACGCTCTGCAAATCCTGCGCGCTCAAGTGAGTTCCTGATATTCTTTTCCGCAGCCTTCAGTTCATCGTCAGAATAATCATCCATTACAACATTCTCGGACAGCTTCGCACCGTATAACTGAAAATCCTGGAAGACTACCCCAAAACGTCTGCGGTAATCCGAAGGCAGATACTCAGCGATTTTCTCACCATGATACTCAATACTGCCCTCTGTAGGATCATAGAGACGCGTCAGCAGCTTAATAAGCGTAGTTTTGCCTGCACCGTTATAGCCGACAATCGCCACGTGCTCACCTGGCTTGACATCAAGTGTAATATTGTTGAGCGTATTGGGCATATCCTCTCTGTATCTGAATGATACATTCTTAAGAGACAATCCGCCGATACCACTCGGAACCATTTTACCCTCTTCTATTTCAAGCTTAGGCTCATATGCCAAGAATGCACGTATCTTATCGATATAGAGGCTGTTCTCATGGGTCTGCGAAAACAGGTCTGCAAGCATATTCATGCTTCCGCGTAGGCTTCCCAAATTGTTGAACAATACCACCGCACTGCTGTAGTCAACGGTATGCAGAACTGCTGCCGAATAAATCAGATAGATAATATACAATACATCTGTAATGAAATCACCCACCAGATATACTCTTGCAAAACGTAGCCAGGTTCTTTTACCCGATGCCTTTTTGTTGATAGCAACCATTTCCTTGTTTGCCTCGACAAACTCCTCCTCAAGGTAACGACCTACACCATGATGCATTCTGAGCTCTTTGGCATAGTCCTTAAGATAGAAAATACGGCTTACATAATTTCTCTTTCTCTCCTTGGAATTCACCTCCATACGAACATCATAATTAACCTTGTTAAGTCTCTTTGAAAGGAGGAATCTCAATACAAACGATACCAGTACAAATATGATTCCCTTCCAGTCCACCAACAGGTAAAAAATGCCCATTGAAGAAATAGCAGTGATGCATTGAACCGCATTCTTAAGTGTTGTCAGGAATCTCTCGATTGAATTCTCCGATTCTGATACAGCAAGTACAAACTCATTGTAATAATCGGGATCATCATAGCAGTTTAAGTCCAGCTTCGAAGCCTTTTCAAACATCTGATCCTTGAGCGCTCTATACAGCTTGGGCTTGCTGGTAAAATGCCAGGTATGCGCATAATACCCATCGAATATCATTAGTATGAACATCAATACTGCAATGATACCGACAAATATAAGTGCCTTATATACAGGCTCATGATACTCAACGCAGTGAAGTACATATCTGATACCTAGTGTATGCTCCAAGAAGATCATAAACTCATATCTGAAGGCATCAAATATTGTATAAAGCATATAACCGGGGCAGGTCTTAAAACACAGTTTCCACAGATAGAGGTGATTTTTCAATACGTTCTTCATCACATCACCTCCTCGTACTCGTCATCTGCGAGGTAATTTCTTGCCTGCTTTATGTACATATCAGCATAGCTCTTATTTAGCTTAATAAGTTCCTCGTGGGTTCCGGATTCGCTTACCTTACCACCGCCGAGAAGGTATATCATATCTGCATTTTTTACAGAAGACAGTCTGTGTGAAATGAACACCAGTATATTGTCACTGCAATATTTTGATATATTCTCGAAAAGCCTATATTCTGCAATCGGATCAAGCGCACTTGAAGGCTCATCAAATACCTTGAACGGACTCTTTTTGACAAATGCTCTGGCTACTACTATCTTCTGAGTTTCACCTCCAGATAAAAGCTCACCCTTGTCATCAAATTCACGTGTCAGGATTGTATCCATTCCCTGAGGCAAAGACATAATCTTGTCATATACACCGGCAAGCTCCAATGCCTTCTGAGCTTCCTCTTTGTCCGACTCATCATTATTGCCTTCCTTCATCAGCACATTATCCAACACGGACATAGAAAAGATTCTGTTGTCCTGAAAAGCAGTGGCAAACAATTCACGATACTTCCTAAGCTCGAATGTACGTATATCCTTGCCGTTTAGATATATCTCACCCTCAGTAGGATCATAAAATCTAAGTAGTAGCTTAATTAGTGTAGTTTTTCCGGCTCCGTTATGACCTACCAAAGCATAGGTTTTACCGGCTTCAAACTTCATATTCAGCCCGTCTATAACCTTTTTATCTTTATAGGCGAATGATACATTTCTAAACTCCAGACTCTCGATTACACTTCCGGGATCCTCGCCCTGCATATCCTCGGGAATTTTTTCCTTGTATTCCAGAAAACTCTTCAAGTATTCAATAAACAATCCATTCTGAAAACTTGCGGTAATACTGTCAGTAAAGCCTATCAGTATCCAGGTAGTAGATACCATCATGCTGGTAATAACCGCGAGCTGAGCCAGGCTGAGTGTCTGCGAAACAAGCGCTCTGTACGCTCCGTATGCCAGCATACCTTCAAAGATAAATGTGAATGTAAAATTGACATATAGCCAATGGAAAATTATGCTCTTAACAGTATACTTGCCGGCAACCTTGGACATACCGTCGATAGCGGTTCTGTACTGTCTGCGCATGAGCTTAAAAACATTGGTCAGTCTCAATTCCTTGGCGAACTCGGTCATATACATTACACGATTGACGTATGCCACAGTGCGATTGTGCGGTGCCATGTCTTTGTTTCTTTGATATGCAATCTTACTTACCACTCTATTGAATACAAAGTTGCCTATTACAGGAAACAATATAAACAATATTGAATAGTGGTCTACATTAAACATGTATATGAATGCAAAAACACTGGCAAAGAATCCAAACACAACTCCGAAGAAGGATTCCACGGTAGATGTAAGTCTGACATCCGCCTTCTCCATCGCAAGGGTGTACTTGTCGTAAAAATCACTGTCCTCGTAGCATTCCAGCTCGACATTTACAGCCTTTTTAAGCAATTCTTTGTATATACCCGCATTGATTTTAGGCTCTGTTTCAGGAGTAAATTTGCCGTTGATATAGGCATAATAGATGTTGATACATATGAATACCGATGCGGTGATTCCCACAAAAATCAGCATCCTCGAGAACGCCTCTCCCTTTTCAAGAGAGTTAATTACATACACCATAAAAAAGGCACTGTAAAACAACCACTCGAAGTATCCAATCAGGCGCATCAATCCGCTGTGAATTACCTTTGCAGGCGATATTTTCCACATCAGTTTTAGCGAATAGAGAGTATTGAGAAGGGCCTTGCCGTTCCCAATCTCCTTGGTCTTTTTCTTCTTTTTCATAATCTTCCCTCACTCATTATTTT
>JAGHUN010000024.1 GCA_018064805.1 Candidatus Colinaster scatohippi
ACCAGCTCAAAAGAACTGATTAATCCTGTTTTTTATTGTATTAATTGATTAGCCCCTCACGAAGAACCCTCAAACCAGCCCCTCATGAAAGCCCCTCACGAGGAACCCTCACGAAAGCCCCTCACGAAGAGAGCCCCTCAACAAGTTTGATTACCCAATAACTGATTAAGAAGGTGTGGTCTTATGGACTATGCCTTCTTTTTTCTTTTTTGCAGAGCTGCAAGTGTGCTGTAAACAGTATAAAATCATTTCACTATCCGGCAATTATGGTAGCATAAGTAATTATTACCAAATTGAACACTTTCGATTTGTTCAACTTGACATATGCCGTAATTTAATGCTATATTACACTAAAGTTATTACTTAATCGTTTTAGGTATGACGATGTCTCGCATAGATGTGAGCTTGTCAAGCCTGGGCGATATGTTCAGATTAGAGGAGGACAATATTATGAAGAAGAGAATGATGGCAGCACTTCTTTGTGTTGCAATGGTTGCTACTTTAGTAGTTGGTTGTGGTAAGTCAGCCGATACAGCAGCATCAGGTGACAAGGTATGGCAGATTGCAACAGATACTTCATTCAAGCCATTTGAGTACACAAATGACGCTGGTGAGTTCGTTGGTATCGATATGGATATTCTTGCAGCAGTTGCTGAGGATCAGGGCTTCAAGTATGAGGTTCAGGTTCTTGGATGGGATGCTTCAATTGCAGCATGTCAGGCAGGTCAGGCTGATGGTATGATTGCCGGAGCTTCAGTTACAGAAGAGCGTAAGTCAAGTGGATGGATTTTCTCTGATGGTTACTATGATGCTAACCAGTCTATGGCTGTAAAGGGTGATTCAGCTATTACAGGTTTTGCTGATCTTGCAGGTCAGTCAGTAGCTGTTAAGACAGGTACAATGTCAGCTGCATATGCTGAAGAGCTTTCTACACAGTATGGCTTCACAGTTACATACTTCGAAGATTCACCTACAATGTATCAGGCAGTAGTTGGTGGACAGGTTGCCGGATGCTTTGATGATACTCCGATCATGGCTTCTAATATTAAGGATACAGGAATTGATATGAAGATTCTTGACGGAACAGGAAATGAGCCTGCAGCTTATGGTTTCGCAATCTTCAATGCTGAGAATCAGGTGCTCGTTGATATGTTCAATGCAGGTCTTAAGAATATTAAGGCAAACGGAAAGTATGATGAAATCTTAGCTAAGTATCTTGGCTAATCAGATAAATTATCATATAATGAAATGGGCGGAGTAATATGCTTTGCCCATTTTTCAGTTATAAGAGAAGGGAATAGGAATAGCTATGATTAGGATTTTAACTGGTTACGGCGCAATGCTTCTTATTGCAATGGGTAGAACATTGCTGCTCGCACTCTGCGGTCTCTTTTTTGCATGTATCTTAGGTCTTATCTTTGGTATCATGAGTGTTATCAAAAACAGAGTCTGCAATATCATCTCTTTAATATTTGTAGATGCAATTCGAGGAGTACCAATGATTGTATTGGCCTTTTTCGTCTACTTTGGTGTTCCATATCTGTTTAATACCATTATAGGTGGCTTTAATGTGTCGCTGACAGCACTCCAGGCAGGTACTATATGTCTTGCGCTTAACTGCGGTGCTTATATGTCAGAGATTATAAGAGCAGGAATTCAGGCCGTGGATAAGGGACAGATGGAGGCAGCAAGATCTCTTGGTCTTCCGTATGCAATATCTATGAGAAGAGTAGTTCTTCCACAGGCTATCAGAACAATGATTCCAAGTATCATTAACCAGTTCATTATTACTCTTAAGGATACATCAATTCTTTCAGTAATTGGTTTCCCGGAGCTTGTTAATACTGCAAAAAATGTTCAGGCTAACACATTCATGTCATTCCAGACCTGGGCAATTGTTGGTGTTATGTACCTTATTGTAATCACAATTCTGTCAAGAGTTGCTAAGACAATGGAAAGGAGAATGAACCGTGGCCGCTAATAAAGATGTAGTTAAGATTAATGTTAGAAATCTCAAGAAAAGTTTTGGTTCGTTAGAAGTACTTAAGGATATATCTACAGATATATATGAAGGAGAGGTTGTTGTTGTAATCGGACCATCAGGTTCCGGTAAGTCTACCTTCTTAAGATGTCTCAATAAGCTGGAGGATGCAACATCAGGCTCTATTGTTATTGCCGGACAGGATATTATGTCAAAAGGCATCAATATTAATAAGATGCGTGAAAATATCGGAATGGTTTTTCAGCATTTTAATCTGTTTGAGAATCTTAATGTTATTGATAATATGACTCTTGCACCGGTTGAACTTAAGAAGGCAACTAAGGAAGAGGCTAAGAACAGGGCAATGGAATTGCTTAAGCGCGTAGGACTTGCAGAAAAAGCAGAGGCATATCCTTCGCAGTTATCAGGTGGACAGAAGCAGAGAGTTGCAATTGCAAGAGCACTTTGTATGAACCCGGATATTATGCTTTTTGATGAGCCTACTTCAGCCCTTGACCCTGAAATGGTTGGTGAAGTACTTGATGTTATGAAGCAGCTTGCAGCAGATGGAATGACAATGGTAATTGTTACACATGAAATGGGATTCGCCAGAGAAGTTGCTGACCGCGTTTTGTTTATGGATGGTGGATATATTATCGAGGAGGGTACTCCTCAGGAAGTGCTGCTTAATCCTAAGGAGCCGAGAACAATTGATTTCTTAAATAAGGTTCTGTAAGAAGGAAGTAGTTTCTTTTGGACAAAAAGTGAGGCATCATATGAAGAAGATAATTACTATATCAAGAGAATTTGGAGCAGGTGGAGCTAAGATTGGTAAGGCTGTTGCAGAAAGACTTGGCTATTATTATATGGACAAGGACATGATAATCAAATCCGCAATGGAATCAAGCTCAATTACAGCTGATGAGTTCAGTAAGTGGGATGAAAAAGTACCGCATAATTTTGGATTTGGACAGAGTCTTTTTGATTTCTATAACAAGCCACTTAATGAAAAACTTTTTGAAGCACAAAAAGAGGCGATTAAGAAAGTGGCTGAGAAAGGTAACTGTGTTATTGTAGGGCGTAATGCAAATGTTGTCCTTAAAGAATTCGATGCGGCTCTTCATGTATTTATCACATCTTCAACATACTGGAAGTTGCAGAATCTTAAGGGGCTTATGCCGGAGGTTAGTGAAGAGAAAATTCTTAACCAGATGAAGTCTATAGATAAGGCAAGGGCAAAGTATTGTTCGTATTATACGGATACTGAATTTGGTAAAGCTGAATTCTATGATTTGTGTCTTAAGAGTTCTGATCTTGGTATTGAGAAATGTGTTGATATTATTTGTGATATCGCTAAATAATTATAAAAAATAAACGGGGCTGCGGCAGTTTGCAGTCCCTTAATTATGTACAAATGCGCAAATTTTGAGTTGGTAAGAGGGATATTATGTCGCGAAAAGGTGCGCTGGTTCTGATGGCAGCAGTTATGATTGCCAGAGGAACATCATTTATTTTTTCTAAAAAACTGATGGGGGATTTTGCTCCCATGAATGTACTGGGAGTAAGATTTATTATTGCTTTTCTTATTCTGACGGTCATTTTTTATAAGAAAATGCTTAAGCTGGACCTAAAGACTCTTAAAGGTGGATTTGTTCTTGGGGCCTGTTATACTGCCTGTATGGCAGCAGAGATGTATGGGCTCAGGCTGATTGATACGGGAACAAGTTCCTTTATTGAGAATTCAGCAGTTGTTATAGTTCCCCTATATACAGCGGTGCTTACAAGGAAGCTTCCCAAGGGAAGAATTTGGTTTGAAGCGCTGATTGCATTTACCGGTGTGGGTCTTTTGACAATATCAGGTGGAGGCAGTCTGAATGTGGGAATTATGCTGGCTATACTGGCAGCACTTATTTTCGGTGTATGTATAATGGTAACAAAGGCAGTTTCCAAGGATAATGATCCGATTACGATTGGAATAATACAGCTTGGTACGATGGGTATTTTGTCGGCAATTATCTCATTTATAATTGATAAACCGAGACTGCCGCAGAATGGAACTGAGTGGCTTATGATACTCATGCTTGCAGTCGTATGTAGCTGCTTTGGTTTCACCTTCCAGCCGCTTGCTCAGAAATATATATCTGTTGAGACTGCCAGTGTGTTCACTGCCGTGAATCCGCTTAGTACCTGTTTTATTGGTATTATTTTTGCGAATGAGGACTCGGGAATATTTAAATTCCTGGGCGGCGGCCTGATTATTGCAGCAGTTATTATGTCAGTGTTTGATAAAGAGGATGCAAAATAGGCTTGACAGGACGGTGCTTTTGCGAAAGTTTTGGCTTGCGGTTAGTGATTTGCAAGCTGTTACTTAGCAAAAAGGGAGCGAGCCGGATTGCGCCATTTGTAATTCTCTAGTATACTAAATTAGTTATGAGTTTAATTAAGACAGATAAATTATCATTTGATTATATTAGACGCGATGAAGAGGGCAATGTTGAAGCTATTGTCAGAGCGGTGGATGAAGTCAGCCTGGATATAGAACAGGGTGATTTTATTGCTATACTTGGACATAATGGTTCGGGCAAGTCAACTTTTTCCAAGCATCTGAATGCAATTCTTATGCCTACAGAGGGAACTGTCTGGGTAGATGGAAAGGATACCGGGGATAGCGACAATCTATGGGCAATACGAGAGACTGCCGGTATGGTATTTCAGAATCCGGATAATCAGATTATTGGTCAGATTGTGGAAGAGGATGTGGGCTTTGGACCGGAGAACTTAGGTGTTGAGACAAAAGAAATCTGGCAACGCGTGGAAGAGAGCCTTAAGGCTGTCGGCATGTGGGAGTATAGAAAGCATTCTCCCAATAAGCTTTCAGGAGGCCAGAAACAGCGTGTTTCTATAGCAGGAGTGCTTGCGATGCATCCTAAATGTATTGTTTTGGATGAGCCTACCGCAATGCTTGATCCTAATGGAAGGTATGAGGTTATAAGAGCAGCAAGAGCTCTTAATGAGGTAGAGAAAGTAACCGTCATTCTGATTACACATTATATGGAAGAGGTTATCTTTGCAGATAAGGTATTTGTTATGGACAAAGGCCATATTGCCATGCAGGGAACTCCTCGCGAGATATTCAGTCGCGTAGAAGAACTTAAGGCGATTCATCTTGATGTTCCGCAGGTTACAATGCTTGCGCATGAGCTTAAGAAAAGGGGACTGAATATTCCTGATGGAATACTTACTACAGAGGAACTTGTCGAAGCATTAAAGAAAATCAGATAAAAGATTATTTGAAATATATAAAGGTGAGTTTATGTCACTTATTTTTAATCATGTGTCACACCAGTATGATCCGGATGCAGCTATACCGGTGTTGGCATTAAAGGATGTCAATCTGAAAATTGAAGATGGTGGTTTCTATGGACTTATAGGTCATACCGGTTCAGGAAAGTCTACGCTTGTTCAGCATATGAACGGGCTACTCAAGCCTACTGCAGGTGAGATATACTATGAAGGCAGAGATATTTGTGATAAGGACTTCGATATTAAAAGCCTAAGACACGAAGTGGGGCTTGTTTTCCAGTATCCTGAGCATCAGCTTTTTGAAGCAACAGTATTTGAGGATGTATGTTTCGGCCCCAAGAATATGGGCTTGTCAAAAAAAGACGCAGAATTGCGGGCTTTTGAGGCGCTTACCCAGGTTGGACTTGATGCGGAATATTTTTATGCATCACCGTTTGAGTTATCAGGTGGACAGAAGAGGCGTGTGGCTATAGCGGGTGTTTTGGCTATGAAACCCAAGATACTTATTTTAGATGAGCCTACAGCAGGACTGGATCCAAAGGGACGAGATGACATTCTTAATCAGATTAAGAAACTTCATGATGAGCAGGGAATAACAATTGTGCTTGTAAGTCACAGTATGGAAGATGTTGCTAATTATGTGGATACAATTATTGTAATGAATAAGGGCGAAGTTATGTATAATGACAGTCCTAAGAATGTATTTACACATGTTGAGGAACTTGAGGCAATCGGCCTTGCAGCTCCTTCGGTTACATATATAATGAGAGCACTTAGTGCTCAGGGGTTTGATGTTGATCTGACTGCAACAACAACAAGGGAAGCTGCGGATACTATAATTAACGCGCTTTCAGATCGGATGTAATAATGTTAAGAGATATAACACTGGGCCAATACTATCAGGCAGATTCAGTTCTGCACCGACTGGACCCAAGAGTAAAACTCATTGGAACAATTGCATATATCATTGCACTTTTTATGTGTACAAACGTATGGGGGTATCTTGCTGTAACGGTATTTTTATGCAGTATTATTGTGATTTCGAAGGTACCTGTGAAATTCATGCTAAAGGGTATGAAGGCGATATTATTCCTCATTATTATTACGGTATGCTTTAATATGTTTATGACACAGGGAGAGGTTCTTGTGTCATTCTGGAGGCTTAAGATAACTAAAGAGGGACTGATTGTTGCAGCTAAAATGGCAATCAGATTGTCATATCTTATTATAGGTTCAAGTCTTATGACACTTACAACTACACCAAACCAGCTTACAGATGGTTTGGAGAAGCTTCTCGGACCATTAAAAAAGATACATATGCCTGTGCATGAGATTGCTATGATGATGTCAATAGCGCTTCGTTTTATTCCAATACTAATGGAGGAAACGGACAAAATAATGAAGGCTCAGATGGCAAGGGGAGCAAACTTTGATACCGGTAATATTTTTCAAAAGGCTAAGAGTCTTGTACCACTGCTTGTGCCACTTTTTATCTCTGCATTCAGAAGAGCTAATGATCTTGCTATGGCAATGGAAGCAAGATGCTATAAGGGTGGTGAAAGCAGGACCAAAATGAAGCCTCTTAAATACCAGGGAAGAGATATTGCAGGATATCTGATTCTGGTTGGTTTTGTTGCAGCAGTTGTTGCCACAAGGTGGATACCATAAATGAAACGACTTGATGATAAAGTGTTCAAAGGTTTAATTATATTAGTAATAGTAATGGCTCTTACGGCAGTTTTGGCCAGAACTATGAAAGGATCGGAGACTTTGGCTGACTATGCAAGGAATCATCCGGATGAACAGGTTACTGTAGAGATTATTCAGGTTACTGAGGATGAAGAGGCTGGTCAGGCTATTGAGTATGCCACAGGGGATACCCGAGATAAAGATGGTGAAATTGCAGATGACAATAGTGTCATTAATAGCTCGGAAGATATCGCTTCGTTAGAAAATGAGAACTTCGGAAGTGAAGAAAATGAAAGTGGCGCAGATGATGAATATGCGGACACTGATGAAAGAGTTATTTATAAAGAAGGATTCTATTATGAGCCGGTTCCTGAGCAGGTAAGACTTAGGATGCAAGGTAAATCGTATCCTGAAGATATTGATGAGAGCAGGGTATCATTTAAGGACCTTAGGTACTGCAGAATTAAATATGTTGATTTTAACGGTAATTCAAGTGATGGTGAGATGATTTGTAATATCAGTATTGCGGATGATGTTATGGAGATCTTCTATGAGTTGTATTTAGCTGAATACCGGATAGAAAGCATTAAACTCATTGATGAGTATGATGCAGATGATACATTGTCAATGACTGCCAATAATACGAGCTGTTTTTGTTACAGGGTAGTAGATGGTTCGACCAATCTGTCAAATCATGCATATGGTAAAGCAATTGATTTGAATCCGTTCTATAATCCTTACGTCGTATTTAAGACTGGTGAGGATGATTACATATCACCACCCGGAAGTGAGATATATGCTGACAGAAGTCAGAACTTTCCATATAAGATAGATGAAAATGATCTTGCTTACAGGCTGTTTAAGGAGCATGGCTTCAGATGGGGAGGAGACTGGAACAGTTGTAAGGACTATCAGCATTTTGATAAGAAGTAATAATGATTATGTCTTTTGGGAGTGGCTCATAAAAATGAGCTGCTTCTTTTTCACTGAGTAGTATTTTTTTGAGTGTTATTGGAAAATAAAACTATGAGACGAATATTATTAATTGTAGCTTACGATGGAACTAATTATCATGGTTGGCAGATTCAGGATAATGGGGACACCATTGAAGGTGAACTGAATAAGGCAATAAACAGACTGACAGGTGAAAGGGTTGAGGTCATTGGCGCCAGCAGAACTGATTCCGGAGTGCACGGCCTATGTAACAGAGCTGTATTTGATACGGAGAGTACGGTGCCTGCTGACAAATTTGCTGTGGCCCTAAATTCATTTCTGCCGGATGACATTCGAGTAAGAGAGTCAAAAGAAGTTGTAGCAGACTGGCATCCGAGAAAGTGTGCAACCCATAAGACCTATGAATATAAGATTGATTGCGGTGAGGTTGCTAACCCTATGCTTCGTAACTATGCATGGCATGTAAGGGGGCCGCTTGATGTTAATGCTATGAAGGAAGCGCTTACTTTTTTAATTGGAGAACACGATTTCACCAGCTTCTGTTCTGTGAATGGTACGGCGCTTACCAATGTGAGGACAATAATTGATATAAGTCTTGAGGTCATTTCCGGGACATATAATGGTGTTCTGGAGAATGTTGAACCGGGTTATGATGAGAAGGGCAGACTGATATCAGGGCAGCTTGTGATACGAATTACCGGGACCGGTTTCCTGTATAATATGGTCAGAATTATTGCAGGTACCTTAGTTCATGTAGGCATGGGTAGGTTTGCAGCTGAAGATGTAAAGTCTATGTTAGATGCGATGGACAGAACCAAGGCCGGACCGACAGCACCGCCACAGGGACTAACACTTGTAAAGATTGAGGATGTGTAGGGAGTGGTTTGGTATATATATTAAAAAGGCAAGAGGTTTGATAAAAGGGAAACGATATAAAAATATGCAAAAAACTGATTGACACACCAGGAGGCGTGTCGTATAATACTTCAGTGTGACTGCGTGGGACATATTTTTGATTAGCCCCGAAAATGTGTGCTATATGTCGCTTACAAGTAACAGTATTGTCCGCAAGGGACAGAATAACTCTGACGGAATAATGGGATTTTACGGACATTTTTCTCATGGTTCTGAAGGACAAGTTATTATTATGGAGGATTAACATGAAGACATTTATGGCTAGCCCAGCTACAATTGATAGAAAATGGTATGTAGTTGACGCTACTGGCATGACACTTGGACGTCTTG
>JAGHUN010000050.1 GCA_018064805.1 Candidatus Colinaster scatohippi
CCCTTAATCTTACGCTCAACATAGTTGTTAGTAATCTTATATACAAGTGGAGTAAGTGAAAGTACACCGATAAGGTTAGGAATCATCATTAGTCCATTAAATGTGTCTGAAATATCCCATGCAAGTGAGTTACTCATAACAGCACCTGAGATAATCATGAGAACAAATATAACTCTGTAAACCTTAGCACCCTTTACTCCAAAAAGGTACTCAACAGCCTTTGAACCATAATGTGACCATCCCATAACTGTTGTGAATGCGAAAAGTAAAACTGCTATTGCGATGAACCACTCACCCGGCTTACCGAATAATCCACCGAATGCCTTAGCAACTAATGTAGCACTGTCTACCTCTCCAATTGGAGCTCCTGTGCTAAGATCAATATATCCTGAAGAAAGACATACAACAGCTGTCATTGTACATACAACAATTGTATCTGCGAATACTTCGAAGATACCCCAAAGACCCTGCTTAACAGGCTCCTTAACATTTGAATTGGAATGTACCATAACAGATGAACCAAGACCTGCTTCATTAGAGAAGATACCTCTCTTACATCCGTTCTTAATTGCAAGGCTGAGCGCTGTACCTGTTGCACCACCGGCAAGAGCCTTTGCACCAAATGCAAATTTGAAAATAGAAACAAAAATTGGTCCAACAAGAGTGATGTGACTGATGAAAATAATTAATGCTCCAACTACATATACAATAGCCATAAATGGAACTACTCTCTCAGCTACTGAAGCAATTCTCTTAAGTCCACCAAGGATGATGAAACCACCAATAACCATTAAGAGTACACCAATAAACCAGTTTATAATTGATACACCACCAACGAGCGGAGCGTCAATCCCTGAGAAGAATGCTGACTCAATATTAAGTGTAATCTTGTTAATCTGGCCCATGTTACCAATACCAAATGATGCCAGAATTGCAAAGCAAGCAAAAATCACTGCAAGAATCTTACCAACCTGCTTACATCCCTTATATGATCCAAGACCATCCTTAAGATAATACATTGGACCGCCTGACCATTCATTCTCGGCATTCTTACGACGGAAGTAAATACCAAGAATATTCTCAGAATAGTTAGTCATCATACCAAGTAATGCCGCTATCCACATCCAGAATACAGCACCCGGGCCACCAACACAAATAGCTGCTGCTACACCGGCAATGTTACCGGTACCAATTGTTGCTGCGAGAGCTGTACATAACGCCTGGAACTGTGATACAGAACCTACTTCAGACTTATTATGTGTGTCCTTGTGAAATACTGTTGCAATTGTTTTCGACCACCAATGCTTAATGTGTGAAAACTGAAAGAACTTAGTTACTACTGAACAGATAACACCTGTACCAAGTAACAATACGATTGCGAACCAACCCCATGCGAAGCTGTTCACTACATCATTAACTGATGTAACCTGTGCTAAAAAATTTTCCATATCCTATCTCCTGTCCTTTTGCCTGAGAGATTGACAAGATGTCTTTTCATCTCGTCGTACACCTTCGGCGCCCTATGTAAAGATATATTTCTCTACAAAAAAATCGGTCGGCTACCATATGGTACCCGACCTTGGGTCTCTCCAGTTATCTATACTACGTGAGAGATTATATCATAGCAAAGTGGATGTATGCAAGTATACAATTATTATTTTATATAAGTAAATTTGATTATATTAATGTCATATTTCGGATAATGATTTTACAATATCTGACTATCTCCTATAATATCCACCATACATCTTTTCTTTACGTCTCTCTATACTCAACAGTTCCTGCTGGATTTCATTATTTATCTTCTGCTCATTCACAAGGGCTCGCTGCGTTCTTGATAACTCCTTCTGGAGATTTTCCATTTGCTTATCTCTACGTCTTGCTTCCTCGGCATTTTTCTGGTTTTCTCTGCGCATCAGAACCAATTCTCTATGTGTTGGATCTAAGGAATTAAGATATATTTTATCAACTCTTTCATATACTGACTTACAAAAATCATTAAAGGCTATCTGCTCAACTCTTAATTTACCTCTATATTTTTCATAGAATTTCTCTATTATTTTTTTATTCACTGCATATACAACCGAAACGACCGGCAGTGCAATTATTGAAATCACCATAGCAAGTGTCATCATTCCCCACATAAAATGAGGAACACGTAACATCTTATCAATAATTTTAAATACAATAGATGCAATAAGAGTAAGTAAAAAATACTTTCTAATATCAAATGTCACCTTAAGACGATTTCTAAGCTTCTTATACGGCTCCAAATTCTCATTAATCAGTTGCCCTATTGCTGCGGCGTATCTCTTCTCTTCTGAATTCAACTTCTCATATTCACCCTTAACGCCTTTAAGCTTACTATTCTCACGACAATATTCCGCAGTTTCGCTATATATATTATAATTATAAGCAATTGTTATTTTTTCATCACTATAAGCACTTTCATCAAACATAAACAACGATTTTACCTTCATCTATAATCCTCCCTCTCTTTATTAGATGTTCTTACCTGTTTTGTTTATGTTTTCAGTATATTCAATCCATCCGGAATTAGTTATTTATTTGACAAACAGCACTTTCTAACTGACGAACAACACTTTCCTAATTTCAATTATTATCGGCATAATAGTAATCCAGCACTCGGTCTACCACATCGCAATACACAGCCGAACCCTGTTCCACACCGTTCAATATAAGATTGGTCTCTACGAACTTATCACTTGCACGCTTTACTGTTTCGGTATCGATTACCGCCGACTTTTCGACCTTATCCCAGGCCTCCTTTGTAAGGAACACTCTATCATGAACCACCGGTTCGGATGGTTGCATATATTGTCTGTAGAGCTCCTTATCCTTTCCCAAGGATTCATACAAGTCATTATTTATATATGATAAAACAGACAGATATCCACTATATTCAAAAAACAGATCATCCGATGATATGCAAGCAAGATATGCAATAAAGCTGGCCTCATCCTCATATATAAACCCTTTGGTATGTGATAACTCATGACACATAGTTGCCGGAATGTTAGCAATATACATTACATCATTGTAATTAGCTTCCATAGAAAAAGGGAAATAGTATCCCATCATATATTGCTGGCTAAAAAAATCACTTGTAGCAAATGCTTTGGGTCTAACATAATATCCTGATAATTGAGAATACTGCTCACCCATTCGTTTCATTTCCTCAACCGCAACATCAGCCATATTACCATCATAAATAATGTTACCCTGCTTATCCCGTGGCATTGCCTTGGCCAACTCATCTGCTCTTTTTATTATCATTTCTCTCACGTCTGCAAGTTCTTTAACCGAATATTGCCTATCTGATTTAACCCCGGGCATATACTTCTCTTCAAATGTTGAACAGTGATAAAGCATGTAACAGTTAAGTGTCATTACAACTGCCTCTATAGCCACAATCATCACAACTATTTTAAGATAAATACATAATATATCTGCTATCCTCTTTTTCTTACGAAGCACACAAAGTATTAATAGCCATATAGCTGAAGCGATGGCAAGAATAACTAAGATTACAGCCAGATACAGCATAATTTCACCAACAGAAAAGGGAAATATTCCCGTAAACAAACCATAAATTCGTCCCCATAACGGAAAAATATACTTAACATATGCATCACAGAAGCCGTTACTCATCCAGGATACAAGGTTAAGAACCCCTGCCAAGGACAATAGAATTAAAACAACTATCCAATATATATTTTTTCTTACATTTTTTAAAATTTTATTCATATAAATATGTTAATACTTTTCATTAATTTATGCTACGTTGTTGAATATAAACATCAAATCTGATATGTTATTTCGTAGTTTTTAATTGGCATCATAATATTGGGATTTTTTACTATGAAATATGATAACTATATTTTTGATTTTTACGGAACGCTTGTAGATATAAAAACTAATGAACGCAAAGCATCTTTATGGCAAAAAACTGCTGCCATTCTCACAGATATGGGGGTTCCATATGACGCAACCACGCTAAAAAAAGATTATAAGCAGTTTGCAAATGAAGAACTTGAAGCTATTAAGGCATATCATGCTAAACCTGAAATAGAATTAAGAAAGGTTTTCAGAAAGCTTATGAGTCCCTGGTGCAGCGATGAAATGATTGACCAGTTTGCCATTACCTTTCGTGTTTTATCAAGAGAATATATTACTCTTTACAAGGATGTTCCCGCTATTTTTGATGAAATCCACAAAAATGGGGGAAAGGTTTTCCTCTTAAGCAATGCTCAAAGCTGTTTCACTGTACCTGAAATCAAATCAATGGGAATATATGACATGTTTGATGATATCTTTATATCATCGGATATGGAATGTGCCAAGCCGGATCCGAACTTTATAAATATGCTTATTAGAAAGCATAAGCTTGATATTGGTAAATCAATAATGATTGGCAACGATTATACAAGCGATATAACAATTGCCAATGCCGTAGGTATGGATAGCTTATATATTCACACAGCGACTTCACCGGCAATTATTCCTGTTAAGAGCATTAGTGCTACATATGCAGATATAAAAAACGGCGAACCTGCTTTTTCTTTTTTTAAAAATAATATCTTATAAGCAAACAAGACTACTGAACTATTATTATTCAGTAGTCTTGTCACTTTTTATCCTTCTAACTATGTCATCTTTAATTTCTTCTCTTAACTCCGGTCTTTTATCTTTAAGATGTGCAAGAATTTTCCTTCTATGCTCCGCTAGTTCTTTAAGGGCTCTTGGATTAAGTTCGCTAAGTCTGATTTCACCCTGATGCCTTCTTTTTTCAATTCTCTCTTCAATCCATTCAACATCCTCACGCGATAGGATTTCATCCTCTGATAGTTTTTCTATACGAGCCTCCAGCAAATCCCAGAACTCATGCTCGTCAAACAGTCCAAGCATACCCCAATGAGTAGTCGCACCATGATCTTCAAGTATTGCAATATGCTCATCATGCGCCGTAATAGACTCCTTCAACTCCTCCGCCGTAATCTCGGCTAATTTAAGCATTTTCTCTTCAGCTTCCTCGCCAAATGCCCACTCAAATTCCGCAAGCTTTTCCTCTGATTCAAGGTAAGCTCCTTCATCTGCAACCTTCAGACCCTCAAGTTCATACGGTTTATCAATTCCTGCATCTCTAAGAGCAAGCGTAATTGTCCTTCTAATAGCGCCCTTATCTAAAAGGCTGTCACCACCAAGCTTTCTAATCTGGTCATTAAGAGAACTCTCATGCTCTGTTACATAGAATTTAATTCCCCTATCGCTCATCTTTTTCTCAAAAGCGATAAGTCGATCGACTGCAGTGATATCAATGCTTCCTATACCTCTGGCATCAACTACTACCACTCTGGTATCCTCTTTAACTGCTCCAAGAATATCATTTTCAAATTTATCAATATTGGCAAAAAATAAATTACCGCTAAATCGATAGATAATAACATTCTTAATTGGATATGCATGTGAATTCCTTAAAAGTGAATGGAAATTGCCATGCCCCGGAATTCTTCCTACAAAACAGCTGGGAGGCTGAACTGCTCTTACCGACACTTCCCAGAATGACAGGAGACAGCCGACAATAACACCATTGACAGTACCAAGAACAAGAACTGCCGCAAATGATAACATAAAAACTACCCACTCACTCTTACTGGTCTGCCACAGACGTTCCATCATTTGAAAATCCAGAATACCTATTAACGCCGTCATTACTATTCCCGTAAGTACCGGTACCGGCAGATATTTTAACAATGGCGTTCCCACAAGAAGAATTATTAGCATACTAAGACCGGCTGTTATCGACATTATCTGACTTTTACAGCCATTGGAATCTGCAATAGCACTCCTGGATACTGAACCATTAATCGGACAACAACCTACCATACTACCGGCTACATTCATTCCGGCATAAGCAAGTAATTCCCTTTTCGAATTAATCTCATATCCGTATTTGCCGGCGTAACTTCCTGTAGCTAATAAAGTCTGTGCCATTATTACCGCAGCAATACTAAATGCCTCTATTATAATCTCTACTACATGACCTGACATGATTGTCAGACTCGGGATAATGATATGTGGTAATCCGGCGCTAACCTCCGGCAAAAGCTTTACTCCATATTCATCAAGATGAAATACTGCCTGAAGCGCAGCACCCACTAATAGCATTACAACAGTCATAGGAATCTTCGGAATTATCTTCTTGCATGCAAGTATAATAATAATTGTTCCAAGTCCCAGTATAAGAGACAACCAATGAATCTCTCCTAACTGAATAAAAATATTCTGAACAAGAGGCAGTATCTCTCCCGTCCCCGGTCTGCCCCCAAATAATTTGGGAATCTGCATCATAATAATAGTTGCACCAACTCCTGATATGAACCCACCAAGAACCGGTGTGGAAATATATTTAACTATTCTGCCGGCATTAACTAAGAAAAACACAAATAGCCAGATTGCAACTAAAAAAGACACAACAGGAATAAGCCTGAGTGCCTCATCAGATTCAGGAGTAATCATCATCTCTGTAAGCAATGCCCCAACCATCGCAGCCGGCATAGCATCAACACCTACTACGAATTGTGGAGATGTAGTCATTAGTCCATATACAATTATAGGCAAAAAGGAACCGTATAACCCATATACTGCAGGCAAACCGGCAATTTGTGCATAGCCTAGACCTATCGGCAAGGATACAAGTGCAACAATAATGCCTGCCAATATATCACCAAACGCATTATCTATTAAGTTCCTTCGCATCTGTGTAAATAGTGTCATTACCTTTTAGTTTTTCCTTTTGTCAAACCCCAAAGCTGCTTTTATCCACGGATAACCGAATAACAGAACAACTACTGCCGTAATAATACACACAAACAGCATATTCATATATAGCCCGTATTTAAAAAAATCGTACCTTTTAAGTAATTTTACCACAAAACCATGCATTAGGAATATGGGCAATGTATTCTGACCATATGAAGTAATGACTGTAAGCTTCCTACCGGACACAATATTAGTAAATACACCAATCCAGAAAAGCGCCACAATATAGATAAGCAGCCTCATCCACCACTGTCCCTTTCCGGCCTCATAACTATATGAACCGTATAGAATTTTATTTGGAATTTTTTGCTTAATTATAAGCAGACTTCCTGAAACTGCCAGTATCACTTCAGCTATTACAAGCCACTTTTTTGATAAAATGTCTGATAGCCTTTTGTCATCTTCAAATTCCCTACTATAATATCCAAGAAGAAAAAAAGGGAAAAACACCACAATTCTTGAAACACTCAAATAATATCCGGCCTTTTCAACATATCCAATTAGTATTCCGGCTAAAAAGGCAACCACGATAATGCCAAGTGAAAGTGCATTGTTTACCTTTTTAGGCAAAACGAAGACTACAATATGATAGATTATAATCGCAATAAGATACCATAATAACCAATATGGTGTAGTGAACTGAATTTTGGGAGTTTTCTGTTTCAAAACAGTCGCATCAAATATAAGATACAAGATTTGAAAAATAAAATAAGGGACTACTAGTTTACATAATATTTTTTTGATGTCAAATTTAGCAAACCGACCGGTCACAAATATAAATACCGGCATATGAAATGAATAGATAAATTTATATAAGGCATCCGCCCCTTTAAATAATTCCAGTAAATGACCACATACAACAAGAACAATAAGTATGAACTTAATATTGTCATATCTGTAATCTCTGCTGTCTATAGTTTTACCGGAAACAGGTCTTTTTTTCATCAAATAAATACCAACTGCACAAGAATCATATATAGAACTGTACCTACTGCGATAGATATAAGGAAATTCTTCTTCCATAAATACGAGCCAACCACTACAGCAGTAGCCAATATCTCAGGAATAGCATATGGAAAAGCAACCACATCTGTATTCCTAAAGCAATATACAACAAGCATTCCCATTATTGCTGCGGGAAGAACATTACTTAAATAGGTCAGGAATTTTGGTACCTCCCTGCTTTCAGGGAATAATATAAATGGAAGGAAACGAATTGCAATTGTAACAAGCGATGCAACCGCAACTATCCAGGCACTATGCATCACATTATTCATTGGAAGCTTCCTCCTTTTCTGTATTCTTGGAAAGTACCGGCTGCAGTAGCATTAGCGAAGCTGCTATTGCAATCATTGATGGTATAAGGAAATTATTGGGGCCAAAAATAAGCAGGCAGACAAATGAACAACCAATTCCTATAAATGACGTAATCCTATTACCCTTTTTCATCAGATTATCTACTACAATTACTACAAAAAGAGCAGTCATAGAAAAATCAACGCCCTTAATATTAATAGGCACAAGTGTACCAAAGGTTGCTCCCAATACCGAGCCGCTTATCCAATATAAATGGTTCATTAGCGTAAAAACAAAGTAAAAAGTCTTTCTGTCTACATTTGCAGGAGGATCAATATGCGATACAACACTATAACACTCATCAGTAAGACCAAATATAAGATACGGCTTAGCCTTGCCCATATTACGGTATCTGATAATCATAGATATGCCATAAAATAGATGTCTTGCATTAACCATCAATGTCATTATAGCTGTGGTTATAAGCCCTGCACCGCTTGCAAGCAGATCAATTGCCACATACTGCATGCTTCCTGCATATATAAATACACTCATAGCAAATGCCCAGAGCACGCTATATCCCTTACTTTGAAGCAATAGTCCAAAACCAAAACCAAGTATTTCATATCCTGCCATAATTGGCAGAGAATAAGGGAAAGCAGCCTTAACCGCCTCCCCTATTTTAT
>JAGHUN010000071.1 GCA_018064805.1 Candidatus Colinaster scatohippi
AATATAGTAGTTCTTGCAGGAGGCACCAGTACAGAGCGCGATGTTTCTCTTGTTTCTAGTAAAAAGATATATGAGGCACTCGTTAGTAAGGGATACAAGGCGATAATACTTGATGTGTATCTTGGATATGAGGGTGACATTAATAACATATTTGAAAAAGAAATCGACTGGGCAACACAGATTCAGGCTGTATCATCAGATGCACCTGATATTGAAGCTGTTAAGGCTCTTAGACCGGACGGCGACAAGATGTTCTTCGGACCTAATGTACTTACGCTCTGTGCTCAGGCTGATGCAGTTTTCATGGGACTTCATGGTGAGAATGGAGAGAACGGTAAGATACAGGCAACATTTGATCTTATGGGTATCAAGTATACAGGTACAGGATGCCTTAGCTCAGCCATCTGCATGAATAAGCAGGTTTCCAAAGAGCTTATGGCTTTCAATGGAATTCCTGTTCCAAAGGGACGTCATATTATAAAGGGTGATGATACGACTAATACTATTGGTTATCCGTGCATTGTGAAGGCATGTAGCGGTGGTTCAAGTATTGGTGTTACTTTATGTAATAATGATGAGGAATATGCCAAGGGATTAGAGGTTGCTTTTGCACTTGACGATGAGGTTGTAGTTGAGACATTTATCAAAGGACGTGAGTTTTCGGTAGGTGTTATTGACGGCAAGGCGCTTCCTATTATTGAGATTGCGCCAAAGAAGGGCTTTTACGATTATAAGAATAAATATCAGGCAGGTTCTGCTATTGAGACATGTCCTGCAGAGATTGAGGATATTAAGACAAAAGAGATGCAGAGCTATGCGGAGCGTGCTTTCAAGGTTCTCAGACTGCAGAGCTATGCTCGTATAGATTTCCTTATGGATGAGCAGAGCAATCTGTTCTGCCTTGAGGCCAATACACTTCCGGGAATGACTCCTACAAGTCTCTTGCCACAGGAGGCACAGGCAGTTGGAATTGAATTCCCAGAGCTTATTGAATTGATGCTTCAGAGTGCACTTAAGAAATAGTGGCAGATGTCACTGCTTTCAGACACGAAAAGGGAATGCAGACTTGGATAGCATCAGTAAACAGATAAGGAATGTAGCCCCTAACTATAACAGATGTGAGTAATAGACATGAAGAACATGACACTGGCAGCGATTGCAGCTGCATGTAATGGACAATTATATTATGAAGAAAAAGTGACAGATGCAGTGGCAGAGGCCACTCAGGTCATTATAGATTCGAGACAGATTATTCCAGGTGGTGTCTTTATAGCTACACCGGGAGAGAGAGTAGATGGCCACAGTTTTATTCCTCAGGTATTTGAAAAAGGTGCCCTTGGTGTTGTATGCCAGACACTTCCCAAGGAACCACTCGGCCCATGTATTCTTGTTGAGGATTCTTTTAAGGCGCTTCAGCAGATTGCCACTTTTTACAGGGAGCAATTAGATGTTAAGGTTGTTGGAATCACAGGAAGCGTAGGGAAGACCAGTACCAAGCAGTTTATAGCCAGTGTGCTTGAACAGCATTATGATACCTGGAAG
Source organism: Candidatus Colinaster scatohippi (assembly GCA_018064805.1). Taxonomy (GTDB): domain Bacteria; phylum Bacillota; class Clostridia; order Lachnospirales; family Lachnospiraceae; genus Colinaster; species Colinaster scatohippi. Next base: position 1,543 of record JAGHUN010000071.1, read on the forward strand.
ACCCAGGGGAACTATAATAACGAAATTGGTGTACCACTGACAATTCTTCAGGTGAGAGACAACCATCAGGTGCTGGTTCTTGAAATGGGTATAAACCATTTCGGAGAAATGACACGACTGTCATCAATGGGCAAGCCTGATGTAGTAGTAATTACGAATATTGGAGACTGTCATTTGGAATTCCTTGAGGATAGAGATGGAGTGTTGCGGGCAAAGACTGAGATTTTTTCGGGAATGGCAAGTGATGGTGTGATTATATTAAATGGTGAAGATGATAAGCTTATTACCATAGAAGATGTGGATGGCAAGAGCCCGGTATTTTTTGGACGTTCCGATAATTGTAGTTATTGTGTACTTGAGGAAAATAATGAAGGCCTCCTTGGCTCGAATGTCGTGCTTGTTACACGGGGAGAGTGCAACAATAGGGCGTATGTGGACACTTTAGAGGACAGTATCGCCAAGGCCGAAACAAGCAAGGCCGGAATAACCAAGACAGATATTTCCGCAAGTACCAAGGTGACAGTACATGTTCCGCTTCCGGGAAAGCATATGGTCAATAATGCAATGGCTGCAATGGCTGTAGGAGAGACACTTGGGCTTAGTGCAGAAGAAATTGCAAAGGGTATAGAAAGTGTTCAAGCTACAGGTGGACGAAGTAATATAATTAAAAGTGACAGATATACAATTATTGATGATTGTTATAATGCTAATCCTACATCGGTAAAGGCTGCGATTAATCTGTTAAATATTGCAGATACATCCAAGGTCGCAATTTTGGGTGATATGTTTGAACTTGGAGAAAATGAGAAAGAACTTCATGCCGAGGTAGGACGTTATGCTGCCACATCCGGTATAGATGTGCTTATCTGCATTGGTGAACTATCAAAGAATATGTATGATGCGGCGTGTGAAGAGCAGACAGCCATGACATACTATTATAGTGATAAAGAGCATGCACTGGCAGCTCTTGATAATATACTGCAGGAGGGTGACTCAATTCTTGTTAAGGCCTCTCATAGCATGGGGTTTGAGAAGATAGTCGAATACCTGCAAAAATAAAAAAGGAATAATAGTACTTATTGTTCCGGAATGGAGATTAAAATGCCAAGACATCTATTAAATCCACTGGATTTCTCTGTGGAAGAATTGGACAGACTGTTTGACCTGGCTGTGGACATTGAGAATAATATGCCCAAGTATGCTAAGGTGTGTGAAGGCAAAAAACTTGCGACTTGCTTCTATGAACCAAGTACAAGAACAAGACTTAGCTTTGAAGCGGCAATGATGAATCTGGGTGGAAATGTTTTAGGCTTTTCTGATGCAGGTAGTTCATCGGCATCAAAGGGAGAAAGCGTATCAGATACTATCAGGGTTATTTCATGTTATGCAGATATCTGTGCTATCAGACATCCTAAGGAGGGCGCAGCTTACGTTGCAGCATCCAAATCAGGTATACCTGTAATTAATGCAGGTGATGGAGGACATCAGCATCCAACTCAGACATTGACAGATCTTCTTACAATCAGGAATCTTAAAGGAAGACTTGGCTCATATACAATAGGTCTTTGTGGAGATCTTAAATTCGGTAGAACAGTTCATTCACTTATTAATGCATTGACCAGATATGATGACGTGAATTTTATATTCATATCGCCGGAAGAACTTCGTGTTCCGGATTATATTACAGAGATGCTTGATGAGAAGGGCATTTCATATAAGGAAGTTATCAGACTTGAAGATGTAATCGGTGAGCTTGATATTCTCTATATGACAAGAGTTCAGAGAGAGCGTTTCTTCAACGAAGAAGATTATGTTCGTCTCAAAGACTTCTACATTTTAACCGGAGAAAAAATGAAGCTGGCTAAGCAGGATATGATGGTTCTGCATCCACTTCCAAGAGTTAACGAGATATCGGTTGAGATTGATGATGACCCAAGAGCAGCATATTTCAGACAGGCTCAGTATGGTGTATATGTCAGAATGGCACTTATCCTGACATTACTTGGAATAACAGTGGAGGATTAAGCGGCTATGTTAAATGTTGGAAAGATTGAAGAAGGATTTGTTCTTGATCATATTAAAGCGGGACAGTCGCTGGCGATATATCATCATCTTCAGCTTGATAAGATGGATTGCACGGTTGCTATAATCAAGAATGCAAAATCCGATAAAATGGGTAAGAAGGACATTCTTAAGGTTGAATGTAATATCGATCTCCTTGATATGGATATTCTGGCTGTAATTGATAATACTATTACAGTTAATGTTATTAAGGATGGTGAGATAGTAGAGAAAAAGGAGCTTACACTTCCTGCAAAAATAAGAAATGTATTCAAGTGTAAGAATCCAAGATGTATCACATCAATAGAACAGGAACTTCCACAGGAATTCTTCCTGGCAGATGAGGCAAAGGGCTTATATAGATGCCGTTACTGTGAAGAGAAGTTTGATAAACGTGATCTTAAATAAAGAAGGGGGATTCTATGAAAAAGAACACAACACTTATTGCGACAGCTGTATTTGTAATTATGACAGCTGTAATCTTAATCGTTAATGCTACCGGAGTAGTTTTTGGTGGAACCTTTTGGGCGCTTGTACCGCCACTTGTAGCTATTATTCTTGCACTTATAACAAAAGAAGCATATTCTTCATTATTTGTAGGAATTGTACTTGGAGCTTTGATGTCTAGTGCATGTAATTTCAAGGGAACAATTGATAATATTGCTATTAATGGTCTCAGTACATCTATTTCTGATAATGCAGGAATTTTCCTTTTTCTTGTATTCCTTGGAATTGTTGTAGCTCTTGTTAACAAGTCCGGTGCTTCAAGAGCCTTTGGTGAGTGGGCACAGACCAATATTAAAACAAAGACCGGTGCCATGCTTGCAACATTCCTTCTTGGTGTACTTATTTTCATTGATGATTATTTCAATTGTCTTACAGTTGGTTCGGTAATGTCACCTGTGACAGATTCTAAGAAAATAAGTCGTGTTAAGCTTGCATATCTTATTGATGCAACAGCTGCACCTGTATGTATGATTGCTCCTATTTCGAGCTGGGCAGCAGCAGTATCAGGTTGTGTTGAGAGCGAGCAGTACTCAGGAATTGAACTTTTTATTAGAGCAATTCCATATAACTTCTATTCAATTCTTACTCTTGTTTTTGTAATTACACTTGCTATTTTGAATTTTGATTATGGTAAGATGAAGGAGTTCGAGATTAAGGCACAGAGTGGTGATCTTGGAGCTCTCACTCTTTCTGATGAAGAGGAGAGAACACTTAAGGTTGATGGGCCGAAGGCACCATCAAGAGGCAAAATCTATGATCTTGTTATTCCTATTGTAATTCTTATTGGTATGTGTGTTTGGGGACTTCTTAATAATGGTTATGAGGCTCTTGAGGGACCGGGAACTTTTATTGATGCATTCTCAGAGACAGATGCATATGTTGGTCTTCCGTGGGGAAGCCTTATAGCTCTTGTAATTATTATTGTATATCTTGTTCTTCGTAAAGTTGTTACATTTGAAGAAGCAATGGAATGTGTACCAAAGGGATTCTGTGCAATGGTTCCTGCCATCACTATTCTTACACTTGCAACATCACTTAAGAGTATGACTAATTCTCTTGAGGCATCTACCTTCGTTGGTAATGCAATGGCAAATGTACAGGGACTTCAGTGGTTGCTTCCTGCTGTAGTATTTATTGTTGCTTGTCTTGTTGCCTTTGCAACAGGAACTTCTTGGGGTACATTTGGTATTCTTATCCCAATTGTATCTGCAATATTCCCTGAGACAAGTAGTCTTTTCTTTGTAGGAATTTCTGCATGTCTTGCAGGTGCTGTATGTGGTGATCATTGTTCACCAATTTCTGATACAACTATTATGTCAAGTGCGGGAGCACACTGTAACCATATTAATCATGTTGAGACACAGCTTCCGTATGCAATAACAGTAGCGGTTATTTCATTTATCTGCTATATAGCAGCAGGAATTTTCAATCTCATTAATGTTACATGGTTGTCACTTCCACTTGGCGTGGCTCTTATTGTTGGTTTCCTCTTTGTTATGAAAAAGAAGACACAGAAGGAAGTTCAGTAGAAACAACATAATTAAGATAATTAGAGTATCAAAGGCATCACACAAAGTGGTGCCTTTTGACTATTTATGTATTAAGTACAAGGAAGAATCAATATGAAGTATTCAGAAGCAATGAATTTCATAGAGGAATGTAACAAGGCCGGAATTGTTCCGGGGCTTGATTCTATTAAGGAACTGTGTCGAAGGCTTGGTAACCCTCAGAATGAACTCAAATTTATCCATATTGCCGGAACAAATGGCAAGGGATCGACGCTTGCTTATATGTCTTCTATTTTAAAGTGTGCGGGCTATAAGACCGGAAGATATATTTCGCCGACTATAGTATCCTATCTTGAAAGATTCCAGGTAAATGGTAAGATTATCAGTCAGAAGCTTTTTTGTGAAATTGTAATAATGGTAAAGCAAGCCTGTGACTCTATGGTTGCTGATGGGCTTCCGCATCCAACAGCATTTGAGGTTGAGACTGCAATAGCGTTTCTTTTTTTCTTAGAGAAAAAATGCGACATTGTAGTGCTTGAGTGTGGTATGGGTGGACGTGAGGATGCAACTAACCTTATTACGACAACAGTTATGGAAGTATTTGCGCATATAGATATGGATCATATGCAGTTTCTGGGAGAAACATTAGTGGCAATAGCTACAGAGAAGGCAGGGATAATTAAGCCTAATTCGACAGTAGTGTCAGGAATTCAGTATGATGAGGTATATAATGTCCTGGAAGAAAAGGCGGATTTAAGCGGTGCATCATTTGTAAAACTTACAAGAGATGGAATTGGGAAAATTAAGTATGCCATTAAGGGACAGACATTTGAAATTAGTTCGGCAGGTATGCCGGGAGAATATAATTCGGAAAAAGCAGTAACCAAATTCACAACGCCACTTTTAGGAACACATCAGGTAGATAATGCAGCCACGGCAGTATTTGCAATGAGAACATTGGATTATATGATAAGTACGCATTGTGATACATGTATGGGAATGAATCGCCGAATTACGGATGATATAATTCAGAAGGGGCTTGATAACACGGTGTGGCCTGCAAGACTTCAGATTGTGTCAAAGAAGCCACTTTTTATAATAGATGGAGCTCATAATCCTGATGCAGCATTGAGGCTTAAGGAATCTATAGAAATGTATTTTGCGGACAAGAAGAAAATATTTATTATGGGGATGTTCCGTGATAAAGCAGTTGAAGAGGTTATAGATATTATGTGTCCTCTGGCGGATATGGTGATGACAATTGCAACTCCTGATAATCCAAGAGCCATGTCGGCAGTGGAACTGGCAGAGGCGGTACAAAGGGTATGTCCTAATGTTACAAGCCTTGATAGTGTGGAAGAAGCGATTGAAATGTCACAGATGTTTGCGGATAAGGATTCGATAATTCTTGCATTTGGTTCCTTATCTTTTCTTGGAAGGATTATTTTACAAAAACAGTAAAGATTTATATAATATAGAATATTGCAGATTATAGATTGCATTATAGTGACGGTTTATTTGATAGAAAGATAGAGTGATAACAAATGGTAAACAAGGAAAAGGTTAAAGAAGCAATAACAATGCTGCTTGAAGCGATTGGTGAGGATCCGACTAGAGAGGGGCTTTTAGAGACCCCTGACAGAATCAGCAGGATGTATGAGGAAATCTTTGGTGGTATGGATATGGATGCCCATGAGATTTTAAGTAAAAGATTCTCAGTAGCGGATAGTGAAATGGTAGTGGAAAGAGATATCACCTTTTACTCGATGTGCGAGCATCACCTGCTCCCTTTTTATGGTAAGGCTCATGTGGCTTATGTGCCAAATGATGAAGTTGTAGGACTTAGCAAGCTTGCAAGAACTGTAGAGGTATATGCCAAGAGACCTCAGCTGCAGGAGCGCATGACTAATCAGATTGCAGATGCAATTATGCAGGAACTTAATCCAAAGGGCGTAATGGTCATGATTGAGGCTGAACATATGTGTATGACAATGCGTGGAGTTAAGAAACCGGGAAGCTCAACAGTAACGGTTGCTACAAGGGGCAATTTTGCTGATAATGAGAAACTCCAGAGCACATTCTATGGTCGAGTAAGAAATTTCAGATTGTAGTTTGATAACATTAGGAAAATGGAAGCAAATAATGGCAGATCAGACTTGGGGCGGAGGAATGCTATGGACGAAATCAGAATAGACAATCTAATGGTTAGAGCTTTTCATGGTGTATATGATGATGAAAAAGAAAAAGGGCAGAGATTCTACATTAATGCTGTTCTTTATACTGACACAAGGACTGCAGGGGTGACGGACGAACTTGAGGCGTCAACCGATTATGGGCAGGTTTGTTCGACAATTGGAAAGTCTATGACAAGAAAAAATTATAATCTGATTGAAACTGCTGCAGAGCATGTTGCTGAAGATATTCTTACCGGTTTTCCACTTATAAAAGCAGTGGATATTGAAATTCGCAAACCGGAAGCACCTGTGCCGATGGAATTTGAATCTATTTCAGTTAAGATTCATAGAGCCTGGCACGATGTGTATATAGCATTTGGCTCGAATATGGGCGATTCGGAAGGATATATTGACGATGCGATGCAGGCACTTCGGGACCATGATAAGATTGTTTTCCTTGATGAGTCTACGAGAATAAAAACAAAGCCATATGGTGGCGTGGAGCAGGATGACTTTTTAAATGGTGTATGCCATATTAAGACACTTTTGACCCAGCATGAACTTTTGGATTATCTTCACGAGCTTGAGGCACATGCCAACAGGGTAAGAGATATTCACTGGGGGCCAAGAACCCTTGATTTAGATATTATCTTTTATGATGATATGGTATATGAAGATGATATGTTAGTTATTCCACATATAGATATGGAAAACAGAGATTTTGTTCTTATTCCAATGTGTGAGCTTGCTCCATATTTAAGACATCCGGTATATAAGAAAACAATGCGTCAGATGCTTCGCGAATTGGAAAGAAATTCAAAATAAGTTTGGGATTATAAAGCTTCCTTAGGGACTTGTTAATGAAAAAACGACATGCATTAGTGCATAATGTACAAAAACAAATGTGGAAAATTGTGCATTTTGTTTAGTTCGACAGTTGCGCCTTTAATTCTTAGTGATACAATACAAGTGTAAAGAAAAGAGAGAAGAAAAGAAGAGTTAAAGGAGAATAACTTATGAAGATCAAAACATTAAACGACGTAGAAGCATTTAAGGCAGCAATTGCAAAGTGTACAGGTGATGTATATTTAAAGAGTCCATATGGTGATGTATTTAACTTAAAGTCAGCACTTACACAGTATGTTGCAATCGCAGAGCTTATTAGAGATAAGAATGGTGATTTAGAGCTTTTTGCAAGCAATAGAGAAGATGAAGCAATCCTTATGGATTT
>JAGHUN010000010.1 GCA_018064805.1 Candidatus Colinaster scatohippi
AATCTGACAGTTAGGGCAACAGTGCAAAGCAGTGGTGCATATATTGAGAAGCCGGTTGCAGTGTATCCCATTACTGAAAAAGTTTGTATTTCGACAGCTGATTCTAAGATTAATCTTAATATAGGTGGTGCTAAAAAAATAAATGCATCTACTATGCCAACACATGCATATAACAGCTACTATCCGTTTGAGTACACCTCACTTAATCCGAAGGTTGCAACTGTATCCGCAGATGGACTGGTAACCGGAGTCGGCAAGGGAACAACGGTTATTGTTGTTGAGGCTACGGATGGCTCAAGAAGAAAGGCCAAAGCTAAAGTTAAGGTATATTGATAAGTGGTAAAATTGTGGTCAAACAGTAAGTTAGGTTGACTTGGCGGGGGATATAGGTAATTCATTACCTATATCCCCCGCTCTGACTGTAGACATAGTCCATCGAAATTCGATGGGCTTTTCTTTATTAGTCTGTTATTAGTTATGGTCATATAGTTTCGTTTGGGGTGGACGTTGTGTATAAGAGGGCGCGCCCCCCCGGCTGTTAATACACTTTTAGGCTTCCGCTTAGCTTGCTGTTGTGTATAAGAGGGCGTGCCCCTCGTCTGTTAATACACTTTTAGGCTTCCGCTTGGCTTGCTGTTGTGTATAAGAGGTCTTGCCCCTCGTCTGTTAATACACTTTTGGGCTTTCGCTTAGCTTGCTGTTGTGTATAAGAGAGCGTGCCCCCTGGCTGTTAATACACTTTTGGGCTTCCGCTTGGCTTGCTGTTGTGTATAAGAGAGCGTGCCCCCTAGCTGTTAATACACTTTTGGGCTTCCGCTTGGCCGGCTGATGTGTATAAGAGGGCTTGCCCCCTGGCTGTTAATACACTTGCTATAGTGTCAAGTGTCTAGTGTCTAGTGTCTAGTGTCAAGTGTCAGGTGTTTAACCTCATCACTTATCTGCTCTAGTGCTTTAGGAAAAATCTCACAAGATATAGTCTTTTATATACTATATCTTGTGAGATTTTTTTGATTACTTACTCATAGTATGATAAAATAACTACGTATGTAAAAAATGGGGAACTCCTTGATTTTGGAGAAAATAGGAGAAGTATGAAGAGATTTAAAATGCATTTAATATGCTTTTTGATGTCAATAATTGTGATGGGAAGCAATATGGGAAGCGCATATTATGTATATGCAGGGGAACTTGGTACCAATCATGCGCCAGAGATAGAGAATGAGTCGGAATATGTAACTGCGCCAGAGATAGAGAGTGAGCCGGAACAAGTAACTGAGCCTAAAATAGAGTCTGAGCCGGAACAAGAACCAACCACAGAGATAGCCACAGAGCAAGAACCAACTACAGAGATCGTCGCAGAGACAGTACCAACCACAGAGATAGCCACAGAGTTAGATATAGTAACAGAGACATATACAGAATATGATGAATTCGAGCCTGCACAGGTTGATGGTATCGTTGATGATTGTGCAGCAGTGTGTGATGGAGAGTATGATAGCGATTTGAAACTTGAGGCATTAGACAACAATGTTGCAATGACTTTTAAGGGTTCATATTATACAGAGGAAGCGTCAAAAATCTTAAAGCGCCTTAATGAAATAAGATATGAAGCCTGTCGGGAAGGCTACAAAGATCCATATACCAAAAGGAAGCTAACGCTTGCTGATTATAAGCCACTTAAATGGTCATCAGATATGGAAGAGATATGCAGAATCAGGGCTGCTGAAGCTTCTATTCATATGATGCATGATAGACCTAACGGTGAGAAATGTTTTACTGCAACAAGTAGCAGAGGTGAACAATCATGGCATGAAAATCTTGCATGGAACTGGGATGGCCTTATGGCAGGTATCGAGCAGTGGTATAAAGAGAAGGATAAATATATAGCCGGTGGTTATAGTTTTAGTGTGACCGGTCATTATGAGGGTATAATAAGTACTAAACACAATTATGTTGCTGTAGCATGCTATAAACCTGACATTGGTGACAGCTGGTATTGTATCGCTCAGGAATTCAGTTATAAGACAGGGCTTAATGAGACTAAAGATAATTTTGCCGGTTCAAGAGATGTCAATATAGAAATTGCCAACAGTAAGATATCCTCCGTGCAGGTAGTCGGCTTACCGAAGTATGTTGAGCAAGGGAAAAAGGGATGCCTGACAGCTAATGGAACGGCCAGTCTATATTATTATGGACGAGGAAAGGTGGCTCGTTCCGGCAGATTGGTTACAGCACCATGGGTATCGGATAATTCAAATATTCTAAGAGTAGATGCAGAGGGCAATTGGTCTTCTGCGGCAGTCGGCAGTCCATATGTAGGATATGTCAATGTATCTGTATCTGCAGGTGCAAGAACTGCAAGTGCTAAGACATATGTATATGACCCTGCTGATTCACCAATAGCTATTCAACGTCCTCAGAAGACCGTCTATCTTGTGAATGAGTCTGTGAACTATTCAGGCGGATATGCAGTTAATATAGTTACAAACGTGAAATATGCGCTGAATGCGAATAATACTAAGGGCTTTGATTCTAAAGCGACAGGTTTGAAGACACTTACAGTTACTGTTGACGGGTTGACCAAAACATTTAATATTCTGGTCATAGAAGCTCCGGAGATAAATACGACATATGGTAAGACCTACGCAGATGTGGTTATGCCGGAAAATGAATATGGTGTCTTTATACCGGAAAGCAATTTTGATAAGACTCAGGCAGTAGGTGATGTGGGCTCTAAGACGATAATGTGCACATTTCGTCCCAAACCTGTATATTCAGGTATTCTTACTGAGAGAACTTCAATAAAGGTTACATTGAAAGTGTACAGAGCACTTACTAGTGGTGCTCAGGTCATTTTCCTTGACGACAGTGTGAGTTATATGGGTGTTCCTCTTTCGCCATCAATTAAGTTAATTTGTGATGGTGTTACACTTAAGGAAGGGGTAGATTATACTCTGGCTTTTAGCAATAACACAAATGTTGGAACGGGAAATGTTACAGTAAGAGGTGCCGGCTTCTATACAGGTGTGATTGCCGGGAAGTTTTCAATTGAACCGGCAACTGTTGTCATTAAAGCAGATGATAAGAGGCTGCTAACCGGTAATTCGCTTCCTAATTATAATTACTATACATATACCGTAAGTGGACTTTTTGGAAATGATACACTTCTGACAAAGCCGTCATTAAGATGCAATGTTACCAATATGCAGAGATCGGGAAAGTATGACATTGTATGCAGTGGTGCGAGGGCCACAGGTAATTATAGAATTGAATATGTTAACGGTCAGCTTATAGTAGCAGGTGAAAATGCTTCCTACGAAGTAGAATTTAAGATGAATAACCATGGAACCGTCAATAATAGTCAGGAATATGTGGCAATATTGTCAGGATCACTTGTGCCGGTACCGGATGTTACTTCCAATGCAGGATACAGACTTGAAGGCTGGTATACAGATGAGACATTAAAGACACCATGGAATTTTGACAAGGATGTCATTAAATCAGATATGACGCTATATGCGGCATGGGCAAGAGTTGGTGGAGCTGATTTCTCGATAAGAAGTATAGAAGACTGTCAGTATACAGGTTCGGTTATAAAGCCTGTGGTAAGCGTATATGATGGTGATATGCTGTTAAAACAGGGAAAGGACTATACATTAACATATGCTAATGGAATTAATGTCAATGAAGGTGGAAGATATACAACAGGCATTGGTTCCGATGGTAATTATGATAGTAGTCTTCCATATGTAACAGTAACCGGAAAGGGTAATTACAGTGGAAGTCTGACACAGAATTATAATATAGTCCCACAGAGCATTGGTAGCGGCGAACCGGCAGCAGGTATTACTCTGAAGATTTTCGATCAACTGACTGTTAATACAAAAAAGGAACAGAAGACCTTTAGCCTTATCAAGAGTAAAAAGGGAATGGTAATTGACAGAGATTATACCATTTCACTTAAAACTGACAGAGCTTATGATGCAGATGGTAATCAGGTGGCATCAGGAATGGTTATGCCGGGAGCAATGGTTCCGGCCCGATACAGTGGAAGCTATATTCTTACGATAACAGGAATTGGTAATTATTCAGGCAACATTATTAAAAATATATATGTTAATGAAAAGCAGTATCTGATTAGCAATGCCATAATTACTCTTGGCAAGAATATGAAGACCAGAGAGTTTGATGGTAGCAGACAGGAACTTGTTCCGGGATATTATGATGCCTCATCAAAGGCATACTATGTTGTAAACAATGGTATTATCGGTAAGCAAAAGGTTAATGTGGCTGATATTTACACCGTAAAAAGTGGCAGTAATTACCTTGTATATGGTGTGGATTATCTTACTGAATACTCTGAGAATACGGCTGTTGGAACGGCGACTCTGACTATTGTAGGAAAAGGAAGATATCAGGGAAGAAAGTCTATAACCTTCAAGATTACGGGCAGAGCTTTCAATGCAGCTAATGTTACTGTTGGTATTCTTAAGGATTTGGAGTATACAGGCAGCGCACTTACGCAGAATGATGTAGCAGTATATTGGAAAAAGGGTACATCTGAGCAAAAACGTCTGGTCTATGGAACGGATTATTATGTCACATATGTTAACAATATCGCTAAGGGAACAGCTACTGTTACATTTATTGGTAATTCTGAAGCAGGGTATATAGGACAGTTTGTTAAGCGCTTCAAGATAACAGCAGCGGATATCAATAATCGGTCTAAGGTTGCTAAAGCCTCTTCGATGAATAGTATTGTTGTGGCTTACGAAAAAGCAGGAGTAAAACCATTTGATGAGGTTGTGCTTACATCTGTTTCAGGAAAGCGATTGGTTAAGGGAACAGACTATACTGTTACTTGCAAAAATAATAAAAAGGTAGTTACTGTTGGAGCGTCTACTCCTGAGAATGAACTTCCAACAATGACAATTACCGGTAAGGGTAATTATACAGGAACTATGTATGTATCTTTTTCAATTGTGAAAAAGGAACTGACAGATGCGTCAATAACGGTAGAAGTATCCCCAATTGTATATTCGGCAAATAGAAATGCAAAATACGAATATAAGCCACAGGTCAAGGTTAAGGACGGTAATGCAGTGCTTGGACCCAAGGATTATGAGATCATATATAGCAATAATACTCAGTCGGATGTAGCTGCATATATGGAAAATGTTGCAAAAGGCAGTATACCGATGATTGCTCCTAAGATTACAATTACCGCCAATGTAAGTGGCAATTATGTATCTGCACATCCTATTGAATTAACAATTCCTATATTTGGAGCAAGGCTTAATTCTGCAAATACAATCGTGATTGCTAAGGATGCAACATACACAGGAAGTCAGTGCAGGCCGACAGTAGTAGTGTATTATTCTGATAATCCAAATGTAGTAAAGGAAGCAAAAACATACACAACTGAGAAGGAAATTCTTGCAGCCGGAATGAAAAAGCTTAATGCCGCCAGAGACTATACAGTGACATATGGAACCAATATAAATGTTGGAATTAATAAAGGCATTGTAACGGTTAGGGGACAGTCGCCGTATTATGGTGGTAGTGTAAATGGTAAATTTTCAATAAGTGCGAAGGGCATTTTGTGGTAAATAATATGAAAATATTGATTGTGAGGACCTTTGCGTCAATAATCAGTTCAACTTCATATAATGTTCAGGAGATAGGCCTTGCCAAGGCTTATGTGAGACAGGGACATCAGGCAGATATTGTTCTCTATGGTGGTAATGAGCCGGACCATGTTATAACTATTCCGGTGGATGGGATGGATGATGGCAGCAGCATTAATGTGCATTATCTTAAATCCTTTGGGATATATAAGAATGGTTTCTTCCCTTCGCTTAAAAAATTGGCAGTGCAGTATGACATAATTCAGGTTCATGAATATGATCAGATAACCTCCTGGTTATATTACACTAACAAAAAGCTACGTGATAAGGTTGTTATATATCATGGATTGTATTATTCGGATTTTAATCATGGATACAATCTTAAATGCAAGGTGTTCGATAATATATTCCTTAGATTGAAAAAAAATCCTGACTGTCTTTGTTTTGGAAAGAGCAGAGGCGCTGCAGAGTTTTTGATTTCCAAGGGATTTAAGAAGGCTATTCCGGTTGGCGTTGGCCTTGATGTGTCCGACTGGCAGAAAGCAATATGCGAGGGGGCGGTTCCTGAAAATGGCGGTGCGCTTGCAAGTCTTCCTGCAAAAGAAACGCAGAATAAAAAGTGGTTTGACTTTCTTTATATAGGCAAATTAGAGCCAAGACGCAATACACTGTTTTTGCTTGATCTTGTTGACAGACTGCTCACGGCACATGATGATATGCGATTTATTCTTATCGGAGATGGTGAGGAAGAATATAAATCCGAATGTCTGAAGAAGGCATCCGGCTGGATAGATAAAGGAAGAATTGTATATATAGAGAAGTTTACTCAGGCAGAAGCACCTGCGATTTATAAACACGCAGACTGTATGCTTTTTCCGAGTATCTACGAGATATTTGGGATGGTACTTATGGAGGCAATGTATTTTGGCCTTCCTACTATTAGCAGTGATAATGGTGGTGCAGATACTGTCTACAGAGACGGAGAAAATGCAATCATAGTTCTAAATAAGAAAAAGGCAGAGCAGATTGCTAATGGAATAGATGTAAAAAACGATCCTGAGGCATATAAAAACTGGGCAGCAGGACCGGAGGATTTCGATATTGAGGCATGGGTGAGTGCAGCTGAAAAAATGTATTCGGATGCTGATTTCAGAGAGAAGATAAAAACTGAGCTTGAGGCTGATAAGGAAAAACTCAGCTGGGATTATGTTGCAGTCAAATTCCTTAAGGGATTTGAAGAAAATGGATTGATGAAGCGATAGTTGCATCATTTGTGTAGGAAGAAAGAGTCTATGACTAAGGTGGATAAGAATGTCAAAAATAGAATATTGAGTATCATAGAAGCATTTTTAATCACTTTCGCAATCTTCGATATAGGTGGATTTAGTGCATCAGATATGTTGCTTGGTCTTATTTTTATAGTTATATATCTGATTATTGATGCAGTTAAGAGGGGAGAGGTGGATAGAATTATTACTTCCCTTGATCATCGCAAAAAAAAGGAGATTAATACTATAGCTCTTATATGGACCGGCTCTTATTTGATTTATGCGGGGGGACGACTTGGCGCAGGAATGGAAAATAAGCTGTTTGTATTAGTCTATTTTGTGCTTGCTGCCCTGGGGATATTTATGGGTATCAGAGTTTCGCTTTGTATTATAATACCGCGTCTTGCAGTGAGAAAGCCGGATTGTGTGAAAGAACATAAAAATGATCCTTTTTCTATGAAAGGAATGCTTTTATATTCGCTTATTGTTTTTATTGCAATGCTACCGCTGTTTCTTCTCAATTATCCCGGGACTATGACGGTAGACTCCTTCGATCAGCTTAGGCAGGTTAGAAATATTGCTACCTATAGTGATCATCATCCCTGGATTCATACAATGATTATCAAGGCATTTTTTAAGATAGGCGAGGGATTATCCGGAAGCGCTTATGGTGGAATAGGAGCATATGTTCTGTTTCAGATGTTTATGACAGCTTTGTCGGTAGGTTATTCTGCTTCAATGCTTAACAAACTTAAAGAGAACAGAATATGGAGTATTATTGTTATTCTATCCTTTGTTCTTTATCCGTATCATTTGGCATATTCTATTACAATCTGGAAGGATATATTGTTTGCGGATATGGTTCTTGTGCTGACTGTTACGATGTACAAAATTATTGTGGAAGCAGATATATACGATGGAGTGATAAAGGTATGGGATATTATCCTATTAGGCATTAGTGGAATGGGAATGTGCCTGCTTAGACATAATGGCCTGTATGCATATATCCTGTCGGCGCTTATAGTGATTATAGCTTTGCTTGCAGATACAAGGAAGAAAAAAGCAAATGCTATGAAACGGCTTCTACAGACAGTAATTATAGTTGCAGTTACATTGTGTCTGGCATTCGTTGTTAAAGGGCCGATTCAGAGATTTAATAATGTTGAAAAAGGTGATTATGCTCATAATCTGGCAATACCTCTTCAGCAAATAGGAAGAGTTGTCAGTCATAATGGTACTATATCTGATTCGGATATGGCAGAGCTTGAGAAGATAAATTCCATTATTTATATTAGAAACAATTATGAGCCGGGTGGGGCTGATAATATGATTCAATGGCTTGTTGCCGGTGATTCAGCGTACTTTGAGTCGCATAAAGCGGATTATCTTGGTGTATGGTTGCATATAGGATTAAATAATCCGGTGGAATATTTTAAGGCCTATGCCGATCAGACGAAGGGCTACTATACCACAATGATGCCTGAGCAGATTGCCTATTATGGAATACTCCCTAATGAGGATGGTTTAGATAATCAGCCTGTTGTAGGAGCAGGGGTAAGAATTAAGATTAATGAATTGTGTAGTAAGCTTCAGAATATGATTCCTGTGTATGGTGTTTTTAACAGTATGGGTGCATGTTTGATGATTCTTATGTTATGGATGGCTGTAGCAATTCTTAACCGGGACTATTCAAGGCTCCTTACTACATTGCCGGTGCTTATGCTGACATTAACAATACTGATAGCAACACCGCTTGTTGCGGATCTTAGATATGCATATCCGTTAATGCTTTGCTTTCCAACATTGACGGCAATATTAATCGGAACGGAGAGATAAATGATAAGAGTACTTCAGGTTCTTGGAACAGCAGGCCTTGGCGGGGCAGAAAGCAGGGTGATGGATCTGTTCAGACATATTGACAGAGAACAGATTCAGTTTGATTTCCTTGTTACCAGTGGAACTAAAAAATATTATGAAGAAGAAATAGAAAGGCTTGGGGGACATGTTTATTATCTTCCACCCTTCAGAATATATAATTATTTTAGCTATAGGAAGGCATGTGTCAGCTTTTTTAATGAGCATAAGGGAGATTATGCCGCCGTTCATGGCCATATGACCAGTACTGCATCTATTTATCTTCCGATAGCTAAGAAGAGCGGAGTACCACTTACCATTGCGCATGCAAGAAGCGCAGGGGTGGATCCGGGGATAAAAGGAATTCTTACAAGATGGCTGAGAAAAAGACTTCCTGACAAATGCGATATGATGCTGTCGTGCTCAGATGAGGCAAGTGAGGCTGTATTCGGTAAGGCTAAGGATAGAGTGATTTTTATGCCAAATGCAATAGATACGGCTGACTTTATTTTTGACAAAAAAATACGCGATGAAATCAGGAATAAATATGACATTGGTGACAGATTTGTTGTGGGACATGTTGGAAGCTTTAGATATGCCAAGAACCATGTGATGATTCTTAAGGTCTTTAAGGAAGTTATGAACAAGTGGGAAAAGGGTGAAGTTCCGGCAAGACCACTGCTTATGCTTCTGGGAGATGGAGAATTAAGGCCGCAGATAGAGGAAATGGCAAAAGAGCTTAATATCTCTGATGATGTAATTTTCACAGGGAATATGACACCGGTTGCACCTTTTTATCAGGCCTTTGATGTGCTACTGTTTCCCTCGCATTATGAAGGGATGCCGGGAACTGTTGTTGAGGCACAGGCATCGGGGCTTGCAAGTCTTATTTCAGATAAAATCACTTCCCAGGTGGGAGTGACGGATATTGTTAAATATATGCCGCTTGATGAGGATGCGGAAAACTGGGCTAACATGCTTTGTAAGCTGGCCTCGATGGATACTGACAGGAGTAATGTTATAACCAAAGAAGGAAAGAAGCTATCTGAGACCATGTATGATGTGGGCAGACAGGCCGGCTATTATACGAAGCTGTATACGCAGGGAAAAGAGGCAGCCAGACAGTAAGTTAGCATGTGGAGAAAATAATGAAGACAGCAATAAGACTTGATGATATAACTCCGGATATGGATCCGGAAAAATATAAAAAAGTTGAGAAGATTCTTGATGATAACGGCATATGCCCTCTTATTGGGGTTGTGCCCTTCAATGAGGATGAGAATCTTAAAAGAAGCAGTGAAAGGCTTACGGATTCGGAATTTGCCGAGTATATTAAAGGACGACTGGATAAGAAGTGGGTCGTTGCACTGCATGGATATAATCATGTGTATACTACCGGAAAAATGGGAATATTTCCTCTCAACAATTTTTCCGAATATGCAGGTGTGCCATATGAGAAGCAGCTTGAAATGCTTAAAAAGGGCAAAGATAAGCTGGCCGAATTTGGAGTCCAAACGGATATTTTCATGACGCCGGCACATACATATGATAAAAATACCTTAAAGGCACTGGTGGATGCCGGTTTTTCAAGGGTGACAGACGGATTTGGAAGTGGTCCGTATATACGCAAGGGGTTAACTTTTTATCCTATTTCAAGAAAAAGGAAAGAGTGTATATCTGATAAAAAAGGTTATACGACGCTGGTTCTTCATACGAATACAATGGAAGACAGTGATATAGAGCGCTTCGAGAATATGATTCGGGATAATAGAGAGCATTTTATTAACTATTGTGATTATCTTGAGGTTGAGGCTGTTAGTAGAGGGGCTTTGGGAAATATAACCGAATATTTTACAGCATTAGCAAAATATTTCGTCGTGAAATTGTTGTAGGACCTTAGGTGTGGTATAATAAACAGTTGAGTTATAGAGAGACAGGAGACAGCAATATGTCTGATATAAAGGAATTCTATAAAGGAAAAAAGGTCTTTCTCACGGGACATACAGGTTTCAAAGGAACATGGATGTGTGCCGTGTTAAAGTCATGGGGAGCAGAGGTTACAGGCTATTCAATGGACCTTCCTACCGATCCCAGCCTGTATGAACTTACACAGATGTCTGTGGGCATGAATGATGTCCGTGGTGATGTCAGGGATTTGGAAGCATTAAAAGAAGCATTTGACAAGGCAGCGCCGGAGATAGTAATTCATATGGCAGCACAACCGCTTGTCAGAGAATCCTACAGAGATCCTGTTGGGACTTATGCAAGTAATGTAATGGGAACAGTTAATATCCTTGAATGTGTAAGACTCAATTCATGTGTGAAGTCTTTTGTTAATGTAACAACCGATAAGGTATATCGTAATAAAGAGAGAGAAGAGGGATATGTAGAGGATGAAGAATTATGTGGATACGATCCATATTCCAATTCCAAGTCCTGTTCAGAGCTGGTTACAGACAGTTATCGCAATTCCTTTTTTAAGGATATAGATATAGCTGTCAGTACCTTGAGAGCCGGTAATGTTATCGGTGGAGGTGATTTTGCAACAGACAGAATCATTCCTGACTGCATTAGAGCAGCGCTTAAGGGTGAGGATATTATCGTTCGTAATCCGTACTCAACCAGACCATACCAGCATGTGCTTGAGCCGGTAATGGTATATCTTATGGTTGCTATGATGCAGTATGAACAGCCACAGCTTGCCGGAGCCTATAATATAGGTCCGGATGATATAGACTGCCTTAATACAGGAGAACTTGTAGATTTATTCTGTGAAAAATGGGAAAAAGAAACAGGCAGGAAAATTGCCTGGATTAATAAGCATGATGGTGGGCCGCATGAGGCTAATCTGCTTAAGCTTAACAGCAGCAAGATTAAGAAAACATTCGGATGGTCTCCGGTATGGCATATGAATACGGTTATGGAAAAAATCGTAGAATGGACAAATGTCTACCATAACGATGGCGATATTGTTGCCTGTATGAACAGACAGATAGAGGACTTTGAAAATGGCAGATAAAATTGTAGCTAACAGAATGGACCGGGAATTCCTGGCACATAAGGAAGAATACGAGGCAGCAGCCATAAGAGTTCTTCGCTCCGGCTGGTATATTATGGGCAAGGAGCTTAGTGCTTTTGAAGAAGAATTTGCAGAATACACAGGTGCTAAATATTCTGTTGGTGTAGGCAATGGCCTTGACGCTTTATGGATTGCCTTCAGAGTGCTTGGAATAGGCGCCGGTGATGAGGTGATAGTTCAGGCTAATACATACATAGCCAGTGTTATGGGAATAACTATAAACGGTGCTACTCCGATATTTGTAGAACCGGACGAGTATCACTGTATTGATGTTAACAGAATAGAAGAAAAAATAACGGATAAAACAAAAGCAATTCTTGTTGTCCACCTTTATGGTCAGGCAACTGATATGACTAAGGTTATGGAGATAGCATCAAAGTATAATCTTAAAGTGGTTGAGGATTGTGCACAGGCGCATGGTGCATGCTGGGATGGAAGACCTGTAGGAACCTGGGGAGATATAGGCTGCTTTTCTTTTTATCCGACTAAGAATCTTGGCGCATATGGTGATGCAGGTGCGATTACAACGAATGATGGAAAGCTTGCAGAGGATGTAAGAGTCTTCCGTAACTATGGAAGTGAGAAGAAGTATTATAACAAGGTGGTTGGTACTAACAGCAGACTGGATGAGATGCAGGCCGCACTTCTTAGAGTAAAGCTTGGGCATATGGATGCAATTACTAAGGAACGTTGTGATATAGCCGGAAGATATCTGGAAGGTATCAGGAATGATTGTATAAAGCTTCCGGCAGTTGCTGACAAGGCCACAAGCGTATGGCATCAGTTCGTTATTATGAGCGATTATCGTGATGAGATTATAGAATACCTGAATGATAATGACATTGGGTCGATTATCCACTATCCGATTCCGCCACATTTGTCGGAGGCATATGGATACCTTGGATATACGAAAGGAGCTTTTCCTGTTACCGAAAAGTATGCTAATCAGGTTCTGTCTATTCCGATGTATACAGGAATGACAGCAGATGAGCAGGACAGAGTCATAGAGGTCTTAAATGGATTTGTGCCAAAGAATTAGATAGTTTTGGGAGATATAAGATGGTTATCCATACATTCATTGCTCATATGGGAATTGGTGGTGCTGAAAGAGTATGTGTCAATTTAACCAATGAGTGGGCAAGGCGTGGACATGAAGTGCATATAGTAGTATTAAATCTTGATAATGATATTAATACTCCGAATCTCAGACCGGAGATTAAGGTACATGAGCTTGGTGTATCGAGACTCAGGTATGCAGCTGTTCCGATGCTTAAATATATAAGAAAAAATAAGCCGGGCTTTATGTTTATATTTGGCAATGAGATGGCAGTAATATTAAGCAAGCTGCGTAAGCTTCATCTCGTGAAAATGCCTATGGTTGTAAGGGTACTTAATAATGTTAACATATCGCTCAGTAAGGAAGACAATGTGTCGCCGGTAGTGGAGAAGTATCTTCAGAAGGCACAAGGTGAACTCGCAGGTATGGAGCATGTCATTGCACAGTGTCAGGGTATGGGAAGCCAGCTTCTTGATAAGGGGATTGTAAATAAGGACAGAATGACGGTTGTTTATAATCCTGTTAGTGAAGATTTGCTTGAAAAAACTTCCCAAATCGAGGTGAGCGAAAAAGCAGATAAGGAAATCGTCTTTATTGGAAGAATCGATCCACAGAAGAATCCGGTTCATTTAATTAAGGCATTTGCTAAGGTAAGTGAAGTCCATCCTGAGGTTAAACTCAGAATGGTTGGTTCAGGTAATCTGGATAATCAGATTAAAGAACTTGTTGGTGAACTTAAGCTTACTGATAAAGTAATCTTTGATGGAATCAGGAAAGATATGGAGAATGTATATGCCGGGGCAGCAGTGGTTGCTCTTTCATCAGATTATGAAGGAATGCCTAATTGTCTGATTGAGGCTATAGGCTGCGGTGTTCCCATTGTTTCATATGATTGCCCTTTGGGTCCGAGTGAAATAGTAGTTCAGGATGTTAATGGATATCTTGTTCCGCTTCATGACATTGATGGACTTGCGAACAAGCTGATTGAAGCAGTTGAAAGAGATTGGGATAAAAAAGCAATCGTTGATACCTGTGATAAGTTCAGAGTGGAGAAGATTGCAGGAATATATGAAGACATATTTGCCCTGGTGAGTAAATAGTATTGTTTGATCTGGAAGTAGTCATCTGATGGTAAGAAACGGTGACAGTCTTTGGTAGTTGCAGTATATGAAAAAAGTTATTGAGATTATTGCAAAGTTAATATTAGCCTATCTTACGACAATTTCGATTGCGGGGATTAGTGGATATGGAATTACCGGTATTGAGATAATGCTTCCATGCATTTTTGCTCTTACATTTATTGTATATCATACAGCCTATAATAGAATTATTTTGTTAATATCAGAATCTTGTAAAAATGTACTTAAAAGAGATATATTATGCTCCTTACCTGTAGGAATTCTACTCGGGGCAGCCATTACAACAGGTGCTCATTACGACATTTGGAATCAGTCGATAACAGCCCTTGGAATGGCAGATGCAATATATTTTGTTATGTTGTCACTTTTTCTTATAATGGCAGTATTTATTCTTTTTGGAGCGCTTGACAGGATAGGCGGCGAAAAAGAGAACGTAAAGGATACTCAAAAAAAAACGGCTGATGCAGGGAAAGTAAGAATATTTGGAATAAGAAATTATGTGATTACAATAATAATTCTGATAATCTGCTGGCTTCCGTATTACCTGACATTACTACCGGGAAATATGGGTATAGATACATTCGAAGAGATTGAGATGTGTTTGGGTAGTATACCATGGACTAATCATCATCCTGTGTTTTTTACAATGCTTATTGGTGCGGTGATTAAGCTTACATCATTTGGAACACTTAACTTTTCTATGGGTGTATTTGCTACTCTTCAGATGTTTTTGTATGCAGCGACTCTTTCCGAAATCATAGGATGGCTTTGGGAAAATATCAGTGATATAAGACGGGCTAAACAGATTTGTATAATTGGTCTTCTGTTTTTTGCATTATATCCTGTGAATCCTATGTTTGCCATATATGTGAGTAAGGATGTGTTGTTTTCATGTGCTCTTGTGATGCTTACCATAAGCCTTTATGAAATGGTTAATGTGTCAAAAACGACAGAGATGTCACATTCACAGGCAACTAACGATGCTCCTGCTCATAATACATACGAAGGATTCAAAATAAGCACTATGGTTAAAATAGCAGTTTGGTCACTTTTTACTATGCTGCTTAGGAATAATGGGTTGCTGATAATCATATTTGTAGGCATATTTCTTCTTATCCATTTTAGAAGGGAATGGAAGAAGATACTTATTATGGTGGGTATGCCAATTGCCATATTTATGCTTTTTAGACTATGTGCATACAGAGCATTAAATGTTGCTCCACAGTCATTTGCAGAATCAGCATCTGTTCCTCTTCAGCAGACAGGATATGTGATAGTATGCAGCGATGGCGATTATATAGAAGGCTTGTCGGAAACTGAAAATGAGCTTCTATCGCGTATAATGCCTTATGACAAAGTAAGAGAGGTATATGAGCTGGGATATACAGATTGTCTTAAGTTTGATGAAAGCTTTGATGATGAATATTTCAATGAACATTCGAGAGAATATATGAAGGTGTGGCTGCATTTACTTCCGACGCATTTCTCAGAATATGTAAAGGCTTATCTTGCGCAGACCATAGGATACTGGCATTATGGTGAGACCAATACGCTCTGTACTCAGGGGGTTGATAATAACCTGCTTGGTATTGAAAGGAACGATCTTATAGAAAATCTGACGGGCGTATCATTATTTGGGATAATTGAGAAATTGATGCTTCTTGTAAGAAAAGCCCCAATATTATGTATGTTAAGCAGTATGGCGATACAGATATATATGGTATTGCTGATTGCATGCAATTATTATAGAAAAAAAGAGAGCGGATGTATTATAGGACTTCTGCCGGTTATTCTGTTATGGATTACTATCATGATAGCGACACCGGCCTTCTGCTTGTTTAGATATACTTTTGCATTGTTTATGCTTTGGCCTGTCTGGTTCAAGGAACTGACAGATTAGATTATTTTTATGCGACTGACTGAGGTGGGAGAGTTGTATGGTAATTGGAGGCAGATACAGATGTGTTTCCTGTATGCAGGAGCTTGCCGGCGAAAATGCGGAGTGCAGCTGTGGCTATCATGAGGGTAGTCATAAAAGCCCTGTGCATTGTCTGCAGGAGGGAACCATATTATGGAACCGATATGTTATAGGAAGAGTCATTGGTGAAGGTGGCTTTGGAATTACATATGTCGGTTGGGATTGCAAACATAATATTAAAGTAGCCATTAAAGAATTCTTCCTGAATGGTTTCTCGACCAGAAACGCACTTAAATCTCCTGAGATTAAAGCGACTACAGGAGAGGGCGTGGAATGCTTTGCGGCGCAGAGAGAAAAGTTTTTCAAGGAGGCCCAGGTTCTTGCAGCTTTTTTGGATGAACCCGGTATTGTTAATGTATATAAGTTTTTCAGGGAAAACAATACTGCTTATATAGTAATGGAATTCGTTGAGGGTGTGACTCTTAAGGATTATCTGGGTAAAGAAGGTAAAATCTCTCTTGATGAGACTCTTGGAATATTAGGACCTATCATGAATTCCTTGGGCAGAGTGCATGAGTATAATCTGATTCACAGGGATATCAGTCCGGATAATATTATGATTACAAGTGATGGCCGAGGTAAATTAATTGATTTCGGTGCGGCAAGAGATGTTTCGGGTGGTCATAAGAGTCTGTCTGTTGTGCTTAAGCATGGATATGCTCCTATTGAGCAATATCAGTCGAGGGGGGATCAGGGGCCATGGACAGATGTATATGCATTAAGTGCTACGTTATATCGTTGCATTACCGGTAAGGTTCCTCCGGATGCGGTTAATCGCCTGTCAGGCGAAGAGCTTATTCCGGTTAATCAGCTTGAGCCATCTTGCATACCTGAAGTTGCTTCTGTGATTATGAATGGCCTTGGATTATACAAGGGTGATAGATATGATTCCGTAAAGGCATTAAAATATGCTATTATATCGGCACTTAATATGAATTCGGCTACTGCTAATGAAGATGCTGTAAATGCGCTTAAGAGTGAAAATCTGAAGGCTTCAGATAGAAAGAGATATGGCAAGGCAGCTGATACAAATATAGTGCTGTTAAGTGTGTTGGCCGGCGTTTCCGGTCTGCTTACAATTATTACAAGTTTCTTTGGTGCAATTGCGTTACTGTTCTTAGCAATATGTGTAGGATGCATTATTGCCATAATAGTGATAAAAAGCAGAAAAGCTTCGAATAATGGATTGAGCGCGATACAAACGGGTGATATTATAGAGTGTGGTAATTACAATGGAAGTATTAGCTGGGTTGTATTAAACAGGATTGATAATCGAGTTCTTGTTGTAAGTAACGATGTCCTGGTTACATTACCATATGATAATAATGGTCCGCAGGCAAACTGGCCAACGAGTTATCTGAGAGATTGGCTGAATACGGACTTTTTAACATATTCCTTTAATGATAATGAGAAAAGCAATATTTGCCCTGTATATAATGAAGCGGGTATGGTAGATTATCTATTCCTGCTTTCATTGGAAGAGTTTAAGGCATACATAGAACCCAGAAGCATGCCCAATATGAGATATGAGCAGCCTGTATGGTGGTGGCTTAGAACTTCAAGCCATAATGACGGCAAGGCAGATTTCATATCTGAAAGAGGCTATATTAAGGATTATGGATATACGGTGAATGATGAGCATGGTGGTGTAAGGCCGGCTATGTGGATTAATATATAGTTTTTTATAGAGGATAGATGGAGGAGTAGAGATGTTAATTAGCGGAAAGTACAGGTGCGCCGGATGTACAAAAGAGCTTAATTCCGAGAATGAAGTATGTAGTTGTGGATATGATAATGGAAATATGCAAAATCCATCACACTGCTTACAGGTTGGCGAAGTACTCGCTAACCAGTATGTTATCGGAAAAGTAATAGGCGAAGGTGGTTTTGGTATCACATATGTCGGTTGGGATCAGGACCTGGATATTAAGGTTGCTGTAAAGGAGTTCTTCCCTAATGGCTTTTCCACACGTAATACAACAGTTTCAGCAACTGTAAGTGCGAGCATGGCCGATGATGGTGAATTTTTCGATATGAATAGAGAAAAGTTTATCAAGGAGGCTAAGACACTGGCTACATTTATGAATGAGCCGGGAATTGTATCTGTATACAGATATTTTAGTGAAAACAATACCGTATATATAATTATGGAATATATTGAGGGTATTTCTCTCAAGGAATACCTTAAGAGAAAGGGTAAGCTCACTGTTGAGGAGACAATCGGAATTACCGGACCAATAATGAATTCTCTTGCCAAGGTTCATGAGAAGGGGGTAATTCATAGAGATATAAGTCCTGATAATATTATGATTACCAATGATGGACAGGGTATTCTTATCGATTTTGGTGCGGCAAGAGAGGCAAACGGAGGTCAGAAGAGTCTTTCGGTTGTATTAAAACACGGATTTGCTCCTATTGAGCAGTATCAGTCCAGAGGCGATCAGGGGCCATGGACGGATGTTTATGCCCTTAGTGCTACTATCTACCGTGCTATTACCGGAGTGGTACCGATGGAAGCTATTGATCGTATGGCCGGTGAATCCATAAAGTCTGTATGTGAATTAGAGCCTTCCTGCCCTAAGAGTGTAAGTGATGCCATAATGAAGGGCTTAAGTGTATCTAAGAACGACAGATATAAGACTGTGGGTGAGATGAAAACTGCCATTATGGCTGCACTCAATTCCGGCAATGCAGCAAACCGTGGTGCAGGAGCTAATAATGTTGCCATGAACGGTGCCAATATGGGTAATAATCGCTCGTGGGGTAATCAGTCCTTTACAAGAGGCGGTGCAATGAACGGACAGAACCAGGCATGGGGTAATGGTCAGGCCGCTAATCAGGCATGGGGCAATGGTCAGAGACAGAACCAGGCATGGGGTAATGGTCAGAGACAGAATCAGGCATGGGGCAATGGTCAGGCCGCTAATCAGAATTGGAATAATGGTCAACAGGCAGGTAACCAGGCATGGGGTAACAACCAGACAAAGGCAGGTAATCCGAACTGGGGTAACAGCCAGGCTCAGGCGGGTAATCCAAACTGGGGTAATAGCCAGGCATTAAATAATCAGGCAAATAATGGTCAGGCTCAGGCCGTTAATCAGACATGGGGAAATAGTCAGGCGCTTAATAATCAGGCAAATAATGGTCAGGTTAAGAATGAACAGGCAGCAAATGAACAGGCAGCAAATGGTCAGGCTCAGGCCGCTAATCAGACATGGGGAAATAGCCAGGCGTTAAACGAACAGCCTAAGGCAAACGGTGAGACACCGGCTCCGGCAGCTGTAGAACCACAGGTTCAGGATGTCCCTGTAGCGCAGGATACTGTTGTTGAACAGGTACAGAAGCCTGAGAAGAAGAAGGGCAAGAAAAAGTTTATTATTCTTGCTGCTGTTATTGTTGTACTCTTAGCTATAGGTGGCGGAGTAGGATATGTTGCTTATGATTACTCAAATAGCTGTTATTCTGCAGGAAAGTATGCAGAGAATGGTGAATTCACAAGAGCTAATTCCGAGCTTACAAAATATAAAAAGCTTGCATTAAAGTTTGATAAACAGCTTTGTGATTATATTGATGCAGGTATTCTATATGAAAATAAGGACTATAAGAGTGCTGAAGGTGCATTCAATAAGTTAGGTAATTACAGACAGTCTGAGCATATGTCAGATATGTGTTCCTTCTATATAGGAATTGAAAACTGCGATGAGCTTGCAAGATCAGGCAAATATGATGATGCGCTCAAGCTGCTCAATAACTTGAAATATCCGGATGTTGCAACAAGAGATTCTTTATATCTGAAATTCCTTGATATGGCTATAAGTGATGCCGGTAAGTCAGGATATGATTTCATTTTCAGATGTATTAATAACTTTAAGAAGGCAGGTATTAACTGTGTAGCTCAGGAGAGAACTGCGGCAGATAAGTTTGATGCAGCTATTCAGAATATGTATGAAACAGGTAAGTCATCAGAGATAGTTGATGCAATTGCAGAAGTTTCAGCTAATAGTAATTTAGGGCTCAGCTCGAATATGGAGCTGTTCTATGCTCTTTC
This sequence comes from Candidatus Colinaster scatohippi, assembly GCA_018064805.1. Lineage (GTDB taxonomy): Bacteria > Bacillota > Clostridia > Lachnospirales > Lachnospiraceae > Colinaster > Colinaster scatohippi. Next base: position 20,051 of record JAGHUN010000010.1, read on the forward strand.
AAGAGCATCAAGCAATAAGGATATATATAATGTTCTTGTAGAGCATGCAGATAATCCATATGCACAGAATAAGTTATTTGATACTAAGTATATATATGATTTCCTTCGTGGTACATGGAGAAGCGGCTCTACATACTTTACAATGAATAGGGATAATTCAATTACATATAATATGCCGATTTTCTCAGGCGGTACTTATGATTGGAAGACTCCGGGTGTAATCTATATTGCATCGAGAAAAACATTTGAATTCACTATTATTAGCAGAAATGAGATTACTATCCATGACTATAAGGACAATAAGACTTATCGCCTTAAGAGATCAATCTAATATATTGTAAATAAAGAGGTTTTGGAATGCTTATTAACGGAAAATACAGATGTGCAGGCTGTATGACGGTAATTGAATCAAATGATGCTATATGTAGCTGTGGCTTTAATAATGCTACGGAAAAGAATTCCTTTCATTGTTTACAGATTGGGACGGTAATCTCAGACCAGTATGTTGTAGGACGTGTAATCGGTGAAGGTGGTTTTGGAATAACCTACGTTGGCTGGGATAAGGATCTGGACATCAAGGTTGCCATAAAAGAATTTTTCATGAATGGCTTTGCTACAAGGGATGCAACTGTTTCAGGGGAGATTTCTGCCGGTTATAGTGAAGAGGGTGACCTTTTTAATGTAAACAGGGAGAAGTTCATTAATGAAGCGAAGATACTTGCGTCATTTAAGGATGAGCCGGGTATAGTGGACATTTTCCGCTTTTTTAAGGCTAATAATACTGCATATATTGTCATGGAATTTGTTGAGGGAAGGACCCTCAAGGAATATCTTAAGATGAAAAGCCGATTATCCGTTGATGAAACTTTGGGAATTGTCGGGCCGATTATGAATTCACTTGCAAAGGTTCATGCCAAAGGTCTGGCACACAGAGATATTAGTCCTGATAATATCATGATAACAACGGATGGTAAGGGTAAGCTTATCGATTTCGGTGCTGCAAGAGAGACAAACGGAAATAAAAGTTTATCGGTTGTATTAAAGCATGGATATGCTCCTATTGAGCAATATCAGACGCATGGTAACCAGGGGCCATGGACAGATGTATATGCTCTTAGTGCTACAATTTACAGATGTATTACAGGTCAGATTCCGGTTGAGGCTATAGACAGAATATCCGGTCGATATATGCCGGCAGTATGTGAAATTGTACCTGATTGTAATGTATATATAAGTAATGCAATCATGAAAGGTCTGAGTATTAATTATGAAGAAAGATATCAGACTGTAAATGAGATGAAAAATGCACTGTTTCAATCGCTTAACAGTGTGGCATCGAATGGGCAGTTTCGCGAGACGCCTCCGGTGCAAATTAAGAACCTAGGGGCAAGCGGACAAATCAATCAGGAAATGGGTGGACAAGGTGATCCACAGGCAGGTAATGTCAGAAGAATGGCTAAAGCTAATGGGAAGGTCCGAATGCTTAATGGCATTATGATTGCAGAAATAGCTGTTATTGTAGGCCTGATAATTGCCATAATTTTTAATTTTACAAAGAATATAAT
>JAGHUN010000041.1 GCA_018064805.1 Candidatus Colinaster scatohippi
TGTACTTACTAATCTTAAGCCGGCTACGCTTGCCGGAGTTCTTTCAGAAGGAATGCTTCTGTGCGCAGAGGATGCAGATGGTAATCTTGCATTAATGACACCGGAAAAGGAAATGCCTGCAGGCGCAGAAGTCTGCTAATTGATGGCGGAGGAATATATGATTAGAACTGATTTCGAATACGAATCCAGAGATGGTGTATCCAGAATACACGCAATAAAATGGGAGCCGGAGACAGAGGCTATAGGTGTACTTATACTGGTTCACGGAATGGCTGAGACACTGGACAGATATGAAGAATTCGCTGAATTTATGTGCGATAAAGGGTTTGTGGTTGCCGGTAATGAACATCTTGGCCATGGTAAGAGTGTAGGCAAGAATCCTAAGGGATATTTTTGTAGAAGAGATCCGGCAACGGTTGTTGTCAGAGATGTACACAGACTTAAGAAAAAAATACAGAGTGAATATCCGTCACTTCCTATATTCATATTCGGGCATAGCATGGGTTCTCTTATTACACGTAATTATATTACCAAATATGGTTCTGGTATTAACGGTACGGTTATATCGGGAACGCTTATGATGAATAAGGGCTTGCTCGTAGGAATGGGTTTCATTTGCAAAATACTTCAACTTGTGTTTGGACCCAAGCACCCAAGTCCTTTCCTTGATAAGGCAGCTTTTGGAACCTACTGTAATAAGATTGACAGTCCGAGAACACCATTTGACTGGCTTACAAGAGATGTTGCGATAGTTAATAAATTTATTGCAGATCCTGATTGTGGTTTTGTTTTTACAATAAACGGATTTTATACACTTAAGGAACTTATGATAAGACTCCATAAGGAGAAGCTTCTTAATCAGATTCCCAAGGATTTACCGGTTCTTTTTGTATATGGAGGACAGGATCCATGTGGTGAATATGGTGAAGCTGTGAGACGTGTATATAAGCAGTATGTGGATCTTGGAATTAAGGATGTAACAGAGAAGGAATATCAGGATGATCGTCACGAAATTCTTAATGAATTAGATAAAGCAGATGTTATGACATATGTGTACGATTGGATAAAAGAGAGAATGTAGAGTTTTAGCGTGATGCCTTGTGGGATCACGCTAATTTAATGAATGGAATTATGAAAAAACTGTTAATTAATAGAATAATATCGGGAATATTATCCGGTGTTGTATGCATATTTATATGTGTTGCTATTCCAAGATTAGATATCAGAGCAACAGAAGATAATAGTGAATACTATGGAATAATCGTTGAGATTATTAAGGAAGAACTTCGAAATGGGAATCTACAGACAAAAGAGGATGCCTATGAGGCTATAAGGAAAGCAGAGAAGCAGTATGGAATAGATATATCTGATGCTGATGAAGAAAAAATAATTCGTCTGGTTGGTCTTGCCGAGGATCTGGGAGTTGACGGTGAGAAGATGGCCGATATCGTGGAGGATGTATATGATAAGGTCATTGACGGAAAAGTATACGAAAGTACGGACGATATGATTAAGGCTGTTGAAAGTCAGGTTATTGATTCTGCTGCAGAAGTAGTTAAGGAAAATGTTGTTGATACACTTAAGAAATCCATTGATGATTATTTTAATGATTTCATGGAGAGGATGAGGTCTTTTTGGAAAAAGTTGCTATCGATATGGAAAATCTAATAGTTCGAAGAGCCAGGGACGACGAATGGGAAAGTGCGATGGAACTCGCATTTAGGGTATTTCTTAAGTTTGAGGCAAAGGAATATGGCAAAAAAGGTACGGAGTCCTTTGCTGAATTTGTAACAAGTGAAAATCTAAAGAAACTATTTTTGACCGGTCATTATGATGTCTATGTTGCGACTATGGATGGCAAAATTGTAGGAGTCGGTTCTGTTCGTAATATTAGTCACATATCGCTTCTTTTTGTTGATGGCGCATATCATTACAGAGGGATTGCGACAAATATAGTTGAATATATGTGTGACTGTCTTAGACATAATACTGACACCGAATATGTAACGGTAAATTCATCTCCGTATGCAGTTGGATTCTATCATAAACTGGGATTTGTGGATACAGCCGGAAAAATGGAAGAGGATGGCATAATATATACACCTATGAGAAGACACATATAGCACAATTTTGTTGAGTTTAATTTTTAAGCGAATAATTTGCTATATTATGATGTTGCAAAAAGTAAAGTTTAGGGCATATAATATAATAGACTAAAATCATTTGAAGTGGGTGAATAGATGTTTAAGGGCGAAAATCCTGTAATTTCTTTTTTGGGAAAAATAACAGATCTTGTAATTCTTAATCTGTTGTGTGTGTTTTGCTCGATACCGGTATTCACAATAGGTGCGGTGTGGACGGCAATGTACTATACCACTAATAAAATGGCTAAGAATGAAGAATCCTATGTATGGGCGGATTTCTTCAAGTCGTTTAAGCAGAATTTCAGGCAGGCTACTGTTATTTGGATGGCCAATATGATTTTTATGCTTACTATTGCAAGTATATTCAAGATCCTGGCAGGTGGGTCATATGCGAACATGTCGAGGGGTATGTTTATTCTTGCAATTAACATTGTAATAGTAGTATTCGCCATTATGGCGTATATATATCCGGTACTTTCGCATTTTGATGATACGATTGGAATCACAATTAAGAATGCAATACTGTTAGCAATTATTAATCTTCCGTATACAGTGATGATGCTGGTGGCATTAATTCTTCCTGTAGGCTTGCTAGTATTTGCGGTACTGTCTTGGATGGGAATTAATATTATTCCTATTGGATGGTATGTGATTCCGGTGTATATTCTTATCGGTATTTCAGGACCTGCATATATATGCGGTTTCATTTGGAAGAGGATTTTTGCCAAGCTGGATAATAAAGAGTACCAAGGGGAAAAGAATGGGCAAGAAAAAGAAGAACAATCTAAATAAGGGAATCGTTGCTCAATGGGGTGTTACCGCTGTTATTCTGTTTGTTGTTGTTATGATAATGGTAAGTAAGTTCTCTGTTAGTAATAAGGAGACTGCTACTGCTAACACATACAAAACATTGACTACAGAGTCATCATTGAATGCAGTAAAAGTTGGAACGAAGTTGATTAATCTTATCAGAGCCGGTGAAGGAGCTGTGTCCGAGATTGAAACTGATAGTGATTTTGGTGATGCAGAGAAAAGGGCATGTGCCGTTAACCTATCAAGCAAGATTAAGGATGTATATCTTGTTTTAGTTGCTGATAAGGAAGGTAAGGCTATTACAAGTATCGGTACAGAGGTTGATATTTCCAAGAGAGATTACTTCTATAATGGTTCGGTTAATCAGTTATGTTATACACCTAATGATGGTATTATGCAGAGATCGGGATATGTTGCAATAATTCCGTATCATCAATTGGGAGTAATTGCCGGTAATATTTATCTTTTTGCAGATAGCAGTGAGATACATTCTTCGTTATCGAGAGATGATTATGGCGGAGGAGTTGCATTTGCTCTTATGACTGCTAATGGTGATATTATTTCAAGAACCGGTAATAACAGTTACTTTACATCAGAGGGCAATTTATTTACCAATTTAAGTACAGCGACTTTGTCAGAGCTTTCATTATCTCAGGTTAAGCTTCGTGCTGAGAAGAAGAATAAAATGGCATTTGTTGCCAACAAGGGTGACGAGACAAGAACTGTATGTATTGCGCCTATAGGTGTAAGCGATTGGCAGTTGATTGTGGCAATTAATCAGAAATATGTTAATACAGTGCTTAGAAGTGCAACAAGTGCAGGAAGAAAACTTGTAATTGAGCTTGCTATTTCAATATGTCTTTTCGTTGTAATTTTGGTTGCAATGGTTATAATCAGTAAGTTCCAGTATGGTGAAGAGAATAAGGATCTTGCCGATAAGGCCGATACAGACTTGCTTACTTCGCTTAATAACAAGATTGCTACTGAGAGAAAGATACAGGAGTTTATGGATGAGAATCCTGATTCACAGTGTCTGATGTTCCTTTTTGATATTGATAACTTCAAGAAGATTAATGATACAATGGGTCATGCGTTTGGTGACGAAGTGTTAAGAACACTTGGACATTCACTTACCAATGAGTTCCGTGTTACAGATATAATGGGAAGACTTGGTGGTGATGAGTTCGTACTCTTCCTTAAGAATATTAAGAGTGATGAACAGTTAGAGAGAGAGGGTGTTCGAATTACGAACTTCTTCCATCAGTTTAAGGCCGGTGATTATGTTAAGTATTCTGCTACGGCCAGTATTGGAGCGGTTGTATTCCCTAGAGATGCAACAGACTTCCAGAGTGCATATCAGGCAGCTGATAAGGCCCTGTATGAAGCTAAGAGACGAGGTAAGAACCAGTTAGTGTTCTATGATTCAAATATGCAGGATGTAAAGAGTGTACGAGTTACAGATGATATAGATCCTGTAGAAGAGACAAAGTAATATTTGGCAATCTGCTAGAAAAGAACTTAATTTTTTAGCAGATTGCCTATTTTTTATTATAGGCGGATAGGATATACTCGTATTTAGTGATGGGAATAGTCCCAAATATTAGGAGGGTTATTAAAAATGGCAAGTTTATCATTAAAGAACATTTGCAAAAAGTATCCAAACGGATTTGAAGCCGTTAAGGATTTCAACCTTGAGATCGCTGACAAGGAATTCATCATCTTCGTAGGACCTTCAGGATGTGGTAAGTCTACTACACTTCGTATGATTGCAGGTCTTGAGGATATTTCTTCAGGTGAGTTATATATCGGCGACAGATTAGTTAACGATGTTGAGCCTAAGGACCGTGATATCGCAATGGTATTCCAGAACTACGCTCTTTATCCACATATGACTGTATACGATAACATGGCATTCGGTCTTAAGCTCCGTAAGGTTCCAAAGGATGAGATCGATAAGCAGGTTCGTGAAGCAGCTAGAAACCTTGATCTTTCAGCACTTCTTGATCGTAAGCCAAAGGCTCTTTCAGGTGGTCAGAGACAGAGAGTTGCTATGGGTCGTGCAATCGTACGTAACCCTAAGGTATTCCTTATGGATGAGCCTCTTTCAAACCT
>JAGHUN010000102.1 GCA_018064805.1 Candidatus Colinaster scatohippi
AAAATTGTTATTCCTCAGATTGTTCCCGGCATCTTGTCAGGATTTATGACTGCGATTACATTGTCGCTTGATGATTATTTTATAGCTACTTATACAAAACCGGCTACATTTGATACTATCAGTACTTATGTTGTTAATGCTACAAGAGGATCACAGACAAGCATTAAGACTGCGCTTTGGGCTTTATCAGCCATTATTTTCTTGATAGTTGTTGTGTCAGTTGTTGTTATGAATATCAATAACAAGGATGAAGAAGGAGGGAGAGCATAATGAAGATTAGAAAAATGCTGCTTGTGCTTCTTGCCCTTTCTTTGCTTTCTTTTGGATTACTTGGATGTGGTGAAGAAGAATCCGATGCTATTGTTCTCAGGGTAAGCAACTGGGAAGAATATATTGACCTGGGAGACTGGGATGAAGAAGAATTAATAGATCTTTCTGATGGAACAGAAATCCTTGGCATTAATGAGATGACAACCGACTTTGAGGAATGGTATTTTGAGACATACGGACAAAAAGTTAAAATAGAGTATTCAACTTTTGGCACGAATGAAGAATTATATAATCAGTTAACAATTGGTGATGTATATGATCTTGTATGCCCTTCGGAATATATGATTATGAAAATGATGAGAGAGGGGATGCTTGTTCCTTTTTCGGATGATTTCTATAATGTGGAAGTAGAAAACAACTATTATGCTAAGGGCGTATCTCCATATATTAAGGGTGTATATGATACCTTAAATATTAATGGGGAGATATTAAGCAAATATGCTGCAGGATATATGTGGGGTACTTTGGGCCTTGTTTATAATCCTGAGGAGGTATCTGAGGAGGATGCCGCACATTGGGACCTTCTTAGTAATCCGAAATACAATAAAAGGGTGACAATTAAGGATTCTGTAAGAGATGCATATTTCGGTGCGGTAGCGCAGTACTATTATGATGAGATAACAGCCGAAGATTTTATTGCCGGAACCGATTATCATGACAGATTATCGGAGGTTCTCAATCGTACGGATGTAGCTACGGTTGAAGGTGTTCAGAATGTTTTAACAATGTGTAAAAATAATGTATATTCCTTTGAAACCGATGCCGGAAAAGCTGATATGGTTACAGGTAAGGTAGTTGCTAATGAGCAATGGTCAGGGGATGCTGTTTATACTATGGATCAGGCTGACGAGGATGGACTTGTATTATATTATTCAGCTCCGGAGGAAGGCACAAATCTTTGGTTTGATGGCTGGGTAATGCTAGAAAAGGGAATGGCCGAGGATCCGCGCAAGCAGCAGGCTGCAGAAGCATTTATCAATTTCGTTTCAAGACCTGATAATGCTATAAGAAATATGTATTATATTGGTTATACATCTGTAATTTCTGGTGGTGACAGCAATCTCATATTTGATTATATTGACTGGAATTATGGTACAGAAGAAGAGGAAGATGGTGTAGAATATAACATTGCCTACTTCTTTGATTCGGAAGATTGTGAAAATGAAGACTATATATTATTAACTGATGAAGAACAGTTAAAGCGTCAGCTCTATGCCCAGTATCCGACTAAGGATGTTGTTGACAGAAGTGTCGTTATGGCATGCTTTGAGGATGAAGATAATGAGCGAATTAACAGAATGTGGACTAATGTAAGATGTTTTGATTTGTTTTCTCTATTTAATTAGCAGTCTGACTTTTAGTGCAGATATGATTTAGGAGGTAATTATGAGCGAAAAGTATGTTGCATATGTATCAACCTATACTCATGGAGATGACCATGGGATTACAATTTATGATGTCGATGTTAAGGCAGGTAAATTTGAATTAAAAGACAGAGTTAGAATTACTAATTCCTCTTATGTAACTATTTCTCATAATAAAAAGTACCTGTATTCCATTACCGATTTTGGTGTTGAGGCTTACAGAATAGAAAAAGACGGTAATCTTACAGTAATTGGTAACTCTACAATTAATGGTATGAGAGGCTGCTATTTGTCGACTGATTATACAGACAGGTATCTGTTTGTTGCAGGATACCATGATGGTAAGATTACGGTACTTAGGCTTAAGGATGACGGAACCTTTGATTCTATTTGCGATGAGATATTCCACAGAGGTTGGGGCAATATGGCTGAAAGAAGCTTCAGGCCACATGTAAGCTGTGTAAAAATGACAAGAGATAATAAATATCTGTGTGCTGCAGATCTTGGAATGGATTATACGGATGTTTATAGTGTAGATCTTGAGACAGGTAAGCTTAAGCTTGTTGATATCATTCATAGTGAGCAGGAGTCAGCTCCAAGACATATAAAGTTCTCCGGGGATGGAAAGTTCATGTATATTGTTCATGAGCTTAAGAATATTATTGATGTATATTCATATGCAGATAACAATGGAATACCTCAGTTTGAAAAGATTCAGACAGTAAGCACACTCAATGATTACCATGCAAC